>NZ_CP046622.1:4701562-5015000 GCF_009755665.1 Variovorax paradoxus
GGCCCCGATGCGGCACCGGAAGCAGTGGCCGCGCTGGCCGCCAAGCTCGGCCTCGACCAGCCCGCCTGGACCCGCTACTGGCAGTGGATTGCGGGCCTCCTGACCGGCAACCTGGGCGACAGCTATGCCTACAGCACCCCGGTGCTCGACCTCGTCCTGGAACGGCTCGCGCTCACCGTGCCTTTGGCGCTGCTCGCGATGGCGCTGACGACGGTGCTCGCGCTGCTTGTGGGCGTTACCGCCGCAGCGCGCCACAACAAGCTCGGCGACGTCGGCCTGATGGGCCTCACGCAGGTGGGCATCGCCATTCCCAATTTCTGGTTCGCGATCCTGCTCATTTTGGTGTTCTCCGTTCAGCTGCAGTGGTTCTCGGCGGGCGGCTTCGAGGGCTGGGGCGAGGGAGTCTTCGCGGGCATCAAGTCGCTGCTGTTGCCGGCCCTGTCGCTGGCCGTGGTGCAGGCGGCCATCCTCGCGCGCATTACGCGTTCGGCGGTGCTCGAAGTGATGCGCGAAGACTTCGTTCGCACGGCGCGCGCCAAGGGCGTTTCGCAGCGCGCGGTGCTCTGGACCCATGTGCTGCGCAACGCGATGATTCCGGTGGTCACGGTCATGGGCATGCAGTTTTCCGAACTGCTGGCCGGCACCATCGTGATCGAAAAAGTGTTCTACCTTCCCGGCCTCGGCCGGCTGATCTTCGAAGCCATCGGCAACCGCGACCTGATCGTGGTGCGCAACTGCGTGATGCTGCTCGCGGCCCTGGTGGTCATCGTGAATTTCGTGGTCGACGTGCTCTACGCCGTGATCGACCCGCGCATCAAGGCGAGCGACATATGAGCGCTGTACCCGTTCCAAGCGCAGCGGCGCTCAAGGTTCCCGGCTTCTGGCGCCGCGCGCTGCGGCACCGCAGCTTCGTGCTCGGCGGCGTGCTCACGCTGCTCCTGCTGCTGGCCGCCGTCGTCTCGCTGGTGTGGACGCCGTGGTCGCCCTACGAGATGGACATGCCCAACAAGCTCAAGCCGCCCTCCGGCGCGCACTGGCTGGGCACCGACACCTATGGGCGCGACGTCGCCTCGCTGCTTCTGGTGGGCGCGCGAGCGTCCATCCTGGTGGGCATGATTGCCGTGGGCATCGGCCTTGTCGTCGGCACGGCGCTGGGCCTCTTGGCCGCGGCGCGGCGCGGCTGGGTCGAAGAAGCCATCATGCGGCTCACCGACTTCTCGCTCGCCTTCCCGGCCATCCTGTCGGCCATCATGATGACGGCCGTGTTCGGCGCGGGCATCGTCAACGCGATCATCGCAATTGGCATCTACAACATTCCGACGTTCGCGCGCATCACGCGCGCATCGGCCAACGCCATCTGGTCGCGCGAATACGTGGCGGCGGCGCGCGCCTGCGGCAAGGGTTCGTTCGCCATCACCATGCAGCATGTGCTGCCCAACATCTCGGCCGTGCTGATCGTGCAGATCACCATCCGCTTTGCGATAGCCATCCTCGCCGAGGCCGCCCTCTCCTACCTTGGCCTGGGCACGCAACCGCCGCAGGCCTCCTGGGGCCGCATGCTCAACGAGGCGCAGACCATGATGTTCCAGTCGCCCTTGCTCGCGGTGTTTCCGGGCATGGCCATCGCGCTGGCGGTGCTGGGGCTCAACCTGCTGGGCGACGGCCTGCGCGACCTGCTCGACCCGCGCCTGGCGAGGGCGCGTTAAAGCCATGCCTCTTCTCGAAGTAAAAGACCTGCACGTCGAGCTGCAAACGCAGCGCGGCCCCGCCGAGGCCGTGCGCGGCATCGGCTTCACGCTCGAGCGCGGCGAAACACTGGGCATCGTGGGCGAATCGGGCTGCGGCAAATCGATCACGGTGCAGTCGCTCATGGGCCTGCTGCCCGCCACCGCAA
Organism: Variovorax paradoxus; assembly: GCF_009755665.1. Classification (NCBI taxonomy): domain Bacteria; kingdom Pseudomonadati; phylum Pseudomonadota; class Betaproteobacteria; order Burkholderiales; family Comamonadaceae; genus Variovorax; species Variovorax paradoxus. Next base: position 4,703,457 of record NZ_CP046622.1, read on the forward strand.
AAGTCAGCGGGAGCATCCGCTTCGACGGCACCGAGCTCGTGGGCCTGGGCGAAAAAGCCATGTGCCAGATTCGCGGCAACCGCATCGGCATGATCTTCCAGGAGCCGATGACGGCACTGAACCCGGTGCACACGATTGCGCGACAGGTCGGCGAACCGCTGCGCCTGCACCGCGGGCTCACAGGCGCCGATGCGCGCAAGGAGGTGCTCGCATTGCTGGAGCGCGTGGGCATTCCCGATGCGGCTTCGCGGCTCGATGCCTATCCGCACCAGTTTTCGGGCGGGCAACGCCAGCGCATCGGCATTGCCATGGCGCTGGCCTGCGGCCCCGACCTGCTCATTGCCGACGAGCCCACCACCGCGCTCGACGTCACCATCCAGAAGCAGATTCTCGAACTCATCCAGGGCCTGGTCGCCGAGCGCGGCATGGCCTTGATCCTGATCTCGCACGACCTTGGCGTGATTGCCCAGAGCGTCTCGAAGATGCTGGTGATGTACGGCGGCAGCGTGGTCGAGAGCGGCCCGACCGAAACTGTGTTCGCCGAGCGCGCGCATCCGTACACGCAGGGGCTGTTTGCGGCGCGGCCGGCGCTTGGCGCGCCACGCGGCATCCGCCTGGCGACCATCCGCGGCAGCGTGCCCGAATTGATCGACCTGCCGCAGGGCTGCCCTTTTGCGGGCCGATGCAAGTACACCGTCGACGCGTGCCATGCGACCAAGCCTGCGCCCACGATGCTGCCGCACGACCACGCGGTGCGATGCATTCGGCTCGAAGAGATTGCCGCGGAAGGCGCCCTCGCATCATGAGTCAGCCGATCAGCAACCAGCCCCTGCTCGAGGTGACCGACCTCGTGCGCCACTACGCCCTGCCGCGCGAAAAGCTCTTCGGCCCGCCGCCGCTCGTCAAGGCGCTTAACGGCGTCAGCTTCAAGGTCGAGACCGGCCGCAGCCTGGGCATCGTGGGCGAATCGGGCTCGGGCAAGTCGACCATCGCACGCCTGGTGATGGCGCTCGACACACCCACCTCGGGCAGCGTGCGCATGCTGGGCCGCGACCTGCACCAGCTGCCCCGCGGCGAACTGCGCACAGCGCGGCGCGACTTCCAGATGGTGTTCCAGGACCCTTACGGCTCGCTAGATCCACGCCAGACGGTGGCGCGAATCGTGGCCGAGCCGCTCGAAGCGCTGGCCGAAACCAGCCGCACCGTGCAGCGCGAGCGTGCCTCCGAGGCGCTGGCCGCCGTGGGCCTGCGCACCACCGACATGGACAAATACCCGCACGAATTTTCGGGCGGGCAGCGCCAGCGCATCGCGATTGCGCGCGCGCTCATCACGCGCCCCAAGCTCATCGTGGCCGACGAGCCCGTGAGCGCGCTCGACGTGTCCGTGCAGGCCCAGGTGCTCAACCTCATGCAGGACCTGCAGCAGCAGTTCGGCATCAGCTACCTGCTCATCAGCCACGACCTCGCGGTGGTGAACCACCTGTGCGACGAGGTCTGCGTGGTGTGGAAGGGCAAGATCGTCGAGCAAGGCCCGCCCGGCGAGCTTTTCAGCAACGCGCAGCATCCGTACACGCGCACCCTGCTCGATGCGGTGCCGCGCACGCCCGCGGGCGGCACGCTGCTGGCCGCCTGAGGAAAGGCGCACCAGTCGGGTCGTCGCGGCGGCGACGGCGCCGCCCTCCGATGGCGCTGAACCCGCATCCGGGTACGTCCGGAGGAAAAACCGCCCTCGCAGGCAAGCAGCAATGCGCCCGCTGCGAGAGAATGACTTTGGCTGCGCGCGTGGCATCTTTCGTGCTGCGTGCTCCTACTCCGCGCCGCGGCGCCTCCATTCGGGGCGCCGTGCGCGTTGAAGCAGCCGAATCGCACACCCAGTTTTTCCGGAGATCACACCGTATGCTGAATCGTCGCACCCTCCTTGCCACCGCCGGCGCCACCGTTGCCCTGGCCACTCCTGTCGCCGGCATGGCGCAGGGTCGGAAGGACGCCATCGTGATCGGCATGGCGCTGGAGCCGCCGGGGCTCGACCCCACTGCGGGTGCCGCGGCCGCGATTGGGGAAGTGGTGCACTACAACATCCTCGAGACGCTCACCAAGATCAACGTCGACGGCAACGTCACGCCTCTGCTGGCCGAGAGCTGGGAAGTCTCGCCCGACCTGAAGACCTACACCTTCAAGCTCAAGCGCGGCGTCAAGTACCAGAACGGCGAGCCCTTCAACGCCAACACCGTGAAGTTCGCCTTCGACCGCGCGGGCGGCGAGAAGAGCACCAACAAGGACAAGCGCACCTTCGCAAACCTGAGCACGCAGGTGGTCGACGACTACACCGTGGTCATCATCAACAAGGAAATCGACCCCGACCTGCCCTTTGTGCTGGGCCAGGCCACGGCGGTGATCGTCGAGCCCAAGAGCGCCGACACCAATGCCACCAAGCCGGTGGGCACCGGCCCCTACAAGCTCGACAACTGGGCCAAGGGCTCGTCGATCACGCTGAGCAAGTGGGACGGCTTTCGCAGCCCCGGCAACGCGAAGATCAACAAGGTCACGTTCCGCTTCATTGCCGATGCCGCCGCGCAGGCTGCATCGCTGCTGGCAGGCGATGTCGATGTGTTCACGCGCATCGGCACGCGCGTGGTGCCGCAGTTCAAGAACAACCCTCAGTTCCAGACCATCCTGGCCGGCTCGCGCGCCAAGACCATTCTTTCGATCAACAACAAGAAGAAGCCGCTGGACGACGTGCGCGTGCGCCGCGCGATCCTCGCGGCCATCGACCGCAAGGCCGTGATCGAAGGCGCGGCGGACGGCTTCGGCGTGCCGATCGGCAGCCACTATGTGCCGGGCGCCGCCGGCTATGTCGACACCACCGCCGTCAACCCGTTCGACGTGGAGAAAGCGAAGAAGCTGCTCGCCGAAGCCGGCGTGAAGACGCCGCTCGAACTCACCATGACTCTGCCGCCGCCGCCCTATGCGCGCCAGGGCGGCGAAGTGATCGTGGCCCAGCTGGCCAAGATCGGCATCACCGTGAAGGTGCAGAACGTCGAGTGGGCCCAGTGGCTCAGCGGCACCTACGGCAACAAGGACTACGACCTGTCGATCGTGTCGCACGTGGAACCCTTCGACCTCGGCAACTACGCCAAGGCCGACTACTACTGGGGCTACCAGTCGAAGGCCTTCAACACGCTGTTCGACAAGATCAAGTCCACGGGCAATGCGGCCGAACGCGGCAAACTGCTCGGCGAGGCGCAGAAGATGCTGGCCGCCGATGCGGCCAACGGCTTCCTGTATCAGCCGCAGTTCCCGACCATCGCGAAGAAGAACGTCAAGGGCCTCTGGAAGGAAAACCCGATCTTCGTGAACGACCTGTCGGCGCTGTCGTGGGGATGAGCACGGACGTGTCTTCTCCTTCCTCTGCATTGAACGACCTTTCCGCCCAGGAGCTCTCCGCCGCCTACCGCGACAAGCGGCTGTCGCCGGTCGAGGTGACGCAGGCCGTCATCGCGCACATCGAGCGCTGGGAATCGAAGCTGCAGGCCACCTGGCTCTTCAGGCCAGAAGCCGCGCTCGAACAGGCGCGCGCTTCGGAAGCGCGCTGGCAGCGCGGCGAAGCGCTGAGCCCGCTCGACGGCGTTCCCGCCACCATCAAGGAAAACATCGCCACGCGCGGCGACCCGATGCCGGCGGGCACCGCCGCCGTCGACTTGAAGCCTGCCACCGCCGATGCACCGCCGGCCGCGCGGCTGAAGGAAGCCGGCGCGGTGATCGTCAGCAAAACCACGATGCCGGACTACGGCATGCTGTCTTCGGGGCTTTCGAGCTTTCACAAGCTGGCGCGCAATCCGTGGGACCTGAGCAAGACTCCGGGCGGCTCCAGCGCGGGCGCAGGCGCAGCGGCTGCCGCGGGCTACGGCCCGCTGCACATCGGCACCGACATCGGCGGCTCACTGCGGCTGCCCGCAAGCTGGTGCGGCATCTTCACGCTGAAGCCGAGCCTGGGCCGCATTCCCATCGATCCACCATACATGGGGCGCGCCGCGGGCCCCATGACCCGCAGCGTGGCCGATGCCGCGCTGATGATGCAGGTGCTCTCCAAGCCCGATGCGCGCGACAGCATGAGCCTGCCGCCGCAAGACATCGATTGGGCAAGCTTCGATGTCACGCCCGACCACTTGCGCGGGCTGCGCATCGGGCTGCTGCTCGACGCGGGCTGCGGCCTGGCAGTGGAGCCCGAGATCGAAGCGGCGGTCGAGCGTGCGGCCCGCCTGTTCGAGAAGGCCGGAGCCATTGTCGAAACCATGCAGCCTTTCATGTCGCAGGCCATGCTCGACGGCATGGACCATTTGTGGCGCATGCGCTCGCTGGTGGACATGAAGGCCCTGCGCGCCGACCAGCGCGCCAAGGTGCTGCCCTACATTCGCGAGTGGGCCGAGAGCGCGGCCGAGTTCAGCGGCGAACATGTGTTCCGCGGCTTCAGCCAGTTCCATGCAACGCGCGTGGCGGCGGTGCAGGCCTGTGCACGGTTCGACTATGTGATCTCGCCGGTGTCGCCCAACATGCCCGCGGCCGCGGAAGCGCCCTCACCGACCAACGACCCACTGCGGCCGCTGGAGCACATCGGTTTCACTGTCCCGTTCAACATGTCGGAGCAGCCGGCGTCTTCAGTGAACTGCGGGTACTCGGCGAGCGGACTGCCGATCGGGCTGCAGATTGCCGGGAAGCGTTTCGACGATCTCGGCGTGCTGCGCGTGTCGCGTGCGTTCGAGCAGATTCGGGAGCCGCAGCGGGCCTGGCCTGTTCTGCCGTAGCAGTTTTGCCGTCGCCGTTCAGGGCGCTCACCCGCCGACGGGGTACCTTTCTCCGCGAATGTTCCCCGGCCTGCGGCCTCCTCCTTTATTTCGCTGCGCAAGGCACCCCATCGACGTGTGCGTGATGAACGGCGGTCGTTGATCGCAGGATCAATAGCAGCGTGCCCTGGTGCATAGGGCATCGGGTGCTCCCCGCAGCGAAATAAAGGAGGAGGGGCGCAGCCCCGGGGGACATTCGCGGAGGGGAGTACCCGGTGGCCTTTGCACAAGCCCTGAATAGCGGCACCCAAAAAAACGCCCGACGAATCAAGTCGCAGCGTACCGCCCCGGCTTGTGATTGATCCATAAGAAAAGCCCCATCACCACAGCGGCCAGCACCGACCAGCCCACGCGCTGCGGCGGAATCACGAACAGTGCCAGCAGCACCACCGTGCAGTCGATACCGATCTGCACCTTGCCGGCAGGCCAGCCGCGCTTCTCTTGCAGGTACAGCGTCAGCACCGTCGCACCACCCAGGCTCGCGCGGTGTCGGGCGAGAAACAGACATCCGGTGCCCAGCAGCAATCCACCGAGCACGGCCGCGAAGGCTGGGTGCAGCGAATCGATGGAGATGTAGCGAGGCGCCCAGTCGGTCATGACCGAAAGCAGTGCAATGGCGGAGAAGGTCTTGATGGTGAAGGCCCGCCCCATGTGGCGCCATGCGAACCAATAGAACGGCAAGTTGACCAGGAAGAACAGTTTGCCGAAGCTCACCCCGGTGGCGTAGTGCAAGAGAAACGCAACGCCTGCCGTGCCGCCCGTGAGCAGGCCCGCCTGGCCGAACAGCATCATGGCAATGGCAACGAACAAGGTGCCTGAAAAGATGGCCTGTGCGTCGTCGAAACGGGAGTGCCGCAAAAAGTCCGCCGGGGTTCTGGGTTGTGGCGCGCTCATGTCAGGCAGCTTGACGCAAGTCCCGCGCCACCTCTAGGTGGTGTCATACCAGGTGGGTCGCCAGCATTTCCCGGGCCCGGGTCACAAACTCCGTCTCGCCCCGGCGGCCTGGCAAGAATTGAAATGCAACCCGGGGCAGCGCCGGCAATCCGTGCGGCGGCACCAGCCGCCCCACGCCATCGCACACGGCAGACTCGTTCAGGCACGCCACCCCGAGCCCGGCGGCCAGCGCCGACTGCAATCCCGCCACGCCCGACGCCACATGCGCCAGCACATACGGCACCTTGCGCCGCCGAAGCAGCGCCACGGTGTACTGATGCAACGAGCAGGTGTCCGGCAAGGCCAGCAGCCGAAGCGGCTCGCCCTTGGCCAGCCGCATGCCGGCTGCGCCAAGCCACACGAGCGATTCGCGGCGTATTGCCGGCACCTTTGGGCCCTGCTCCGGCGAAGAGGCCGCACCTGAGATATTCATCGCCAGCCCCACGTCGAATTCGCCGTTCGAATAAGCCGCCCGCAACGCGTCGCTCTTCAGGATGCTCACGTTCAGCCGCACCTGCGGATAGCTCCTGCCAAGCCGTGCCAGCAGCTGAGTCAGATCGCCGGGCCGAAAGTAGTCGGTCACGGCAAGCCGCAGCTCGCCCTGCAAGGTTTCGCCGTGCAGGTTGCGAAAGGCCTCGTCGCTGAGCGCGAGGATGCGGCGCGCATAGGCCAGCAGCCGCGTGCCCGCCTCGGTCGGCGCCACGCCGCTCTTGCTGCGCGTGAGCAATGACTGCCCTGCCCGCTCCTCGAGCTTGCGGATCTGCTCGCTCACCGATGACTGCGAAAGAAAAACGCGCGGCGCGGCCGCCGTGAGGCTGCCGGCGTCGATCACCGCGGCCAGCGTGCGAAGCTGTTCCAGGTCGAATGTCTGCATGGCTTATCCATTCGGTAATCCGATGATTGCCATCATATCTTCCCGCTTTTCCGATGGAACCACAATGACCAGAATAGCCCCATCGTTCACTCATTCACGGAGTTCCAAATGCCCCATATCGTTGTTCATCTCTCGGGCGAGCCCGATGCCGATCTCACCCGCAAGACCGTCGACACGGTCGCCGAGCTCACCCAGAGCGTGCTCGGCAAGCAGTTGCCGGTGATCGCCATCACGGTGCAGTACATCGCCGCCGACACGTGGTTCATCGGCGGGCAGTCTCTGGCCTCCCTTGGCAAGTCGGCGTTTCACCTGGACATCAGCGTCACGGACGAAACCAACACCAAGGCGGAAAAGGCGCGCTACCTGCGCGAAGTGCATGCCGCCATGGCAAGGCTGCGGCCGAACCTGCACGAGGTGTCGTACATCCACGTGATCGACGCCCGCGGCGCGGCCTACGGCTACGGCGGAAAGACGCAGGAGTACCGCCACCAGCAAGCGGGCGTTTGAAGCTTGCGGCGGGGCATGGCACCATCCGGCCATGCCTTCCGCAACCCTGCATGCCGACAGCTTCGGCAACCCGCTCACGCTCGACGATGCCGCCAGCCTGCCGCTTCTCGACGACTTCGTCATGGGCTTCGTTTCGACCGAGGCGCGTGCGGTCAACCTGCTGGCCTTGGCCGGCAGCGACTCGAGCCCCCTCGTCCAGGCCTATTGCGCAACGCTCCACCTCTTCGCCGAGTCGCGCGATGCCGCGGCCAATGCGCGCCCCTATCTCGCCAAGGCCTGCGCCACATCCTCCCGTGCCACGCAGCGCGAGCAACGTTACGTCGCAGCGATAGAGGCCTGGGCCGACGGCGACATCACCAGGGCCATTGCACTGCATACGGAACAGGCGCGCGAGTACCCGCGCGACCTCGTGTCGCTGAAGCTGGGGCAATACCACTGCTTCAATACTGGCGACTGCCCCGGCATGCTCCGGCTAGCACTTGCCGCATTGCCTGCCGCGTCCGACGTGCCTTACGTTCACGGCATGGCGGCCTTCGGCTACGAGCAGTGCCACCTGATGCGCGATGCCGAGGCCAGCGCGCGCCGCGCCATCGGCATGTGCCGCAAGGAGCCGTGGGCGCACCATGCGCTGGCGCATGTGATGCTCACCGAAGGCCGGCTTTCCGAGGGCTTGGCGTTCATGCAGGGCGTGAGCGACACCTGGACCGGGCTCAATTCGTTCATGGTGACGCACAACTGGTGGCACGTGGCCCTGTTCCTCATCGAGCTCGGGCGCGATGCCGAGGCGCTTGCGGTGTACGACCGTGAGGTGTGGGGCGTAGCCAAGGACTACTCGCAGGACCAGATCGGCGCGGTCTCGCTGCTGGCGCGCTTCGAGCTTGCGGGTATCGATGTCGGCACACGGTGGAGCGACGTGGGCCACTACCTCGTTCAGCGCCAGTCAGACCATGTGCTGCCCTTTCTCGACCTGCAGTACCTCTATGGCCTGGCCCGCGCGGGTCGGCCCGAAGCGGATGCGCTGCTGCGCAACATCGAGGCGTTCGCGCCGCGCGCACCCGCCTCGACCCGGGCGGCGTGGCAGCACGTGTGCGTGCCGGCCGCTCGCGGGCTCATTGCCCATGCACGAGGAGACTTCGCCTCGGCCATCGACGGGCTCGGCAGCGCCTTGCCTCGCCTCATCGAGATCGGCGGTAGCCATGCGCAGCGCGACCTGTTCGAGCAGGTGTACCTCGACGCGCTCGTGCGTGCCGACACCGAAGCCACGCTCACGGGGGCGCAGGGCATCCTGCAGCAGCAGCTCAATGGCCAACCCGAATCGCTGCGGCTGCGGCGGCAGGCCGGCGATGTGTATGCGCGGCTTGGGCTCGGAGAACTGGCTTCTCGCCTCTGAGAAATGAAAAAACCGGCAGCTGCACCTCGCTCGAAGAGGCGCGGCCTTTCGCTGTTCAGCTCTTCTCGAGGTGCCGCCGCTGGTCGTACACCGGCTGCGGTGGCAGGTCGGCAAGATGCCGCGTGTCGGCCCAGTCGACGATCTCGATCGCGTCGGGCATGGCGGGCTCGGCAATGCGGATGCGGTTGAAGCCCGCATTGGGAATGTCGCTCTGCCGCGGCCCGCTGAGGCTGAGGCCGCGCGCGGTGCGCCACACCATGTCGAGCACGCCGCCGTGGGTGACGACCACGAGGCGTTGGCCGCGGTAGGTGGCTGCGAGGTTGCCCAGGGCCGCGACGATGCGCGTGTGGAATTCGCGTGCCGACTCGCCCTCGGGCATGGCGTGGTCCTCGCGGAACTGCAGCCACTCTTCCCATGCCCTGGGGTGCAGGGCTTGTATTTCGTCGGCCCGCATGCCCTCGACCACGCCGAAGTGCTGCTCGCGCAAACTAGCCGAGGTAACCACCGGCAGCGACAGCTGCAGCGACGCCGGCGCCGCGGTTTGCTGCGCACGAAGGAGGTCGCTGCTGACAATGTGCTGCGCCGTTTCGCCCGCCATCCGCAAGCCCAGGCGGCGCGCCTGCTCGTGCCCCATGTCGTTGAGCGGCACATCGGCATGCCCCTGGAAACGCAGTTCGCGGTTCCAGGCCGTTTCGCCGTGGCGGATCAGGATGAGTTCGGTCGCGGAGTCGGGTGTGGGCGTTGGCATGGAACGCCCATTCTCCACCGCATGCGCGGCGCTCAGAGCCTCGGCGGCACCATCTGTTGCATGGCCGCCACCTGCACCGCGAACGGTGCCGCGCCCACGCGTGCCGGCGAAGGCGTGAGAAGCGAGAGCACCCAGGCGATCACCACGCCGCCGATGATGGCGCAAACCACCACCACTGCCGTGTATGCCAGCGCCTTGTCGGGCGGGCACTTCATGAGCACCGGCAGGCCCACGTAGATCAGGTAGATGCCGTAGAGCGCCGCGAGCGCGCCCAGGATCGAGAGCGACGGGATCAGGCTGAACACCCCGCCCAGGAAGCTCGCCGTGCTGGCATAGGCCGACAGCTTGAGCGCGCCGATCTGGCTCTTCGAGCCCTCGAAAGTCGGTGCCAGTGCATCGATGATCAACGCCAGCACAAACACCATGACGAGCGAGAGCACGTAGCCGACGACCATGTTCACGAGCCCTGTGACCACGGGCACACGAAAGTTGACGCCGAAGGCGCCGAAGCCGATGACCGACAGGCCGATGAAGCCCGCCACCGCCGGTATCAGCGCAAGGATCATCACGTAGTTCTTGTAGAGCGACGCGGTGTCCGCGGGCTCTGCGTCGATGGCGGGCCAGGTGGCCTTGGGTTTGAGCAGGATGTCCTGCACGCGTTGAACCAGGTTCATTTTCTTGTCCTCGGTATGAAGCGGAAACGCGCGAACCGCAGATCGCGCAGCAATGGAAAGTATGTCGATTCCGCCGCCGGATGGCTTCTGGCCAAGCAGCCTATGCCGTTACGCCGGAGGGCGCGATGACGCAAAATCCGCTCATGCCACACCTTGTCTTGCTGCCCGGCCTCGCCTGCGACGAGCGCCTCTGGGAGGCACAGCTTCCCGTTCTTCCGCCCATGTTCGAAGCGCGCGTGAGCGATGCCCACATGCGGCACGACACCATCGAAGACATGGCCGCGGCCGTGCTGCGCGAGAACCCCGGCCCGCTGGTGCTGTGCGGCGCATCGATGGGCGGCATGGTCGCCATGGAAGCCGCGCGGCAGGCGCCCGAGCGCATTGCGGGGCTTGCGCTGCTGGGCACCAACGCCCGGCCCGAGTCGCCAGAGATGTACGAGCTGCGCGAAAGCGCGATCGAGTTGTTCGAGCGCGGCGAACTGCGCGACGTGATCGAGCCGAATGCCGTCTTCGCGTTCCACCCCGCGCAGGCGGCCGACCAGGAGCTGGTCGAGCGCTACGTCCAGATCGTGCTGGACGCCGGCACGCAGCAGCTCATCAGCCAGAACCGTGCGGTGATGCGACGCCCCGATGCGCGCACCCACCTGCCTTCGCTTCGCGTGCCGGTGCTCCTGGTCTGCGGCGACACCGACCGGCTGACACCGCCCGACTGCACGCGCGAAATTGCGGCGCTGGTGCTGCATGCGGAAGTGGTGTGGCTGCCGCAGTGCGGCCATATGCTCACGATGGAGAAGCCCGCGCTCGTCAATGCGGCGCTGCTCTCCTGGCTGGCTCAGTGGAGCTGACCGCCGGTTTCGGCAATGTCCTTTTCAACCGCCAGCGCAGTGGCCACCGCAATGCGCAGCGCCTCGACCATGGTGGCCAGCGACATGCTGGGCAGCCCCGGAAAGCGCGCTGCCTGCTCGGGCAGGTAGGGAATATGAATGAACCCGCCGCGCAGCCCCGGCACCGGGTGAGTGGCCATGCGGTGCATCAGGCCGTAGAAGATGTGGTTGCACACGAACGTGCCAGCGGTGTTCGACACCGACGCGGGCACACCGGCCGCGCGCAGGTCACGCACGATGGCCTTGATCGGCAGTGTCGAACAATACGCGGCGGGCGCGCCGCGCACCACTGGGGTGTCGATCGGCTGCCGGCCTGCGTTGTCGGCAATGCGGCCGTCGTCGATGTTGATGGCCACGCGCTCGGGCGTGATCTCCGCGCGTCCACCGGCTTGGCCGATGCACAGCACCAGCTGCGGCTGCAGTTCGTCCATGGCGCCCGCAAGCGTCTCGATGGCATCGCCGAAAACGCAGGGCATCTGGCGGGCATGCACGGTGGCGCGGCCGCATTTCCAGCCGTGCAGCGCGCGCACGGCCTCCCATGAAGGGTTGAGGGCTTCGCGGTCGAACGGATCGAAACCGGTCAGCAGGACGTTGGTTCGCTGCGCCACGGGTTAACAGTGCTCTCAGGCCGTCGCGCGAACCGCGATGCCTTCTTGCTGCAGGCGGTCGCGAATGCGGCGGGCAAAGGCCAATGCGTGGGCACCGTCGCCGTGCAGGCACACGGTCTGGGCGTTGACGGGCACGGTGCTGCCGTCGATGGCGGTCACCTTGCGGTCGCGCACCAGCGAGAGCGTCTGGGCAAGCGACTGTTCTTCGTCTTCGATGAGCGCACCGGGCTGGCTGCGCGGCACAAGGCTGCCGTCGGGCATGTAGCCGCGATCGGCAAACACTTCTTCGACGGGCGTGAGGCCGGCGCGGCGCGCGGCGTCGATCATGCCGCTGCCCGCAAGGCCGAAGAACCTGAGCGACGGGTCGAAGCGCCGCACCGCCTCGCACAGCGCGTCGGCAAGCTCGGGCTCCTTCACGGCCTGGTTGTAGAGCTGTCCGTGCGGCTTGACGTGCGAGAGCTTGCCACCTTCGGCCTTGACGATCGCGGCGAGCGCGCCGACCTGGTAGAGCACATTGGCCACGATCTCGTCGGCTGGCAGGTGCATGGTGCTGCGGCCGAAGTTCTCGCGGTCGGGAAAGCTGGGGTGCGCGCCGATGGCCACGCCGTGTTCGATGGCCCAGCGCACGCACTGCCGCATGGTCTTGGCATCGCCCGCGTGCCAGCCGCAGGCAATGTTGGCCGAGCTCACAAGGCCAAGCAGCGCTTCGTCGCTGCCGGCGCCTTCGCCGAGGTCGGCATTCAGGTCGATTTGCATTTGGGTTTCTTCCTTCTTCAGGCCGCCGGCACATCGATGCCGTACGCGCGCCCGCTGCTCGCACAGTCTATGCCGGTCTGCTCCAACCCGCAGCCGCCAGCCCTTGCGCCACTTGCGCAAGATAGCGCTGCTGCCCGGCCCACGCCTCCAGCGCCGCCGCCATGTCGACCTGCACCAGCCGCAGCCGGCCGTCGAGCGGCGCCTGTGCGAGCTTCCAGAGGTCGGCGCGAATCACCACGCCCATGCGCGGATAGCCGCCGGTGGTCTGCGCGTCGCCCATCAGGATGATCGGGTGGCCCGAGGGCGGCACCTGGATGGTGCCGGGAATGACGCCCGACGAGAGCATGTCGATGCTGCGCTTGCGCTTGAGTTCGGCGCCCGCCAGCCGGCTTCCCATGCGATTGCTCTGTGCCGTGATGCGCCAGCGCTCGCTCCAGAGCTGCGCATGCGACTCCGCGGTGAACTGGTCGAATTCGGGTCCCGGCAGCACGCGCAACTCGATGGCCGAGTCGTCTTCCTCCGGTCCCCATTCGGGGCCGCGCAGCCCGAAAGGCCGCCGCGCGAGCCGGGCGGCATCGAGCAACGTTGCACCCAGCGCGAGCCGGTCGCCCTTGCGCAGCGCCCGCCCCTGGTGGCCGCCAAAGCCGGCCTTCAGATCGGTGCTGCGCGAACCGAGCACCGGCGGCACGTCGATACCCCCCGCCACCGCAAGCCAGCTGCGCAAGCCGGCCTTCTTTGCGCCGGGTGCATTCGCGCCCGCGAGCTTGAGCGTTTGCCCCGCCTTGACGGGCACGCTCCAGCACGGCCAGAGCGGTGTGCCGTCGAGCTGGGCGGCGAAATCATCGCCGGCCAACGCGATGCGCGTGTCGGTTTCGAAGCGGATCTCGCAGCCGCCCATGGTGAGTTCAAGGCCCGCTGCGCCGTCGGCATTGCCGACCAGCCGGTTCGCCAGCGTGAGCGCCAGCACATCCAGCGCGCCGCCGGGGCAGATGCCGACCTGCCGGTGCCCGTGACGGCCCAGGTCTTGCACCGAGGCCAGCATGCCGGGTTTCTGGACCAGCATCATGTCTCGACGCTTTCGACGACAAAGCGCACGCGGTCGCCCGGACGCAGCAAGGTGGGAGGTTCGGCCGCCGGGTTGAAAAGCTCCAGCGACGTACGGCCGATCAGCTGCCAGCCACCCGGCGACACCAGCGGATAGATGCCGGTCTGCTCGCCGCCAATGCCCACGGAGCGCGCAGGCACCGCCGTGCGTGGTTCGGCCCGCCGGGGCGTGGCGAGCTCGGGCGGCAGCCCGCCCATAAAGGCAAAGCCGGGCAGAAAGCCCAGCAGGTAGACCACGTATTCGCCGCCGCTGTGGCGCCGCACCACCTCGGCTCGGGTGAGGCCGGTGTGAGCCGCGACATCGGCAAGGTCAGGCCCGTGCTCGCCACCATAGGCCACCGGAATCTCCACCATACGGCCTTCGATGGCGGCTGCCGACAGCCGCGGCCAAGCCTCGTTGACCCGCGCCATCAGCGCATCGACATCGATCGCGAGCGGATCAAAAGTCAGCGTGAGATTGTTCATGCCCGGCAGCACCTCGCCCACGCCGGGCCACTGCTGCACCTCGGCACCCAAGGCCCAGATCTGCTGCTGCTGAGCCAGCGTGGCCGGCGGCGCCAGCTCGCAAAGCAACGCCGCATCGCCCAGCGGATGCAGGCGAGGTACCGGATGTTGACTGCTCATCTCAGTCCCATGCCGTCTATGCGGATGACGGTCTTGCATCTTCGTGGAACACCGCGGAACCGGCTTTGCCGGGCCGCTGGTGTTGCCCCCGGCGAGGGGGTTGGCGAAGCGACACGAAGTGCGCGAAGACTGGGGGAGGACCTATTCACGACCGAGGCTGCGCACCTTTGCGGCCAGATGCGTCTCCACATCGGGCGAAACGAACTTGTGGATCTCGCCACCAAGCATGGCGATCTCGCGCACGAAGGTGCTAGATATGAACTGGTATTTGTCGCTGGGCGTCAGGAACACGGTTTCCACATCGGGCATCAGCGATCGGTTCATGCCCGCCAGCTGGAATTCGTAGTCGAAGTCGGTCACGGCGCGCAGGCCGCGCACCATGGCCTTGCCGCCGCGCGCCACCACAAAGTCGCGCAGGAGGCCCGAAAAGCTCTCGACCGTGACCTGGTCGCTATAGGGCTTCACAGCTTCGCGCGCCATTTCCATGCGTTCTTGCAAGGTGAAGAGCGCTTTCTTGTGGTGGCCCGCCGCAACCGCGACGATGACCTTCGAAAAAAGCTGGGTTGCACGCCGCACCACGTCCTCGTGGCCGAGGGTGATGGGATCGAAAGTGCCGGGATAAACCGCGATCACGTTGCTGGCCATGGTTGCTTCTTCCTCATGCAGCCGGTGCGGCTTGTCCGGCGAATTATGCAGTCCCTATGCGGTTCCGGTCGCAAGGTGCCGCAGCAAGTGCGCGTGCACGGCACCCGCCTTTAGGTAACGAAAACCAACAAGGCCGACGGCGGCGAGCTCCTCGTCGGTCCACTTGCGAGGTGCTTCCAGATAGACGGCTCCCCCAGCCTTCACGGCCCGGCCCGCGGCGCGCAGCGAAGGTTCGTAGAGGGCGGTGCTGTCGAAAGGCGGGTCGAGAAATACGGCATCCAGGCTGCCTGCGGCAACGCGTTCGAGCGCGGTGAGCCCGTTGCCGCGCTCGATGCGCACGGCCTCGGCCGAGAGCTTGGTCTTGGCGGCCTGCAGCTGCCCCACCAGCGCGGCGTCTTGTTCGCACAGCAGCACGCTCGCGGCGCCGCGCGAAGCGGCCTCCAGGCCCAGGGCGCCAGTGCCCGCGAACGCGTCGACGCAATGCCAGCCCGGCAACTCGCCGCCACCCGCACCCGCGATGCTTGCGAGCCAGTTGAACAGCGTTTCCCTCACGCGGTCGGGCGTGGGGCGCAGGCCCGGCTTGTCGGCCACGGAAAGACGGGTGCGCTTCCACTGGCCTCCGATGATGCGCACTTCGCTCGGCCGCGATTTGGATCGGGAGGGCGATTGCGATGACGGCGATGACGACGAGGGGGGGCGCTTGGCGGCTGCGGCTTTCTTCTGGGGCATGCGGCAAGCTTAACGCCGCCGCGCGTGCCGCTAGATGCCGAGAAAGGCCCGCCGCGCGAGCAGCGCGGCAAGCACGAGCATCGTGCCGCCGATCAGCGCGTCCAGCACCTGCCAGGCACGCGGGCGCGCGAACACCGGTGCCAGCCACCGCGCGCCGAAGCCCAGCGCAGAGAACCACAGCGCGCTTGCCAGCGTCGCCCCCGCGACGAACCAGGCCTTGAGCGCTCCGCCGTACTGCGCGCCGGTGCTGCCGACGAGCAGCACGGTGTCCAAGTAGACATGCGGATTCAGCAGCGTGAAGCCTGCCGCCTGAGCGAGCACGGCGGCGCGCGAAAGCGATGCGCCCTGGGCCGTAGCCTGCAGCGCACCGGGCTGCCGCGAGCGCCACAGCGCGCGCAACCCGTAGCCGCCCAGGAACAGGGCGCCAAGCCCCGCGAGTGCCGTGGCCACCGCAGGCCGCCCTTGCAGCGCCTGCGCCATACCGGCCACGCCCGCCGTGATCAGGAGCGCGTCGCTCGCCGCGCAGAACAGCACCACGGCGCTCACATGCTCGCGCCGCAAGCCCTGGCGCAGCACATAGGCGTTCTGCGCGCCGATGGCGACGATGAGCACCAGGCTCATGAAGAGCCCGTTTGCGAAAGCGGTGGTGATTTGTTCGGTGACCATGGCGTGAGCTTGCTGCCAAGAGTCAATTAACTCAAACTAAACTTCCTAAGGCTTATTCAGTTTCTCTAATTCATCACGCACCATGCTCGACTACGCCGCCCTGAACGCATTGGCCGCCGTGGTGCGCGAAGGCAGCTTCGAGCGCGCCGCGCGCGCACTGAACGTCACGCCCTCGGCCGTCTCGCAGCGCGTGAAGCTGCTCGAGGAACGCACGGGCGGTGCATTGCTGGTGCGCGGACAGCCTTGCGTGCCCACCGAAGCGGGCCAGCAGCTCTGCCGCCACTTCGAACGCGTGGGCATGCTGGAACACGAACTGCGCGACGCGATGCCGGCGCTCGGCATGGCCGGCAGCGGCGGCAACGAGCGCGAACGGGTCACGGTGCGCGTGGCAGTCAACGCAGACAGCCTGGCCACCTGGTTCATGGCGGCCGCCGCGGCCTTTGCCAGACAGGAAGAATCCGCCCTGCTCGACCTGACCGTGGACGACCAGGACCACACCGCCGAGCGCCTGCGCAGCGGCGCCGTGCTGGCCGCGGTCACGGCCCTGGCGCAGCCGGTGGTCGGCTGCAACAGCGAAGCCCTGGGCACCATGCACTACGTGGCGGCCGCGAGCCCCGAATTCATGCACCGGTATTTCGCCAAGGGCGTGGGTGCGCGCACATTGGCCGATGCACCCAGCCTGGTGTTCGACCGCAAGGACCGGTTGCAGGCGCGCTGGGTGCGGCGCATCTGCCATCGCAGCGTCGAGACGCCGCGGCACTGGCTGCCCTCTGCGCACGGTTTTCTCGAGGCGGCGCGGGCCGGCATGGGCTGGGGCATGCTCCCCGTGAGCATGGCGGCCGATGCGATGCGCACGGGCGCGCTGGCAGAGCTGGTGCCGGGCTCCGCGCTCCAGGTGCCGCTTTACTGGCAGCAGGCGCGCGCGGCGCCGCAGCTCCTCGAACGACTCAGGACGACGGTGCGCGCAGCCGCCGGCAGCGGCGCACACGCCTTGCGCTGAAACGCCGCCCGCTCACTTGCCGCCCACCACCACCGTCACCATGCGTTCGGGCTGCAGCTTGCGCGCAAACGCGGCACGCACCTCGGTCGCGGTAACGGCGTTCATGCGCGCGGTCCAGGTATCCAGATAGTCGAGCGGCAGGTCGTGCCACGCAATGTTGGCCACGTTGCCGATGAGCTTGCGGTTGCTGTCCATCAGGAGCGGGAAGCCGCCGATCAGGTTGTCCTTGGCCGCCTTCAGCTCGGCGGCGGTCGGGCCTTCGGTCACGAACTTGGCGAGCACCTCGCGGGAGATCTTCACCGCCTCTTCAGCCTGGTCGGGCCGCGTCTGAAAGCCGATGCGGAATGCCCCGGCGTCCAGCCCCGGCGAAAAGCCGCTGTAGACGCTGTAGGCCAGGCCGCGCTTCTCGCGCACTTCGTTGGTGAGCCGCGAAACGAAGCCGCCGCCGCCCAGCACGTAGTTGCCGAGTGTGAGTGCGAAGTGGTCCGGGTCCTTGCGCGGATAGCCGGGCTGGCCGATGAAGACGTGGGCCTGGGCCGACGCGAACGGAATGCGCTCGTCCTTCGGCGCCGCAAGCGCGGTCACCGGCGCAATGGACGGCAGCGGAGTGCAGGCCTCGGGGCCAGGCAGCCGCGAGAGCAGCGCGGTGGCCATGGCTTCCGCTTCCGCGCGCGTCACGGCGCCGACGATGCTGAGCTTGGCGCGGCACGGCACGATGAACTGCTGGTAGCGCTGCCGCATGGCCGCCGTGTCGATGCGTGCCAGCGTGGCTTCGGTCACGTCCTGGCCATACGGGTGGCTGCCATAGACGCTTTGCGCAAAGGCGCGGCCGGCGATGGTCGCCGGCTTGGTATTGGCCTCCCTCAGCGATGCATTGATGCGTTCGCGCTCGCGCTGCCACACATCGTCGGGGAAGGCCGGCTCGCCGATCTCGCGCGAAGCCAGCGCCACCACCTTGGACAGGAGGGCCGGGTCGGACAGGGTGCGCAGCGAATAGCTGGCGCGGTCGGTTCCGGCGCTCGCGTTGAACTCGGCGCCCAAATCGGCCCAGGCTTCGCCCAGCGCGTTCTCGTCGAGCGCGGGCTCGCCGTTCTTGCCGGCGCGCACGCCTTTCTCGACCATGGCGGCGGTCACGCTGGCCAGGCCAGCTTGCGCCGCCGGGTCGCGCCGGCTGCCGGCGTCGAAGTCGATCTGCACGTCGACGATGGGCAGCGCCTGGGTCGACACCAGGTAGATCTTGGCACCGCTCGCGAGCGTCCAGTGTTCGATGGGGAGTGCAGCCTGCGCGGCGCCTGCAAGGGCGGCAGCGATGGCGAACAGCGCGGGACGGAGAATTTTTTTCATGGCAATCATGGCGGTCCGGCCCTTCAACGCATCTCGCCCGCGGGCGCTGCAAAGCCGCGTCCTCGGGGCTTGGCTTCCGGCGGCAGCGGGCGCAAGGTGGCTACCGTGAGCTGGTCGTCTCCGAAGTACTTGGCGGCCACCGCCTGCACCTGGGCCGGGGTCACGGCCTGCAGCTTCGCGATGATGCGGGCGCTGGAGTCGAGCGGCAGCCCCTGGACCCAATTGCTTCCGAGTTCGCGGGCCTGCGCCATCACGGAATCGCGCTTGTAGGTTTCGCTGGCCACCCATTGCGTCTTGACGCGCGCGAGTTCGGCCTCGCCCACGCCTTCTTTCGCGATGCGCGCCACCTGCGCCCGCAATGCCGCCTCCACCGCCTCGGCGGTCTTTCCGTGCGCCGGCACGCCCACCAGCGTGAACAGCTGCGGCCCGCGCCCGGCCAGCCCCGAATAGGCACCCGCGGAATCGGCCACGCGATCGGGGCCCTGGGTCAGCGCGCGGTCGAGCCGTGCGCCGGTGTAGCCGTCGAGCACGGCCGACAGCACTTCGAGCGCCCACACGTCGCTGTCCGCAGCGTCGATGTTCTCGAGCTGCGGAATGCGGAACGCGAGCGACACGTAGGCCTGCTCCGCCGGCGCCTTGAATTCGATGCGGCGGATGCCGCGTTGCGCGGGCTCGGTGCGCGGCTTGCGCGGGGGCACGGCGCGCGCGGGAATGCTGCCGTAGTACTTCTCGGCCAGTGCGCGCACCTTGGCCACGTCGACATCGCCGACCACCACCACGGCGGCGTTGGCGGGCACGTACCAGCGCCGGAAGAATTCGCGCGCGTCGTCGGGCGTCATGGCGTCCAGGTCGCTCATCCAGCCGACCACGGGGCGCTGGTAGGGCGAAGCCGTGAACACCGCGGCGTTCTGCTGTTCGCCCAGCAATGCGCGCGGCTGGTCTTCGGTGCGCATGCGGCGCTCTTCCTTGACCACTTCGATCTCGCGCTTGAACTCGTCGTCGGACCACTGGTTGTTGGCAAAGCGGTCCGACTCGAGCTTCATGACCTGCTCGAGGCTGGCCACCGGAATCTGCTGGTAGTAGCCGGTGAAGTCGCGCGAGGTGAACGCGTTTTCCTGGCCGCCCAGGGCCGCCACGCGGCGCGAGAACTCACCAGGCTTGATGGTCTTGGTGCCCTTGAACATCATGTGCTCGAGCACGTGGGCCACGCCCGAGGTGCCGTCGACCTCGTCCACGGAGCCCACGCGCACCCAGACCATCTGCACCGCGGTGGGTGCGCGCCTGTCGGGCAGCACCAGCAGCGTCATGCCGTTGGCCAGGGTGAACTGCTGGGGCGCAGGCGCCGCGGCGGCAGCGGCCGGTGAAACGGGAGTGGAAGAACTGACAGAGGCGGCGGAAGCCGGTGTGGGCTGGGCGAGTACAGGCGCCGCCCACAGCGCGGAAAGCGCCATTGCCAGCACCGCACCAGACGCAGCACGGCGTGGCGAGGGGTGTTTCATAGAATGGGTCGGATTGTAAAAAGCTCCCGATGTTCAGTTTCTTCAAGAAAAAACCACCCGCCGAAGCTCCGGCCGCACCGGCGCCCGCCCCGGCCGCTGAACCGGCACCGGCGCCGGCCCCCGAGCCTGCCCCGGCGCGCTCGGTGTTTTCGCCGTCGAGCTGGTTCGGCTCCAAGCCTGCCGCGGAGGAAACCGCGCCTGCGCCATCGCCCGCGCCCGCCGCGCCGCCCGCCGCGCCGCCCACCGTGGCGCCGCCGCCTCCCCCCCCGGTACCCGCCGCCACGCCGCCTGCGGCACCGGTGCCGGCACCAGCACCGGTTCCGGCCCCTGCGCCCGTCGAGCCCCCCCGCACCGCTCCCCGCGCCCGCTACCGAAGCGGCGATGCTCGCCGAGCGCAAGGGCTGGTTCGACAAGCTGAAAACCGGCCTGCGCAAGACCGGCACCGGCATTCAGGCGGTGTTCGTCAACGCGCAGATCGATGAAGCGCTCTACGAAGAACTCGAATCGGCGCTGCTGATGGCCGACGCGGGCGTGAAGGCGACCGAGTTCCTGCTCGACGACCTGCGCGGCCGCGTCAAGCGCCAGATGGCGACGGATGCCACGCAGGTGAAGAAGTTGCTGGCCGATGCCATTGCCGACCTGCTCCGGCCGCTCGAAAAGCCGCTGGTCATCGGCCAGTTCTCGCCGACGGTGATCATGGTGGCCGGCGTCAACGGCGCGGGCAAGACCACATCCATCGGCAAGCTCACCAAGCACCTGGCCAACGAAGGCGCCTCGGTGCTGCTTGCGGCGGCCGACACCTTCCGGGCGGCCGCGCGCGAGCAGCTGCTGGTCTGGGCTGACCGCAACACGGTCGAGATCGTGAGCCAGGAAGGCGGCGACCCCTCCGCCGTGAGCTTCGACGCGGTGACGGCCGGCAAGGCGCGCGGCAAGGACGTGGTGCTGGTCGACACCGCGGGCCGGCTGCCGACGCAGTTGCACCTGATGGACGAACTCAAGAAGATCAAGCGCGTGGTCACCAAGGCCGACGCCACGGCGCCGCACGAAGTGCTGCTGGTGATCGACGGCAACACCGGGCAGAACGCCCTGGCGCAGGTCAGGGCCTTCGACGAGACACTGGGCCTTACCGGCCTGGTGGTGACCAAGCTCGACGGCACCGCCAAGGGCGGCGTGCTCTGCGCCATTGCGCGCGAGCGGCCGATTCCGGTTTATTTCATCGGCGTGGGCGAGAAGCTGGAAGACCTCGAGACCTTCAACGCACGCGAGTTTGCGCAGGCGCTGCTGGGCTGAGGTGCAGCCAACAGCGCCCGCCGCCGCTTAGAAGCTGCTTAGAACCCGAACAGCGAGCGGGTGTCGCAGAGAAAGCCTGTGCAGTTGGTTGGCCGGATGTAGAGCGTCCGGATCTGGCCGCTTGGCAGTGCATAGTCGCCCACCAGCGCATTGCCCTTCGCGCCCTCGGCGTTCGCCTGCACGATGTAGTCCGCGCTGTTGGCCGCGGGCTGCAGGTTCTGGTAGCTGAACGTGGCCGACTGCGTCAGGTCTTTCTCGTAGAGCAGCCTGATGCCATCCGAAAAGCCATAGCCCGTCTTGAACCGGAAGCCCCGGGCGCCCTGGGCCTCGAGCTGCGCGAGGAAATCGGCGTCGCTGCCAGGCTGGCCCAGCGCCTCGTAGCCATAGGTTGCACTGCCTTGCGAGTCCTTCTGGTACACCAGCACCGTCGTACCGCCAACCATGTAGGCCCCGGCGACGCTGAAAAAGCCGTTGCCGCCCTGGGCGTTGGCCTGTGCCAGATAGCCGGCGCTGTCGGCAGGCGCAGTCAGCACGGAATACGTGTAGGTCGACGAGGAGCTGTTGTCCTTGCGATAGAGCGCGCGGATCTGCCCGCCGACCATGTACGGCCCGCCCCACTTGAAGCCCCTGGCACCCTGGGCGCTGAGCTGCGCCTGCAGGTCGGCCACCGAGGCGGTGTCGGGCAGCAGCTCGAAGGCGTAGGTGGTCTCTGCGTCTTTCACGTAAGCCTCGACGACCTCCGCGCTCGTCGGGCCCGTGGTGAAAGCAAGGCCGCTGAAGAAGCGAAAGGCCCTCGCGCCCTGCGCATTCAGCCGGTCGAGAAACGCCGATGCGTCGGCGGAAGGGGCCAAGGCCTCGTACATGAAAGTGCGCGTGGCGGGAACCGGGGCCGGAGCGGGCGGCGGCGGGGCGGGTGGCGGTGGAGCGGGAGGAGCGGGTGCGGGCGCCGGTATCACCGGCAGGCCGGCAAAGCCACCGCCGCCGCCATCACCTCCTCCACCGCAGGCCGCCAGAGTCGCGGCGAGCGCCGATATCAATAGTTTTGCTTGCATGAAATCACTCCCTGAGAGCATTGATGTGTGAGACCGCGCAAAGGTAAAGCGCGCCCTACCCGCACACCAGTGCCAAAGGTCATGTCGCGCCGGTGGGCACGAGTTCGCTCAGGGTTCGAAACAGCTTGCCGGCGTCGACCGGCTTGAACAGCACGGCCACGCCCGAGGCCCGGACACGCTGCAAGCGTTCGGGCGCGGTTTCGCCGGTGACCAGCAACAGCGGCATGTCGGTGCCATGGCGCCGGCGAAGGCGCTGGCCAGCGTCGAGCCCATCATTGCCCTCGGCCAGGCGGTAGTCGCACACCAGCAGGTCGAAGGGCCGCGCCTGGCCTTCCGCCCGCGCCAAGGCCTTTTCCGCCTGCGCCTCATCGGCCACGGCCTCCACCTCGATGGACCAGGAGCGCAGCAGCTCGCCCATGGCCTCCCGGATCTCCGCCTCGTCGTCGACCAGCAGCACGCGTCGGGGCAGCGCCTGGGCCCCTGCGGCGCGCTGCCGGTGAGCCTCGGTGCCTTGCAAGCTGGAAACAGCCAGCGGCGCGGCGGCGGGCAACACCACACGGAAGTGGGTGCCCCGCCCCGGGCGCGAATGCACCTGCAGCGGATGGTCCAGCAGGCGCGACAGGCGCTGCACGATCGACAGGCCGATACCCAACCCCTGCGATCGGTCCCGGCCCGGGTTGCCGACCTGGTAGAACTCTTCGAAGATGCGGCCGATCTGCTCGGGCGCGATGCCGACGCCGGTGTCGCGCACTTCGATCCACACGGCATCGCCGCGCGCCCGCGCCCTCACGGTCACGCCGCCGTTCACGGTGTACTTGAGCGCGTTGTCGATCAGGTTGGAGAGCATGCGGTGCAGCAGTTGCGGATCGCTGCGCACCCACAATCCACTCGCGCGCACGCGCAGCTGCAGCTCCTTCTGTTCGGCCTGCGGCGAAAACATGTGGTTGAGCGGCAGGAACAAGGCGTCGAGCTGCACCGCCCGGATCTCCGGCGTGACCACACCCGCGTCGAGCCGCGAGACGTCGAGCATGGTGTCGAGCGAGGTGCCCAGCGCGTTCACCGCGCGCATCAGGCGCTCCGCATGGACTCCTTCGAGGCGGCCGCGCAATTCGTTTTCGAGTGCGGCGCCGAACAGCGCTATGGCATGCAGCGGCTGCCGCAGGTCATGGCTGGCGCTGGCAAGGAAGCGGGTCTTCTCTTCGCTGGCACGTTCGGTGGCGGCGATCTGCTCCTCCAGCCGCACCGCCAGCGCTTCCTTTTCGAAGCGCAGGGCCAGCGAATCCGCCAGCAGTTGGTGCTCCTGCACGCCCACGCGCAGCATCAGAACAAGATAGATCGCGGCAAAGGCCGCAAGAAAGAGATGGATGGGATCGCCCTGCCACGCCAGGGCAACGATCAGCCCACCCATCATCGGCAGCGTGTGGCCGAACAGCGCCGCCTTCAGCGGCCGCAGCGACTGCACCGCGCGTGCGCAGTTGCCCATCATCACCACCATCAGCGCGGCGGTGACGGGCAGGTTGCCTGCGGGCACGAAGATCCACGGTGCGAGCGCATCGGCAAACCCGAGCAGCGTCACGATGCGGGTGATCTTGCGGGCCCACCAGGCGCTTTCCGCCGCCGGCACGGATGGGTTCCATCGCGGCGTGAAGTACATGCCCAGGTACAGCGCCAGGTGCAGCACGACGAACGGCAGCACCATGGGATCGCCCAGCTGCAGGTACATGAACCCGCCGAGCACCAGAACGAAGACCAGGCGAGCCAGGAACGTCGCCTTGTAGTTGAAATACACCGAAGCCACGTGCTCGCGCAGCACCCGCTGGCTCAGCGGCGTGTCGGCGGCCATGGGCGGCGGGCTCAACGCAGGCTGCTGATCAATTGCGCGCGCGAACGCACGCCGAACAGCAGCAGGATGGTCGATACGTGGTTCTTTACCGTGCCTTCGCTCAGGTTTGCTATCTGGGCAATTTCCTTGTTCGCCTTGCCTTCGAGCACCCACTGCAGGACCTGCATCTGGCGCGGGGTGAGTTCCTGCCAGGCGCTGGCGTGGGCCGTTTCGGCGTAGCCGCCGAGCGTCTTCATGACGGGGGGAGGCGCAGTCTGCACAGCGCCCCCATCGAGCAGGCCGCAGGCGCGGATAAAGCCCACCACCTCCTTCAGATCCGCCGACTTGGGAAGGAAGGCGCTCGCACCCAGGGCCACCGCGCCTTGGGCCAGGGACGTGTTGCCTGTGCCCGAAAGCACCACGATCCGGGCCGCCGGGTAACGCAGGCGAAATTCGGCCAGGCCGCTGAGGCCATGGGTATCGGGCAGTGCCAGGTCCAGCAGCACCAGGCCGATGGAGTCCCGGTGCTCTTCATAGAGCGCCAGCGCACGAGCCACATTGCCGGCTTCGAATACCTCGATGCTCGCGCCGGAAGAAGCGGCCTGTGCCTGCACCAGCGCCCGCACGCCGAGCCGCAGCAGATCGTGGTCGTCCACCACCAGGATGGCAGTGGGCGGGCGGGCGGGGCCGGGTTCCACGGTCGAAGGCGACGAAGGAGATGAAGATTCGAGCGGAAGAGCCACGCAGCCGATCTTAGCGACGCCTCGAGCGGGCAACAGTGCCTAAGTCATGACCCAGCGGTTGCGAAAACAGGAAGGTTTTGCTACTTTTTCCATAGCACTTGCCATCGCCTGCCGGCGGAGGCACCATGCAGGTACATCGCCGTACCGAGCGACGCTTTGGAGACAGAACATCATGCACACCGCCGATGCCCCCGCCGCGGCAGGCGACCGCAAGGTCGACCGGCTGCTTGCCCACTATGGCGAAAGCCACCGCCACCCAACCAACGAGCTGATTCACTTCGTCGCGATCCCCGCCATCATGCTGAGCATCGTCGGCCTGCTGTATGCGCTGCATCCGTGGGTGGCGTACGGCTTCGTGGCGGCGAGCCTCTTCTACTACGCCACCCTGCGTTCGCCCGCCTTCCTGATCACCATGCTGGCCGGAACGGCCCTGGTGCTGGCGGTGGTTCAGGCCATGGGCACCCTTGTGCTGCCGATTTCCGCCGCCATCTTTGTAGTGGCATGGATCTTCCAGTTCATCGGCCACAAGATAGAAGGCAGGAAACCTTCGTTCTTCGAAGACATCCAATACCTCTGGGTGGGGCCGCTGTTCGTACTCTCGAGGCTGTTTTTGCGCCTGGGTATCCGCTGGTAAGCCCCGAGTCGGACGCCGCCTCGGGCCGCACCGCCCTCCTGCCGACAGCTTTGGCTATCGACCCGATAGAAACTTAGGGGGGAACCCTTGGCTTAGCACTCCCTCTAATCGAGTGCTAATATGCCCAATACAAAGGAGTTTCCCCTGATGACCACGCTGTCTGGAGCCTCTGCCAACCAGCTCGCCGTCGCCAATCCATGGTCGATGGTGCCGCCGCTGGGCAACCTGGATGCTTATATTTCGGCCGCCAACCGCCTGCCGATGCTCACGCTCGAAGAAGAGCAGGGCTTCGCGCGCCGTTTGCGCGACCACAACGACCTCGAAGCGGCCGGTGCGCTGATCCTCTCGCACTTGCGCCTCGTGGTTTCCATTTCGCGCCAATACCTGGGTTACGGCCTGCCTCACGGCGACCTGATCCAGGAGGGCAACGTCGGCCTCATGAAGGCCGTGAGGCGCTTCGACCCCGATCAGGGTGTGCGGCTGGTGAGCTACGCCATGCACTGGATCAAGGCCGAGATTCACGAGTACATCCTGAAGAATTGGCGCATGGTCAAGGTCGCGACGACCAAGGCCCAGCGCAAGCTGTTCTTCAACCTGCGCTCGATGAAGCAGGGCTTCAAGGCCGATTCGGCCGCGGCCGACAACGGCACGCACCGCGACACGCTGAGCCCCGACGAGGTGTCGCAAATGGCGACCCGGCTCAACGTCAAGCCCGAAGAAGTGCTCGAAATGGAAACCCGGCTGTCGGGCGGCGACGTGCTGCTCGATCCGGGTCCGTCGGACGACGGCGATGAAGCCTTCGGCCCGATCGCCTACCTGGCCGACGCCACGCAGGAACCGACCGCCCTGCTCGAATCGCAGCAGCGCGACCGGCTCTCGAGCGACGGCATTGCCACTGCGCTCGAGGCGCTGGACGAACGCAGCCGCCGCATCGTGGAAGAGCGCTGGCTCAAGGTCAACGACGACGGTTCGGGCGGCATGACGCTGCACGACCTGGCGGCGGTGTACGGCGTGAGCGCCGAGCGCATTCGCCAGATCGAAGTCGCGGCGATGAAGAAGATGAAGAAGGCGCTGGCCGACTACGCGTAAGCCTCGCTCGGCTCTTCGCTTATAAAAAAAGCCCGGCCATGCCGGGCTTTTTCATTCATGCCTGCTTCGAAAGGGTTCGCAGCGCGCGCTTGACGATGTACCGGGTTGCCGGCACGTCCGACTCATCGGTCCAGCGCGTGCAGAGCCGGTCGACCCACTCCGGCTGGGTCTTGCTCGCATCGTTGAGCCAGTTGGCCACCGAGTTCTGCACATAGCGGCTGGTGTCGGCGCGCAGCGGCTCGATGAGCGGCAGCGCGCGCCACGGTTCGGCCTTGAGCGCCTCGATCTGTGCGCACCACACGCCGCGCGGGCGCGTGAGTTCGCTGGCAAAGCGGCGGATGTTCGGGTCGGCATCGGCCACCCATGGCTGCAGCAGCGCCAGCGACTCGTCGAGCGAGGCAATGACTGCTTCGCGCACCGCCATCCAGGCGATTTCGCGCACGCCGAAGTGCGGATCGGCGGCAAACCGGCGCACCGCGTGCAACTGCGCCGCCAGTGGCAAACCCGAAAGTGCCACCCACTGCGCGGCCCAGCAGCGCGCCACGTCGCTGGCATGCGTGGCCAGCCGGTGTGCGACGGCATCGCGCTCGGCATGCACCGCCGCCAGGTCGTAGAGCGCGCGCGCAATGTGGCCGTGCCGCTGCATCGGCTTGAAGGCGCCGAGCATGGCGAGCGTGTCGGCCAGCCGCTCGCTCGCCGGATCCAGGCCGATATGGCCCGCGATGCTGCGCGCAAGCTGCGGCAGCTCCAGTGCCAGGAATTCGTTGAGGTTGACGGTTTCGAGCAACCCGTCGTTCAGTGCGCGCAGCACCTCGGGCGGAATGAGCGCGATGCGGAACGCACCCTTGCGCGTCTTCAGGTGATCGACCGGGGCGAAGGCAACGGCAGCGTCCATGGGACGATTCAATGCCGGTTCAGGCCTTGAGCAGCGCCTTCACGTCGGACACCATGGGCGCCACGCCGGTGCCATAGCGTGCGTAGAGCCGCACCCGGCCCTCGGTGTCGTAGACGAAGCTGGCGGCCGAATGGTCCATCGAGTAGCTGGTGGGGGTCTTGCCCTCCACCTTCTTGTAATAGACCTTGAAGTCCTTGGCGGTCGCGGCGAGCTGCTCGGGTGTGGGAATCAGCGCGACGAACGCCGGATCGAACGCGCCCATGTAGGCCTTGAGCACCTCGGGCGTGTCGCGCGCCGGATCGACCGTGACGAACACCACCTGCAGCTTGTCGGCGTCGCTGCCGAGCTGCTGCTTGACCTGGGCCATTTCGGTCATGGTGGTCGGGCACACGTCGGGGCACTGCGCATAGCCGAAGAACAGCACCACCACCTTGCCCTTGAAGTCGGCCATGGTGCGGACCTTGCCATCGGCGTCTTTCAGCGAAAAATCCCTGGCGTAGTCCGCACCGGTGATGTCGACCGCGTTGAAGCTCGGCTTGGGTTCGCTGCAGGCCGAAAGCCCCAGGCCTAGTGTGGCGGCGGCGCCGGCCCATCCTGCACTGCCGACGATCAACTTGAGAGCATTTCGCTTGTTCATGGATACGGACATTTCGATCAGCGGAGATAGTGGTCGACGAGCAATGCCGCAAACAGCACGCTCAGGTGAATGAGCGAAAACCGGAAGGTCTTGCGCGCCAGCGTGTCGGAGTAATTGCGCCAGAGCGCAAAGGCATAGCCCGTGAAGCCGATGCTCACGCCCACCGCCACCGCCAGGTAGAGCCAGCCGCTCATGCCGTAGATGAATGGCATCAGGCAGGCCGCGAACAATATGAAGGTGTACAGCAGCACCTGCAGCCGCGTGAACTCGTTGCCGTGCGTCACGGGCAGCATCGGCAGGCCGGCCTTGCGGTAGTCCTCGACACGGTAGAGCGCCAGCGCCCAGAAGTGCGGCGGCGTCCACAGGAAAATGATGAGGAACAGGATCAGCGCCTCGGGGCCGACCTCTCCGGTCATTGCGGCCCAGCCCAGCACCGGCGGCATCGCGCCCGAGGCGCCGCCGATCACGATGTTCTGCGGCGTCAGGGGCTTGAGGATGACGGTGTAGACGACCGCGTAGCCGACGAAGGTGGCAAAGGTCAGCCACATGGTGAGCGGATTGACCTTGAACCACAGCAGCGCCGAGCCGGCCACGCACAGCAGCGCGGAGAACACCAGGGCCTGCAGGTCGCTGAGCTGTCCGCGCGCGGTGGGTCGCCACGCGGTGCGCTTCATCTTGGCGTCGATGCCCTTCTCGACCAGGCAGTTGAACGCCGCCGCCGCACCCGCGACCAGCCAGATGCCTGCGCACGCCAGCAGCGCGCGCTGCACGTCGGCCCATGTCGGCGCGCCGGGAACGGCCAGCACCATGCCGATGAGGGCGCAAAAAACGATCAGCTGCACCACGCGCGGCTTGGTCAGCGCATAGAACTGGCGCAGCACGTTGGCGGCGCTCGCCTGCTCCACGGAAATCGGCGTGCTCACGCGGTGGCTCCCCTCGGGTTGTCATGCAGGGCGCCGGGCGCCTTGTCTTTATTGCGTACGGTTGCGGCAGCGGTCCCGCGGCGGCTTTCGCATATTGCCCAGGTCAGCACCACGGCCAGCGCCGCGGCGCCGCCGGTGTGCAGCACGGCGGCGGCGAGCGGCCACCCGAGCAGCACGTTGCCCAGGCCGGTGGCAAGCTGCAGCAAGGCAAGACCCGCGAGCCATCCGGCCTGGGGCCGCAGCGGCTCGATGCGGCGCAGGCGCCACGCGAGCACGCCCAAGGCGGCAAACACCGCGTAGGCCATGAGCCGGTGCGCATAGTGAATGGCCGTGAGCGCCGAAAAATCGAGCGGCGCGCCGCTGCCGGTCACGCCAAGGTGGCGCCAGATTTCGAAGCCTTGCGCAAAGTTCATCGGCGGCCACCAGCTGCCTTGGCAGGTTGGAAACTGGGTGCAGGCCAACACGGCGTAGTTGGTGCTGACCCAGCCGCCGAGTGCAATCTGCAACAGGAGCAATGCAGAAGTGGCAAGCAAACCGTTGCGGATGGCGGGTGATACGGCAGTGGGCAGGCGGTCCGCCGCGGCCTGCCGGTAACGCACGGCCTGAATGCACAGCAGCACGAGCAGCACCACGGCGCCCAGCAAGTGAAGCGTGACGATGGCGGGAAAGAGCTTCCAGGTTACGGTGAACGCGCCGAATGCGCCCTGCAGGCAGACCCAGACCAGCGTCACCGCCGGCCACCACGCGCTGAGCGTGACGTGTCCGCCTTCCGCCGGCAGGGGCAGGCGGCGCTGGCGCCGCCGCACGACCCAGGTAGCTCCCGCCAGCGTAAGGATGAGCACGCCCACGCCGGTGGCGAGATAGCGGTGGACCATCTCGACCCACGCCTTGCTGTGCGTGACCGGGCCGGTCGGCTGGGCCGACTGCGCCATCGCAATCTCGTGGCGCGCGCCGACCGGGCTCGCGTTGCCGTAGCAGCCGGGCCAGTCAGGGCAGCCCAGGCCCGAATCGGTGAGCCGGGTGAAGGCGCCGAAGAGCGTCAGATCGAAGGTGAGAAACAGCGTGAGCACGGTGAGCGCGTGCAGCCGGCGTGCCGGACCGGCGCCGGCATTGCGGCGCCACACCCACACCAGCGGGCCGAGCGCGATCAGCACGCCGGCCGCCATCAGCCAGGCGATCGGTGTAAGGTCGTAGAGCGAGCCGGTGTCCATGCGGTGTCAGCGGCCGGGCTCGTCCCAGGAGGCGGAGGCGCGCAGCAGGCGGTCGAGGTCGCGCTTGGCGCGGCTGGCGCCCTTGGCGTCCATGCCGGCCGGAAAACGCATCATCCAGTTGCCCATGGGATCGACCACGTAGAGGTGCTCGGCCAGGGAATGGCCTTGAACCGGGGCAAACCACCGGGCAAGCTGCTCGGCCGGCACGCGCAGCACGGTGGCGCCGCGCAGGCCGTTGTCCAGGCGCGCGGGCACAGGTGCCGCGTCGCTCACGAGCCAGACGCGGTCGAGCCGGTCTTTCTCGCGGCCCAGGCTTTCGCGCAGCTGGCGCTGCAGGTAGAGCTGCTGCTCGCAGAGCGCATTGCAGGCCGCATCGGCCACCGCAACCAGCAGCCACTGCCCCTTGAGCGTGGCGACGTCGACCGGCGCGCCGTTGCGGTCGGTGGCGGTGAGCGCCGGCAGCACGCGCTGCGGATCGATGAGCTCGCCGTAGACGCTGCGGCCTTCGGGCCGGATCACGTAGTAGGTGAAGTAAGACGCGATGACAGGGGCCGCGCACATCAGCATCACGGCAATCATCTTCCAGCGCCCGACGACCGTGCGGCGGCCTTCGGCGCCGTCGAGCGCCTGGTTGGGCGACGGCATCGTGTGCACCGTCAGGCCCAGTGGTTCGTCAGAGGCTGCTTGCATCGTGTGTGCGGCGCCTGGAGCGGCGGAAGGGGGCAATGAATTGGAACCAGACATAGAGGATGACCACGAGGGCTGAGAGCCCGAACCACTGGAATGCATAGCCGTAGTGCTTCTCCAGACCCAGGGCGGGGGCCGGCCAGTCGCGCTGCAACCCCTCGGAAGCGGGGCCGACCTGCTGCAGCGACACGTCTGTGCGCAGCGGCAGCTTGGTTTCGGCGCGGAACGCTTCCAGGTCGAGATTCTGCCGGATGGGCGAAGACCCCTCGCCTTCCGGTGCCGAGGCGGCCGCGGCCGGCTTGCCGAGTTCGAACAGGTGGCCGGGCGGAGGCTCGATCAGCCCGGTGACTTCGACAATGCCGACCGGCGTCTCGACCGCGCCCAGTTGCTTGCGGTCATTGAAATTGCGCTGCACCCAGCCGCGCTGCACCATCACGGTTTGGTCGCTGCCTTCCAGGGCGAACGGCGTCAGCACGTAGAAGCCGGGCACGCCGTGCATCTGCCGGTTGTCCAGGTAGACCGTCTGGGGCGTCAGCCAAAGGCCGCGCAGTCGCACGGGCCGGTGCAGCGCGCCGGCGGGTGCCTCCAGCGCGAGAAATTCGGCCTGGTCGAGCGGCGGCTTCTGCTTCTGGGCTTCGATCTCGGCCTGCAGCGCCTCCTTCTGCGCGGCGCGCGAAAGCTGCCAGCGACCCAGCGACACCGTGGCGGCCAAGGTCAGCACGGCGGCCAGCGTGACCAGCACGAAACGGCCTCGCCTCGGCGCCCTGGCGGCGGGCTGAAGGGGTTCCGGCGTCACTGGAAGGGATGAGGCGCGCGGCCGATAATCGGGGTCATGAAATACTTCGTCGCCCTGGCTTTCGTGGGCATCTTCGCGAGCCTTGCCTTCGCGCTCTTCTACATGCTGAAAGACGGGCGCAACGGACGCGCC
The DNA here is from genome assembly GCF_009755665.1 of Variovorax paradoxus. Lineage (NCBI taxonomy): Bacteria > Pseudomonadati > Pseudomonadota > Betaproteobacteria > Burkholderiales > Comamonadaceae > Variovorax > Variovorax paradoxus. Next base: position 4,735,194 of record NZ_CP046622.1, read on the forward strand.
AAAAGCGGCGGCATGGCGCGCGCGCTCACCTTTCGGATCGGCATCTCCGTGGTTTTGTTCCTCTGCATGCTGCTCGCCTGGAAATTCGGGTACATCCAGCCCACCGGGCTCCCGCTCGGCAAGTAGATGGTGCTCGTTCCACGAGAACCATGAAAAAGGCGCCTTTCGGCGCCTTTTTGTTTTTATGCCGCGGGTTTCGCTCAAAGCCAGTAGACCAGCACGTAAAGGCCAAGCCACACCACGTCGACGAAGTGCCAGTACCAGGCCGCGCCTTCGAAGCCGAAATGGCGCTCAGGCGTGAAATGGCCCTTTTGCAGGCGCAGCGTAATGAACAGCAGCATCAGCATGCCGATGAACACGTGCAGGCCGTGGAAACCAGTCAGCATGAAGAAGGTCGAGCCGTAGGCACCCGAGCTGAGCTTGAGGTTCAGGTCGGTGTACAGGTGGAAGTATTCGTAGCCCTGAACGCCCAGGAAGACCACGCCGAGCAGCACGGTGAGCCACATGAAGCGGATGCATTGGGCGCGATGGTCGGCGCGCAGCGCATGGTGCGCAATGGTGAGCGTGACGCCCGAGCTCAGCAGGAGCGCGGTGTTGATCGTGGGCAGCCAGAACGGGCCGACGGTCTGGAAAGGCTCGACGATGTCGGCCGGCGAACCGGTTGCGCCGGCGGCAATGCTGGGCCAGACGGCCTTGAAGTCGGGCCAGAGCAGCGCGTTGTCGAGGCTGCCGAGCGCCGGCAGCGAATGGGTGCGGGCCCACCACAGCGCGGTGAAGAAGGCGCCGAAGAACATCACTTCGGAGAAGATGAACCAGCTCATGCTCCAGCGGTACGAGAGATCGATCTTGTGGCCGTACTGGCCGCTTTCGCTCTCGCCGATGGCGGCGCGGAACCACACGAACAACGTGGCAAGCCACACGACCATGCCGAGCAGCAGCGACCAAGCGCCCCACTGGTGGCCGTTGATCCACTGGCCGGCGCCAAGAATCACGAAGAACAGGCCGATCGAGGCCATGACCGGGTAGGCCGATGGCCCGGGCACAAAGTAGTAGGGCGTGGTGCCGTGGGTGGTTGAACTCATATCAGCTCCTGGCTTTCTTTCTTCTCTCGATTCAATTCGATGGGGTCTGGATGTCGTGGGCCCAGCGGCGCGCGGTCAGGGCGCAACCACGTAGCGCACCAGCAGCACCAGGCCGACGATGAAAACAATGACGGCGGCAAATGCCACCGCGATGATGTGCAGCGGGTTCAGCTTCGCCAGGTCGTCCTGATAGGCGCTTTTCTTGCGCACCCCGAAGAACGACCAGCAGACGGCCTTCACCGTGTCCCACAGCGTGGCCTTGCGCGGCGAATTGGGATCGGCGGTCACGAGCGGGGCTCATGGGCGGCTTTGGAAACAGCGGCGACCGGGGCCGGCGGCGTCTTGCCGCCGACTTCGAAGAAGGTGTACGACAGCGTGATCGTCTTCACGTCCTTGGAGATCTTCGGATCGATCACGAACGCGACCGGCCAATCCTTCTTCTCACCGGGGTCGAGGGTGTACTGGTTGAAGCAGAAACACTCGAGCTTGTTGAAGTACGGCGCGGCCTGCTGCGGCGCATAGCTCGGGATGGCCTGCGCCGCCATCCGGCGGTTCTGCACGTTCTGGAACTCGTACACCACCGTGTTGAGCTGGCCGGGGTGCACCTGCATCGTCCGCGCGGCGGGCTTGAAGTCCCAGAGGCCGCCGCGAACGTTGGAGTCGAACTCGACCGTGATGGTGCGGGTGGTGTCGACCTGCGAGTTGTCGGGCACGCGCACGTTCTTGCCGCCGCTCGCGCCGCCCGGCACTTCGAGCTCGTTGAGCGCGAGGATGTTGATGCCGGTCATTTCGCAGATGGCGCGGTAGAGCGGCACCAGCGCATAGCCGAACGCGAACATGCCGCAGGCCACCACAGCCAGCTTGCCGACCATGCGGACATTGGCGCGCTTGATGCGTTGACCGAGGCTCATGCGTACGGCTCCGTTCGCTTCAGCGTCCGCTGAACCAGATCATGCGGACCAGGAATCCGAGAAAGAACATCACGGCGATGGAGGCCAGCGTGAGCCCCATGCGTCGATTGTTCTTTCTTTGTTCGGGCGTGGTCATTGTCGTCATGCGGGCGGGCGGCCGTGCAGCGTTCAGCCGATCACCTTGGTGGCGGTCGGGTCGAGCTTGGGCGGGTTCTCGAAAGTGTGGAAAGGCGCCGGCGACGGCACTTCCCACTCGAGGCCTTCCGCGGCTTCCCATGGCTTTTGCGGCGCCTTCTCACCCTTGCCGAGCATGGTCGGCAGCACGATGAAGAAGAAGAAATAGACCTGCGCAAGACCGAATCCGAAGGCGCCGATGGACGCCACCGCGTTGAAGTCGGCAAACTGCATTGGGTAGTCGGCATAGCGGCGCGGCATGCCAGCCAGGCCCAGGAAGTGCATCGGGAAGAAGGTGATGTTGAACGAGATCAGCGACCACCAGAAGTGGATCTTGCCGCGCGTTTCGTCGTACATCACACCGGTCCACTTGGGCGCCCAGTAGTAGTAGCCTGCGAACATGGCATAGAGCGAACCGGCCACCAGCACGTAGTGGAAGTGCGCCACCACGTAGTAGGTGTCCTGCAACTGGATGTCGATGGGGGCGATGGCCAGGATGAGGCCGGTGAAGCCGCCCATCGTGAACACGAAGATGAAGCCCACGGCAAACAGCATCGGGGTCTCGAAGGTCATCGAGCCCTGCCACATGGTGGCAATCCAGTTGAAGATCTTCACGGCCGTCGGCACCGCGATCAGCATGGTCGCGTACATGAAGAACAGCTGGCCCGTGACCGGCATGCCGGTCGTGAACATGTGGTGCGCCCAGACGATGAACGAGAGGATCGCGATCGACGAGGTGGCGTACACCATCGAGGCGTAGCCGAACAGCTTCTTGCGCGAGAACGCCGGCACGATCTGGCTGATGATGCCGAAGGCCGGCAAGATCATGATGTAGACCTCGGGGTGGCCGAAGAACCAGAAGATGTGCTGGTACATCACCGGGTCGCCGCCGCCGGCGGGGTTGAAGAAGCTGGTACCGAAGTGGCGGTCGGTCAGCGTCATGGTGATGGCGCCTGCGAGCACGGGCATCACGGCAATCAGCAGGTAGGCGGTGATGAGCCAGGTCCAGCAGAACATCGGCATCTTCATCAGCGTCATGCCGGGCGCGCGCATGTTCAGGATGGTGACGATGATGTTGATCGAGCCCATGATCGACGAGGCGCCCATGATGTGCATCGCGAAGATGCCGGCGTCCATCGAGGGGCCCATCTGCAGGGTGAGCGGGGCGTAGAGCGTCCAGCCGGCAGCGGGTGCGCCGCCGGGCATGAAGAACGAACCCACGAGCATCAGCGCCGCGGGAATCAGCAGCCAGAAGCTGAAGTTGTTCATGCGCGCGAAGGCCATGTCGGATGCGCCGATCTGCAGCGGGATCATCCAGTTTGCAAAGCCCACGAACGCCGGCATGATGGCGCCGAACACCATGATCAGCCCGTGCATGGTGGTGAACTGGTTGAACAGCTCGGGGTTCACCAGTTGCAGGCCGGGCTGGAACAGCTCGGCGCGGATCAGGAGCGCGAGCACGCCGCCCACCATCAGCATCGTGAAGCTGAACAGCAGGTAGAGCGTGCCGATGTCCTTGTGATTGGTGGCGAACACCCAGCGGCGCCAGCCGGTGGGCGCTGCGTGGTGCTCGTCGTGATCGTGTGCGTGGCCGTCGTGGGCGTGACCGTGGGGGTCGAGGACTGCACTCATTTCATTGTTCCTTGCAATTTCTTCGTCGCGGGGCGCTTGGGCTCGATCTTCGCGATCACTTGCCGCGCAGGGCCAGAACTTCGGCCGGCTGCACCAGCTGGCCCGTCTTGTTCGACCAGCTGTTCTTGGTGTAGGTGGCAACGGCGGCCAGGTCGGTGTCGCTCAGTTGCTTCCAGGAGGGCATTGCGCCATTGTTCTGGCCGTTGAGCAGCACCAGCAGCTGCACCTTGTGGTCGGCATCGACCACCTTGGGGCTGGCGTCGAGCGGCTTGATCGGGCCGGCGCCCTTGCCGTTGGCCTGGTGGCAGGCCGCGCAGTTGGCCGCATAGACCTTCTCGCCGCGGGCCATCATGTCGGGCAGCGTCCAGACCTTGCTCGGGTCGTCGAGCTTGGCGGCGGCTTCCTTGCGCTTGGTGTCGACCCACGCCGTGTAGTCGGCGGCCGAAACCACCTTCACATGGATGGGCATGTAGGCGTGTTCCTTGCCGCAGAGTTCCTGGCACTGGCCGTAGTAGTCGCCCACGGTTTCGGCGCGGAACCAGGTGTCGCGCACGAAGCCCGGAATCGCGTCCTGCTTGATGCCCAGCTGGGGCACGGCAAACGCGTGGATCACGTCGTTGGCGGTGGTGATGATGCGGACCTTCTTCTGCACCGGTACGACCAGCGGGTTGTCGACCTTGAAGAGGTAGTCGTCGGGCATCTGGCCCTTGGCACCGGCGTCGGACATGGCGCGCTGCGAACTGTCGAGGGTGGAGATGAAGGCCAGGCCCTCGCCTTCGCCCGTCAGGTAGTCGTAGCCCCACTTCCACTGGTAGCCGGTGGTCTTGATGGTGAGGTCGGCGTTGGTGGTGTCCTTCTGGGCCACCAGCACTTTGGTGGCGGGCAGCGCCATCACGATCACGATGATGAAGGGCACGATGGTCCAGATGACCTCGACCACCACCGATTCATGGAAGTTGGCCGCCTTGTGGCCGACCGACTTGCGGTGCTTCCAGATCGAATAGAACATGACCGCGAACACGGCAACGAAGATGACCGTGCACAGGATCATCATTACCGTGTGCAGGAAATGCTGTTCCTGCGCGATCTTGGTAACGCCAAGCGGGAGGTTCAGCTGGCGCACCGAGGGGCCGCCGGGCAGATCGTTGACTGCGTGCGCCGCGCCGCTGAAAGCCGCGCCGGCCGCCAGCAACAGATTCGCCGGCCTGTACTTGTTGCGCCAAATGCTCTTCATCGTGTTCACGTTTCTCAATTTTTTCAACAAACCCAACCGTGCAGCGCCGCGCGAGCCGTTCAGGCGCCACGCAACGCCATGCGAATCTCGCGCGCCAGTGCGGCTCGCAACTCCGGGCGTACATAGCGCCCCACCCTGACCGATCGACCCTGACCCGAGACCTCGATCAACGAGCGATCGCCGGCCTGCGGTTCGATCCGCACCTGGTGCGGCAGAAATTCCGTGCGCTCGTAGTCTCCACCGTTCTCGAGCTCCACCACCAGCCGTCCGCCCTGCAACGCGATCTTTTCTCCATCGGTCGCGTGCCGCGCGTACAGCATGAATACAAAACCCACCGCCGCCAGTTCGAGCCAGGCAAAGGGCAGCACCAGCGGCGCCCCGAGCAGCCAGAACACCGTACCGATACCGAGCGACGCCACGCACAGCGAGGCGTAGAGCCAGCCCAGCTGGCTCGGCGTCACCGAGCAATTGCGCTTCAGGAACCAGTGGATGTTCTGGCCTGAAACGGTGGCAAAACGAAACACGGAATTCGACACGGGCGAGTTCAGCAAATCGGTGCGTCGACGCCGGCCAACCCCTTGTCTCCACAGGATCGGACGGACCTCGTTCGCGGAACAACACCCGCGAGTTTCACGCAACGGCGGATTGTAGCGGGTAGACACAGGTGCCCGCCCGCAAGATGCGCAGCTTGCGGGCCCCGCCGCTCATCGATAGCCTATGCGCTGCGCGCTACGGTCTCGCCTTGGGAGCGGCCCGGCGGCTCAGCCGCCGGGCCGGCCGCGCTGCAGCATCGAGCGCATCTCGCGCAGCGACACGGCGCTCTCGGCCGAAAGCGCCACGCGCGGCGCCGGCTTGAAGGCGTGGCCATAGATGACTTCGAAGGTCAGCGCAATGCGCCCGCCGCCCTCTTCCGCCGGCGCTAGGTCGGGCAGCGCCGCCTTCAGCGCCTGATGCCACGCCTTGCCGCGCAGCGCCGAAAAGCGCGCCGGATGCAGGTTGCGCCCGAGCGTGCGCAGCTCGGCAAGCGCCGCCTCTGGCGTAGCCCAGGTAAGCACGATGCGTTCCATGTCCATCACCGGCTCGGCAAAGCCGGCATGCACCAGCATGTCGCCCCAGTCGTGCATGTCGGTGTATTCGTGGCCCGCCGCCGGCCAGCCAAGCCGCGCGTGCAGGGCCCGCAGCTCGCGGACCGTGTCGGGGCCCAGGCACGAGAACATCAGGAAGCCGTCGGTCGCCACCAGCCGGTGCCAGTGCGCGATGAGCGCCTCGGGGTCGGCCGCCATATGCAGCGACATGTTGGCCCAGAGCAGGTCGACGCCGTCTTCCGGCGGCGCATCGAAACGCGCCTTGCCGCCCTGCCATCGGCGCGCGCTCCACCAGGGCGCTGCCAGCACCTGGCTGGTTGCGGCGGCAAGGGCCGGTTCGGGTTCGATCACGAAGCAGGCGGCTTCGCGATAGCGCCGGGCCACGAGTTCGTGCGCCTCCAGGCCGCCGCGAAGGGGGGCCCAGTCGGCCCAGGTGCGTGGCTGCGCCTTGATCCATTGCAGCCGGTCTTCCATGCGGCGGCCGATTTCCTCGTGCAGCCACGGGGAGCCGCCGGCAGGCGCGAGCCGCCTCCAGCGTGCGGCCGCCGTGGGATCGATGGTCGGCGGTCTTCTTGCGGGGTCGGTGGCCATGGGGCCGTGAGTATATTGAGGCCATGTTCAGCCGTTGGGCCCGTCGGCCTTTGACCTCTCTGCTTGCACGGCTGCCCAGCCAATGCGAGGTGTGCCGCGCCTGGCCTTCCCGGCGCGTTTGCGATGCCTGCGTGGCCCGGTTTGCGCCTCCGGCCGACCGATGCGGCAGCTGCGCGCTGGCCGTTCCGCAGGGCGTCGCCCGGTGCGGCGAATGCATGGGCGATCCGCCGCCGCTCGATGCCTGCCTTGCGGCCTGCGACTACGCGTGGCCATGGCCGGAGTGCATTGCCCAGTTCAAGTTCCGCGGGGAGGCGGGCTGGGCCGGGCCCCTGTCAACCCTGATGCGCAGCGTGCCCTGGGTGGAACCGGCGCTGGAAAACTGCGACACCGTGCTGCCGATGCCCATGGCCCCCGCCCGGCTGCGTCAGCGCGGCTTCAACCAGGCCCTCGAACTGGCGCGCCGGCTGGCCCCCGCCAAAACCGACGCCACGTTGCTCCTGCGCACCCGCGACACGCCGGCGCAGATCGGTTTGGCGCGCGCCGAGCGCCTTCGCAACCTGCGTGGCGCCTTCGCGGTGGAGCCCCTGCGCGCCAGCCAGCTGCAGGGCCGGCGCGTCGTGCTGATTGACGATGTGATGACCACGGGCGCCTCGCTCTTCTCGGCGGCCGCGGCACTGCGGCTGGCCGGCGCAGCGCACATCACCGCCGTGGTGCTGGCGCGGACCGCTGCGCCGCATTGAGCGGGCGCGCCACCGCGACAATCGGCGCATGTTCCATATCGTCCTGGTCCACCCCGAAATTCCGCCGAACACGGGCAACGTGATCCGCCTGGCGGCCAACACAGGCTGCGCGCTGCACCTGGTCGAGCCGCTGGGCTTTTCGATGGACGACCGGCTGCTGCGCCGCGCCGGGCTCGACTATCACGAGTACGCCGAGGTCAAGCGCCATGCCGGTTGGCAGACCCTGCTCGACACCGAAAAGCCCGCGGCCGAGCGCATGTTTGCCCTTACCACGCGCGGCATGCGCGCCGTGCACGACGTTCGCTTCCAGCCTGGCGACTGGCTGGTGTTCGGCTCAGAGACGAGCGGACTACCGCCGACGGTGCGCGAAGGTTTCGCCGAGCCCCAGCGCCTGCGGTTGCCGATGCGCGAGGGTCAGCGCAGCCTCAATCTTTCGAACGCGGTGGCAGTGACGGTATTCGAAGCCTGGCGGCAGAACGGATTCGGCTGAGCGGTTGCGCTCCGGGCACTGGCCGAGGCGAATTCAGCGGTAGCGGCGCACCACCGACTCCGCCACGCAAGCCGGCTTGGCCGCGCCTTCGAGCTCGATCGTGGTTTCCCAGGTCATCTGGATGCCGTCGTCCGCAATCGGCTCGGCGGTGAGCAGCTTCATCCGCGCCCGCAGCCGCTTGCCGACCGGCACCGGCGACATGAAGCGCACCCGGTTCAGCCCGTAGTTCACGCCCATGCGCGACTCAACCACCTCCAGCGCCGTCTCGTAGAAGCGCGGCAGCAGCGAGAGCGTCAGGAAGCCATGGGCAATCGGCCCGCCGAAGGGCCCCGCCTTGGCGCGCTCGACGTCGACATGAATCCACTGGTGGTCGCCCGTGGCTTCGGCAAACTGGTTCACCTGCTCCTGCGTGATGGTGATCCAGTCGCTCACGGCGACTTCCTGGCCAACGCAGGCGGCAAGATCCTGAAGCGTCTGGAATGTCTTTTTGGTCATGCGCGGCATTCTGGCGTCAAGGGCGCGGGTGCGGGTGTCGGCATTGCGACAGCCGAAAGCCTCAGCCTTCCAGCCACTCGCAGATCGGCTGCCACTGCTCCAGGTCGCGCTGCACGCGCCCCGGCGCAATGTCGAACAGCGTGAGCCCGCGCGCCGCAAGCTGAACGTAGTTCTGCGTGTCGCGCAGTTCGCCCAGCACCGGCACGCCCAGGCTTGCGATGAACTCGTTCAATCGGTCGGCCGCCAGGGTGCGGGCGTTCACCCGCATGCCCACAAGGCTGATCTTCGTTTTTTCGGCACGCCGCTGCTCCATCAGCCGGTCGAGAAAGTCGCGCGTGGCGTAGATGTCGAAGATGCTCGGCTGCAGCGGCACGATCACCCGGTCTGCCAGAGCCAGCACCTCCTTGAAGCGCCACCCGTGCAGGCCGGCCGGCGTGTCGAGCACGGCATGCGTGGTTCCGCGCGGCGGCCGCACCACGGCGCTGTCGCCCGTGGCCTCCCAGGTGGCGATGGGCCGCGCCTGCGACGGCCGCAGGCCGAGCCAGAGGCGCGACGATTGCTGGCGGTCCACGTCGCCGAGCATCACGGCATGGCCGCGGCTCGCGAAATAGCCCGCGATGTTCGTCGCGAGCGTCGACTTGCCTACGCCACCCTTGGGGTTGGCGACCAGAACCACCGGCATGAGCATCTCCTCCAGAACTGGAACACCCCGCATCGTAGCGACACGAGTCGCGCCCAGCCGGCGCGGGTCGATCTTGAGCTATGTTCGCGGCATGACGACAACAACATCCGCGGCCGCCGCCAGCGCCGAATCCGGCGGCATCTATGTGCTTGCGGCCCATCCGCACTGGCGCGACTCCCGCGTCAACCGCCGGCTGCTGGCCGCCGCGCGTTCGGTGCCCGGCGTGGAGGTGAACGACCTCTACGGCAGCTACCCCGACTTCTCCATCGACATCGAGACCGAACAGGCGCGGCTTGCCAGGGCCAGCCTGGTGGTGCTGCTGCACCCGATCCAGTGGTATTCGATGCCCGCGCTGCAAAAACTCTGGCTCGACGACGTGCTCGGCTACGGCTGGGCCTATGGCCCGGGCGGCACCGCCTTGCAGGGCAAGGACTTGTGGCTGGCCGCCACGACGGGCAGCCCCGAGCAGAGCTACCACCCGCAAAGCTATCACCGCTATTTCTTCGACGCCTTTTTGCCGCCCTACGAGCAGACCGCGGCCCTCTGCGGCATGCGCTTCTTGCCGCCCCTGGTCTTTCACGGCGCGCGCAGCGCCAGCGAGGCCGACGTGGCGGCCCATGTCGACGTGTTCGCCCAGCGGCTCGGCAGCTACCCCGACTGGCCCGAACTCGAGGAGCTCGATGTGTGCGTGGCCTGCCCGGTGCCCGAGACCGATCGCCCCGCCGAGCATGACGAACCGGGCGCGGCGACCTCCGGCGCGTTCCAATCTGCAATGACCCATGGTGTGGCTTTCATGTCCGCGGCCAATGAAGAAGAAAACAGCGACAAGAAAGGCTCGGCCTGAGCATGGAGCACGCACCCGCCTGGCTGACCAGCAGCCTTATCTACCTGAGCGCCGCCGTGCTGGTGGTGCCGCTTTCGAAGGCCCTGGGCCTCGGCTCCATCATCGGCTACCTCGTGGCCGGCATCGCCATCGGCCCCTGGGGACTGGGCCTTGTTTCCAGCGTGGAAGACGTGCTGCATTTCGCCGAATTCGGCGTGGTGCTGATGCTGTTTCTCGTGGGCCTCGAGCTTGAACCCAAGCGCCTGTGGAACCTGCGCCGGCCCATTTTCGGCTGGGGCGCTGCGCAGGTGCTGAGCTGCGCGGCGGTGCTGTTTGCCGTCGGCTGGGCCGCCGGCGCCGAATGGCGCGTGGCGCTGGTGGCGGCACTCGGCCTGGCGCTCTCGTCCACCGCCATTGCGCTGCAGGTGTTCGGCGAGCGCAACCTGCTCAGGACGCCGAGCGGCCAGGCCGGCTTTTCGATCCTGCTGTTCCAGGACGTGGCGGCAATCCCCATCCTCGCGCTGCTGCCCCTGCTGGCGGGCGCCACGGCGGCCGAACAGTCGCTCAGCGGGCTCGACCGCACGCTCGAAGGCTTGAAGATCGTCGGCGTGATCGCCGGCATCATCCTCGGCGGCCGGCTTGCGTTGCGCCCGCTGCTGCGCTGGATCGCGCGCAGCGACACGCCCGAGATCTTCACCGCCGCGGCGCTGCTGCTGGTGGTGGCCATTGCCGCGCTGATGCAGTTCGTGGGCCTCTCGATGGCACTCGGCGCCTTTCTTGCCGGCGTGCTGCTGGCCGAAAGCGAATACCGGCGCGAACTCGAGACCGACATCGAGCCTTTCAAGGGCCTGCTGCTCGGCCTGTTCTTCATCGCCGTGGGCATGTCGATCAATTTCGGCGTGCTGATCGCAAGCCCCTGGCTCATGGCCGCGCTGGTGGTCGGCTTCATGGCCGTCAAGCTGGTGGTGATCTACACGCTGGCCAAGGCCATGGGCCTGGCCTACCAGGAGCGCCCCGTGTTCACGCTGCTGCTGGCGCAGGGCGGCGAGTTCGCGTTCGTGGTGTTCCAGGCCGCGGGGCCCGACGTGCTGCCGCCCGAAATCACCTCGCTCCTGATCGGTGCCGTGGCGCTGTCGATGCTGCTGTCGCCGCTCTTGCTGGTGCTGCTCGACAAGTTCGTGCTGCCGCGCTACAGCCGCAACAACGGCGCGCAGCTCGAAGAAATCTCGGAGCAGCAGGACGCCAAGGTGCTGATCTGCGGCTTCGGCCGCTACGGCCAGATCGTCGGCCGCATGCTGATGTCGCAGGGCCTGCGCGTGACGGTGCTCGACCATGACGCCGACACCGTCGAAGGCCTGCGGCAGTTCGGCTTTCGCGTGTTCTATGGCGACGCGACGCGGCTCGACCTGCTGCGCACCGCGGGCGCCGGCACGGCCAAGGCCATTGTGGTGGCGGTGGACGACATCGAGCAGTCGCTCAATATCGTCGACCTGGTGAAGGAGCACTTTCCGCAGGCGCGCATCATCGCGCGGGCCCGCAACGTGACGCACCTCTTCCAGCTGCGCGACCGCGGCGTGACAGATGTGGAACGGGAGGTGTTCGAATCGTCACTGCGCAGCGCCCGCACCACGCTCGAGGCGCTGGGCTGGCCCGCCCACGAGGCACGCGAGACGGCCATGCGGTTCCGCCGCCGGAACATCTTGCTGAGCGACGAGATCTACCCTCACTACAAGGACCGCGCCAAGCTCATTGCCGCCAATAAGGCGGGCCGACAACAGTTCGAAGAGCAGATGGCGCGCGAACGCGAGGAGCGGCAGCGCCGCTCGGGCCGCGATTGGGACCGGTTCGAAGAAAAAGAAGAGGCGGACGGCTGAGCCCGCCCTCCGGCTGACCCCGGTCAGCCTTCCAGCTTGAGCAGCCGCACCGCGTTGCCCTTCAGGATGCCCGGCATCACCTCGGGCTTGAAGCCGGCCGTCTCGAAGTCCTTCATCCAGCGGTCGGGCGTGATCAGCGGGTAGTCGCTGCCGAACAGGATGCGGTCCTTCAGCAGCGTGTTGGCGTATTGCACGAGCTGCTTTGGAAAGTACTTCGGGCTCCAGCCGGACAGGTCGATCCACACGTTGGGCTTGTGCGTGGCCACGCTCAGCGCCTCGTCCTGCCACGGAAAGCTGGGGTGCGCCATCACGATCTGCATGTCCGGAAAGTCGATGGCCACGTCATCCAGGTGCATCGGGTTGCTGTACTCCAGCCTGAGGCCGCCGCCGCAGCGCATGCCCGAGCCGATGCCGCTGTGGCCCGTGTGGAAGATGGCCGGCAGGTTGTGCTCGGCAATCACCTCGTAGATCGGCCACGCCATCTTGTCGTACGGGTGGTAGCCCTGCACCGTCGGGTGGAACTTGAAACCCTTCACGCCGTGCTCCTCGATGAGCCGCCGCGCCTCGCGCGCACCCATCTTTCCCTTGTGCGGATCGATGCTGGCAAAGGCAATCATGATGTCGCTGTTCTTCTGCGCCGCCTCGGCGATTTCCTCGTTCGGAATGCGACGGCGGCCCATGTTCGACTCGGCGTCGACCATGAACATCACCAGGCCGATCTTTCTTTCGCGGTAGTAGGCCACGCTCTCGGCAATGGTCGGCCGGCCGCTCGAGCCGAAGTACTTGTCCGCGGCGCGGTCGTATTCCTCGCCGTAGTTGTCGAACGGGTTCCAGCAGCTCACTTCGGCGTGGGTGTGGATGTCGATCGCGATGAGGTTCTTGTGGTCCATCTCGTTGTCTCCAGTACGGGTAAGTCCCTAGGATTCGGGGCGCTCAAATGCCTTGAATTGATTATTTATCATAACCATAATCCAACTCACACACGAATGCAATCATGACCAATCCCGACCTCCAACTCGACATTCGCGACGAAGTCGCCATCGTTCGCCTGACGCGCGGCGCCAAACGCAATGCCCTTTCGGACGGCCTGATTCTCGCGCTGCGCAACACTTTCGAGACCCTTCCCTCCACGGTGCGCGCGGCGGTGCTCGACGGCGAAGGCCCGCACTTCTGCGCCGGCCTCGACCTGAGCGAACTGAAAGAGCGCGACGCGGGCCAGGGCATGCAGCATTCGCGCCTGTGGCATGCCGCACTCGACCTGATCCAGCACGGCCCGGTGCCGGTGGTTGCCGCACTGCACGGCGCGGTGGTGGGCGGCGGGCTCGAGTTGGCCAGCGCCTGCCACATCCGCGTGGCCGACCGCTCCACCTTCTACGCGCTGCCGGAAGGCTCGCGCGGCATCTTCGTGGGCGGCGGCGGCTCGGTGCGCATTCCCAAGCTGATCGGCGTGGCCCGCATGACCGACATGATGATGACCGGCCGCGTCTACAACGCGGAAGACGGCGAGCGCGCCAACTTCGCGCAGTACCTGGTCGACGAAGGCGCCGCTTTCGACAAGGCCTTCGAACTCGCCAAGCGCATTGCCACCAACGCGCCGCTCACCAACTACGCGCTCATGCATGCGCTGCCGCGCATCGCCGAGCAGTCGGCCGACCACGGCTTCTTTACCGAGGCGCTGATGTCCGGCATCGTGCAGAACGCGCCCGAGGCCAAGGAGCGCGTGCGCGATTTCCTCGAAGGCCGCGGCGCCAAGGTGAGCAAGGGATGACCACGATCCGATACCGTCCGCTGGCGTTCGGCGTCACGCGCGCAGTGCTGCGCGAAGGCGCGCCGGGCACGCAATACCTGCGCGCCGAAACAGAGCTCGGCCCCTATCGCGACCGCATGACCGACCGCCTGGCGCATTGGGCCGAAGCCGCACCCGAGCGCACCTTCATTGCCCGCCGTGAACGGCTGGCCGACGGCAGCACCGGCGACTGGCAGCGCGTGAGCTACGCCGAGGCGCTGCAGAAGGCACGCAGCATCGGCCAGGCCCTGCTCGACCGCGGCCTGAGCCCGGACCGCCCGGTCGCGATCCTCAGCGAGAACAGTATCGAACACGCACTGCTGGCCCTGGGCTGCCTTTATGCCGGCGTGCCGTATTGCCCCGTGTCCCCGCCCTATTCGCTGGTGAGCCAGGACTTCGAAAAGCTGCGCCACGTGCTGGACACGCTCACGCCGGGCCTCGTCTTCGCCGCCGACGCCGCGCGCTATGCCCGCGCCATCCAGGCCGTTGTGCCGGCCGGCACCGAAGTCGTCCTCGCCGAAGGACAGCTTGAAGGCCGCGCCACCACCAGCCTGGACGCACTCGCCGCCACGCCCGCAACACCGGCCATCGACGCCGCGATGCGCGCCACGGGGCCGGACACCATCACCAAGTTTCTGTTCACCTCGGGCTCCACCAAGATGCCCAAGGCGGTGATCAACACGCACCGCATGTGGTGCGCCAACCAGCAGCAGCTGCGCCAATCGATTCCCGCGCTCGGCGAAGAGCCGCCGGTGCTGGTCGACTGGCTGCCGTGGAACCACACCTTCGGCGGCAACCACAACGTGGGCATCGTGCTGGACAACGGCGGCACGCTCTACATCGACGACGGCAAGCCCACACCCGGCGGCATGGCCGAGACGCTGCGCAACCTGCGCGAGATCGCGCCCACCATCTACTTCAACGTGCCCACCGGCTTCGAGGCCATTGCACATGCGATGGAAACCGATGCGGTGCTGCGCCGCAACCTGCTGTCGCGCGTGAAAATGTTCTTCTATTCCGGCGCGGCGCTGGCGCAGCCCATCTGGGACAGCCTGCACCGCACGCAAGAGGCCGAAGTGGGCGAGCGCATCGTCATGGGCACGGGGCTGGGCATGACCGAGTCGGGCCCGTTCGCGCTGTATGTCACTGGCCCCGAAGTCAAGTCGGGCGACATCGGCCTGCCCGCGGCGGGCATCGAGCTCAAGCTGATCCAGATCGACGGCAAGACCGAGGTGCGCTACCGCGGCCCCAACATCACCCCCGGCTACTGGCGCGCGCCCGAGGCCACGGCCGAGGCTCTCGACGAAGAGGGCTTCTTCTGCACCGGCGACGCGGTGAAGTGGATCGACGAGAACAACATCCACCGCGGGCTGCGCTTCGACGGCCGCATTGCCGAAGATTTCAAGCTGGCCACCGGAACCTTCGTGAGCGTGGGTCCGCTGCGCGCGAAGATCATCGCCGCCGGTGCACCCTATGTGCAAGACGCGGTGCTGACCGGCATCAACCTGAAGGAAGTCGGCGCGCTGATCTTCCCCACGCAGAAGGTGCGCGAGCTTGCCGGCCTGCCCGCAGACGCAACGATGCAGCAGGTGCTCGAAAGCGCGCCGGTGCAGGCGCGCTTCCAGCAGGTGGCCAACGAACTGGCCGCCATGGGCACCGGCAGCGCCAACCGCGTCGCGCGGCTGCACCTCATGGCCGAGCCGCCTTCCATCGACAAGGGCGAAGTGACCGACAAGGGCTCCATCAACCAGCGCGCCGTGCTCAAGCACCGCGCCCACCTGGTCGAGGCGCTGCATGCCGACACCCTGCCCTTCACGCTGAAGCCCCGCTGACCCACACCCAGGAGACAAGCATCATGAAGATCGAAGGACAAGCAGCACTCGTCACCGGCGGCGCATCGGGCCTGGGTGAAGCCACCGCGCGCGAACTCTCGCGCCTGGGTGCCAAGGTGGCCGTGCTCGACCGCAACGCGGAGCTCGCCGAAAAAGTGGCTGCCGAAATCGGTGGCGTGGCGTGCGTCTGCGACATCACCGATACCGAAAGCGTCAATGCCGCGCTCGACAAGGCCGCCGCGGCGCACGGCCCCGCGCGCATTCTCATGAACGTGGCCGGCATCGGCAGCGCGAAGCGCATCGTCGGCAAGGACGGCAACCCGGCGCCGCTCGAAGACTTCGTGCGCGTGGTCAACATCAACCTGATCGGCGGCTACAACATGGCGCGCCTGTTCGCAGCACGCTGCGCCAAGCTCGACGCACTCGACAACGGCGAAAAGGGCGTGATGCTCTTCACCGCCTCGGTCGCGGCCTTCGACGGCCAGGTGGGCCAGCAGGCCTACAGCGCATCGAAAGGCGGCTTGGTCGGCATGACGCTGCCGATGGCGCGCGACCTGGCGCAGCACGCCATTCGCGTGTGCACCGTGGCGCCGGGCCTCTTTGCCACGCCGCTCCTGATGGAACTGCCCGAAGCCGTGCAGCAGTCGCTGGCCGCGTCGATTCCGTTTCCGCCGCGGCTGGGCAAGCCTTCGGAATTTGCCGAGCTGGCTTGCCACATCGTGACCAACGGGCATTTGAATGGCGAAGTGATTCGCCTCGACGGCGCCTTGCGCATGGCGCCGCGCTGATTCCAGCCCCTCGAAAAAATACAGGAGACAAGACCATGACCAATCGACGTCAGTTCGTGACAGCACTCGGCGGCGCAGCCGCATTCGGCGCCCTGCATCCGCTTGCCGCACTCGCCCAGGCGGTGCAGCAGGCAAAGATCTATTACGGCTTTCCGGCCGGCAGCGCTGGCGACAGCGTGGCACGCCGTGTCGCTGAAAAACTCGGCGACACGCCTTTCTCGAAGATCAACGCAGTGGTCGAGAACAAGCCCGGTGCGGGCGGGCGCATTGCACTCGAAACGCTCAAGACTTCGGTAGCCGACGGCTCGGTGCTGTGCCTGGCGCAGGCCTCCGCGCTGTCGACCTACCCGCACATCTATACCAAGCTGAGCTACGGCCTTGCCGATTTCGCGCCCGTTTCGATTGGCGCGGTCATGACGCACGGCCTGGCGGTCGGACCGATGGTGCCGGCCACCGTGAAGACGCTGAAAGACTACATCGCCTGGGCCAAGGCCAACCCCGGCCAGGCCAGCTACGGCTCGCCGGGCGCGGGCTCCACCCCTCACTTCCTGGGCGCGCTGCTCGGCCTGAACAGCGGCACCGATCTGCGCCACATTCCCTACCGCGGCTCGCTGCCAGCCATCAACGACGTGGTGGGCGGGCAGATCGCATCGAGCATGACGCCGGTGGGCGACTACCTGCCCTTCGCCAAGGCCGGCAAGCTGCGCGTGCTGGCCACCTCGGGTGCGCAGCGCGCGGCTTACCTGCCCGATGTGCCCACCTTCACCGAGCAGGGTTTTCCGGAAATCGTGGCCGACGAATGGTTCGGCTTTTTCGCGCCCGCCAAGACCCCCGCCAGCGTCGTCGCCACGGCAAGCACCGCGATCCAGGCTGCACTCAAGGACAAGGCCGTGGCCGATGGCCTGCTGTCGGTCGGCCTCATCGCACACGGCTCCTCGCCCGAGGACATGAAGAAATCGCTGCAGGCCGAATACGAGCGCTGGGGTCCGCTGGTCAAGAAGATCGGCTTCACCGCCGAATCCTGATCCTCTGATCCCGATACTTCGATGGATTACCGCCCCCGCCCCGAAGACAGCCGATTCGTCCTGAACGCAGTGCTCGACGCGCCCTTGCGGCTGGGCGCGCTCGCGCCCTTTGCCGAAGTCGACGAGGCGCTGCAGGCGCAGGTGCTCGACGAAGCCGCCCGCTTCGTCGCCGAGGCGGTCGCGCCATCGAACCGACGTGGAGACGAGATCGGCTGCCGCTTCGCCGCCGGCGAAGTCACCACGCCGCCAGGCTTTCGCGAGGCCTACCAGGCGCTGGTCGACGGCGGCTGGCCCAGCCTTTCGGCGGCGCCGGAAGACGGCGGCCAAGGTTTGCCGACCGTACTCGAAGCCGTTCTCTACGAGTGGCTGAGCGCGGCCAACCACGGGTTCACCATGGCGCCCGGGCTTCTGCACGGCGCCTACGCCTGCCTCAAGCATCACGGCAGCGCCGAACTGAAGGCCCGCTACCTTTCGAAAATCGCCACCGGCGAATGGCTCGCCACCATGTGCCTGACCGAAGCCCACGCGGGCAGCGACCTGGGCCAGGTGCGCACGCGCGCCGTGCCGCAGGCCGACGGCAGCTTTCGCGTGAGCGGCGGCAAGATCTTCATTTCAGGCGGCGAGCACGACCTGACGCCGAACATCGTGCACCTGGTGCTCTGCCGCCTGCCCGATGCGCCCGCCGGGCCCAAGGGCCTGTCGCTGGTGCTGGTGCCCAAGCAGCTGGAAGACGGCGCGCGCAACGCGGTGCATTGCGAACGCATCGAAGAAAAAATGGGCCTGCACGGCAGCCCGACCTGCGTCATGCGCTTCGACGAAGCCACCGGCTGGCTGGTCGGCGAACCGGGCCGCGGCCTGGCCGCGATGTTCGTGATGATGAACGCGGCGCGCCTGCATGTGGCGCTGCAGGGCGTCGGCCTGCTCGATGCCGCCTGGCAGAAAGCCGATGCCTACGCCGCGGAGCGCCGCCAGATGCGCGCGCCCGGCGCCGTGCCCGCGAGCCGCGGCACTGAAGCCGCCGACCTGATTGCCGAACACCCTGCGGTCCGGCGCATTCTGGACACGCAGCGCGCCTGGGTCCAGGCCGGGCGCACGCTCGCCTACCGCACCGCGCTGATGCTCGACGTGGCCACGCACGACGCCGACGCCAAGGCGCGCGACCGCGCGCAGCGCTGGTGTTCGCTGGTCACTCCGGTGCTGAAGGCCGCCTGCACCCAGCAGGCCTTTCATGGTGCGAGCGAATGCCTGCAGGTGTTCGGCGGTCACGGCTACGTGCGCGAATGGGGCATCGAGCAGATCGTGCGGGACGCGCGCGTCACCATGATCTACGAGGGCACCAACGAGATCCAGGCGATCGACCTGCTGGTGCGCAAGGTGCTGCCCGACGCCGGCGCCGCCATGTCGGGCGTGCTGCTCGAACTGCGCGACACGCTCGACGCCTCGCGCGAGGCCGATGCCGACGTGCAGCGCCGGCTCGCGCAGCTGCGCTACCTGGGCACCACCATTGCCATGGCCGCGCACGCCAACCCGGTGCTGCCCTACGAAGTGGCCGACGACTACCTGCGCGTGGTCACGCTCACATTGATGGCCTGGGCCTGGGCGCGCATCGACGCAGCCGAGGCATCGGATGCGGAACGTGCCGCCAGGGCCGGACCTGCTGCGGCATTCCGGCGCTGGGTGCTGCCCGAGTTCGAAATGCGGCTGGGCATCGTCAAGCGCGCCTGCGAGGGTGTCGCCATGTCGCACGACGCCGCAAAAACTCCCGCTGCTTCAAGCTGACGGAGCCCCGGCCAGGCTGGCCACGGGTTACGCTCGGGCCATGCCTCGTCCATCCAAGAACAGTTCCGCCAAGGCAGAGCCGGCAGCGCCCGGCAACGGCAAGTCCGACCGGCTCGACGCCCGCATGCTCGAAGCCCTGGTCGGCTACAACGCGCGCCGCGCCTGGCTGATCATCAGCGGCGTATTCGCCGAACGCATGGCCCCTTACGGGCTCAAGCAGATCGACTTTTCGGTGCTGTCGCTGCTGGCGCACAACCCGGGCGCCACCTCGCGCCAGCTGTGCAACGCGCTCGACATCCTGCCGCCCAACCTGGTGAGCCTGGTGGCCACGCTGGACAGCCGGGGGCTCATCGAGCGCAAGCCGCATCCGCACGACGGCCGCGCCGTCGGCCTGCATCTCACCGAAGCGGGAGACAAGCTCATTCGCGAAGCCGAACAGACGGTGACGCAGCTCGAGGCCGATGCCAGCGCAAGGCTCACGGCGCGCGAGCGCGAAACGCTGATCCGGCTGCTGCAGAAAATCTACCTGTAGCCCTCTGCCTCCGGGAAGCTCCGGCTAAAGGCCGCGCTCCACCATGTCGATCAGGCGCTGCCCGAGCGCGTGGGCCGCTTCGGCACCGATGCCTTTCAGCGGCCCGTCGATGATCAGCAGTGCCAGCCCGTGCACGGCCGACCAGGCCAGGTATTCGGCATCCGGCCGGCGCGAAGCCTCGAGCGCGCCCGCCTCCACCAGCCGGTCGATCGCCGCGCCCAGCAGCTGAAAGGGCCCCATCCCGCTGGCGCCCACGCTCGCCGGGCCCACCTCGCCCTCGGCATCTTCAGACGACACCACGAAAGCCGTGCGAAAAAGCCCCGGCTCGGCCTGCGCGAACCGCAGATAGGCCGTCCCGATGGCCCGCACCTGCGCCCGCGCGAAGTCCAGCGGCGGCTGGTCGCGGGGCAGAACCGCCAGTTCCTTTTCCATGGAAACGGCAGCCGCCGAGAGCGCCGCCGCCCGCACCGCCAGCAGCAACTCGCGCCGGCTTGCGAAATGCCGGTACGCCGCGTTG
The DNA here is from genome assembly GCF_009755665.1 of Variovorax paradoxus. Classification (NCBI taxonomy): domain Bacteria; kingdom Pseudomonadati; phylum Pseudomonadota; class Betaproteobacteria; order Burkholderiales; family Comamonadaceae; genus Variovorax; species Variovorax paradoxus. Next base: position 4,755,266 of record NZ_CP046622.1, read on the forward strand.
GGCACCACGCCCGCGCGCCGCGTCACCTCGCGCAGTGCCACCGCATCGGGGCCGCCGTCCCGGGCCAGCTCGACGCCCGCTTCGAGCAGCGCCCGTCGCAAGTCGCCATGCCGGTACGTACTTCGGGCGGCAGGCGGAACGGGCGCGGGCGGAACGACGGGGGGGCTCATCGGAATCTCCATGTGGACAGTGTCCATTATGTCTGTTATTCTTTGTGGACGGTGTACACAAACTAGGTATTCCGTATTCGCGCAGGTCGTCTGCGCAACCTTTCACCTCAGTCCTAAGGATCCGCCATGAAAGTCCAGTCTTATCTGTCGTTCGAAGGCCGCTGCGACGAAGCCATCGCGTTCTACAAGAAGGCGCTCGGCGCCGAAGTCGTGCAGCTCATGCGCTACAGCGATGCGCCCGAAATGCCGGCGGGCGAAGCCGAAGCAGGCTGCGCCGGCGGCATGCCCGCCGCCGACAAGGTGATGCACTCCGTCTTGCGCATCGGCGAAACCGAGCTGATGGCTTCCGACGGACGGTGTTCCGGCCAAGCGGAATTCAAGGGCATCATGCTCGCCCTCAGCGCCAGCACAGACGCCGAGGCGCGCCAATGGTTCGACGCGCTGGCCGACGGCGGACAGGTGATGCAGCCGCTGACGCCGACCTTCTTCAGTTCTAGCTTCGGCATGCTCACCGACCGCTTCGGCATTGGCTGGATGCTGGTGGTGGACGCCGAAAAGTAACCACCGAAAGGAAAGACCATGTCTCCCATCCACGCTTACCTCACGTTCGACGGCAACGCAGCCGAAGCCATGCGCTTCTACGCGAAGACACTCGGCGGCACCATGCAGATGATGATGACGATCGGCGAAGCGCCCGATACCGAGCAGATGCCGGCCGACGTCAAGAAGCGCATCATGCATGCCTCCCTTGCCTACGGCGACGGCATGCTCATGGCCTCCGACACCATGCCCGGCCAGACCTACGAAGGCATGAAGGGCTTCGGCGTTGCGCTGACCCTCGACACCGTTGCCGAAGCGCGCCGCGTGTTCGACGCCTTCGCCGAGGGTGGCACCGTCTCCATGCCCTTCGAGAAGACCTTCTGGGTCGAGGGCTTCGGTATGGTGACCGACCGCTTCGGCACGCCGTGGCTCATCAACGGCGGCAAGCCGCTGGTCTGAAACCACCTCACTCGCAAACTGCAGGGAATCATTCTTCATGACCGACACACTCGACAACAACCGGAAGCGCTGGCTCGCATTGATGGTGCTGTGCCTCGGCGTGCTGATGATCGTGCTGGACACCACGATCGTGAACGTGGCGCTGCCTTCGATCCGCACCGACCTGGGCTTCACCGAGACCTCGCTGGTCTGGGTGGTAAACGCCTACATGCTGACCTTCGGCGGCTTCCTGCTGCTGGGCGGTCGGCTCGGCGACCTGTACGGCCACCGCAGGCTCTTCCTCATTGGCCTTGTGCTCTTCACGCTTGCATCGCTGGCCTGCGGCATTGCCAATTCGCAAGCCTTGCTGGTGGCGGCGCGCGCGGTGCAGGGGCTGGGCGGCGCGGTGGTTTCGGCCGTCTCGCTCTCGCTGATCATGAACCTGTTCACCGAGCCGGCCGACCGCGCGAAGGCGATGGGGGTGTACGGATTCGTTTGCGCCGGCGGCGGCAGCATCGGCGTGCTGCTGGGCGGGCTGCTCACGAGCTCGCTGAGCTGGCACTGGATCTTCCTGGTGAACCTGCCGATCGGCGTGGCGGTGTATGCGCTGTGCGTGGCGCTGCTGCCCAACGCGCGCGGCCAGGCGCACGGCGAAAAGCTCGACGTGGCCGGCGCCGTCACCGTCACGCTGTCGCTCATGCTCGCGGTCTACGGCGTGGTCAATGGCAACGAAGCCGGCTGGGGCTCCACCCAAACGCTGGGCCTGCTCGGTGCTGCGGTGGTGCTGCTCGCAATCTTCATCACCATCGAGGCACGCGTGCAGCACCCGCTGATGCCGCTGGGCCTCTTCCGCCTGCGCAGTGTGTCGGTCGCCAACGTGGTGGGCGTGCTGTGGGCGGCGGCAATGTTTGCGTGGTTCTTCATTTCCGCGCTCTACATGCAGCTGGTGCTGAACTACACGCCAATGCAGATCGGCCTCGCCTTCCTGCCGGCCAACATCATCATGGCGGTGTTCTCGCTCGGCCTCTCGGCCAGGCTGGTAATGCGCTTCGGCATCCGTAAGCCGCTCGCGGCCGGGCTGTGGCTCGCGGCCATCGGCCTTGCGCTCTTCGCGCGTGCGCCCGTCAACGGCAGCTTTGTCGTCGACGTGCTGCCCGGGATGATGCTGCTCGGCCTGGGTGCCGGCATGGCGTTCAACCCGGTGCTGCTCGCGGCCATGAGCGAGGTCGACCCGGCCGATTCGGGCCTGGCCTCGGGCGTGGTCAACACCGCCTTCATGATGGGTGGCGCGCTCGGGCTTGCCGTGCTGGCCAGTGCCGCCGCGGCGCGCACCGGCTCGATGCAGGCAGCCGGGGCGCAGTTGCCTCTTGCCCTCACCGGTGGCTACAACCTTGCGTTTCTCGTCGGCGCCGTGTTTGCGGCGGTGGCGGGATTGCTGGGGGCATTGCTGCTTCGCACCGCATCTCCGGGGTCCACTCAGAACGACAAGAACAACGAGGGAGCCGCGGCATCCGCAAGCACGGCAGACCGTGCAGCGGCATCTTGAGGGCTCGCCCGTTGGGCCGCCGCCTTTCTTTTCTATTTTCCGTTTCTCTCAAGGAGACTTCCAATGGCTCGCTATGTCGATGGCTTTCTGGTTCCCGTTCCCTCGAACAACGTCGAGGCGTATCGCAAGCTGGCGCGCAAGGCCGGCAAGATCTGGATGGAATACGGCGCGCTCGAATACGTGGAGTGCATTGCCGACGATGTGAAGCCCGGCAAGCTCACTTCGTTTCCGCAGAGCGTGAAGCAGAAGGCGGACGAGACGGTGGCCTTCTCGTGGATCGTCTACAAGTCGCGCAAGCACCGCGACACGGTCAACGCCAAGGTCATGGCCGACCCGCGCATTGCCGCGATGGACCCGAAGACCATGCCCTTCGACGCGAAGCGGATGATCTTCGGCGGGTTCAAGTCGATCGTCGAGTTCTGACCGGGCGCGCCGGGCTCAGGCAAGAAACCCGTCGTAAACCAGCTTGAGCCCGGTCAGCAGCATGCCGAGGTACAGGAAGCGGTAGAACCATGTGGCGCTGATGCGCCGCGCAATGCGAATGCCGACCCACACGCCGAGCGGCGCAAGAGGCATCAGCACCGCCGATGTGGCCAGGGTGCGCAGGTCGATGAGGCCGAGCCAGGCGTACGGAATCCACTTGCTCAGGTTCACCACGAAGAAGAAGTACGCCATGGTGGCCGTGAACACCACCGGCTTGAGCCGCAGCGGAATCACATAGGCGTTGATGGGCGGCCCGCCGGCGTGGGCAATGAAGCTCGTGAAACCCGACACCGCGGTGAGCGCCGCGCCCACTGCGCGCGAAGGCAGCGGGTCGTCCGGCTTGGGCGGAAACACCAGCCGCTGCGCAAGAAACAGCAGGGTGAACACGCCGACGATGCCCGCCACGGTGGGGGCCGAAAGCGTGCGGAACAGCAGCGTGCCGATGACTGTGCCGAGCAACCCGAACGGAACCAGGAACTTGAGCAGCGCCCGGTCGAAGTCGCGCCGGAAGGCCGCAATCCCCAGCAAGTCCATCAACAGCAGCAGCGGCATCAGGATGGCCGCGGCCTGCGGCACCGTGACCGCGAGCGCCATCAGCGGCACCGCGAGCGAGCCGAAACCGGCGCCGAACCCGCTCTTGCTGATGCCGAGCAACAGCACGGCCGGAACGGCAACCGCATAGAAATGCGGATCGGTGATGAGAGGAAAGAGCATGGGAAGGCTGCGCAGAAAAAGCCCGCCGTGTGGCGGCGCAGAAAAAAGCCCGCCGTGTGGCGGGCGGTGCAAGCGTAGCAGGACGGCGCCGGGCCTGCAGGATTCTTGGGGCACCTTCGCAAACGTGTGCGTAAACGCACAGCCGCGCCGGCTGCGGCTGCGCACACTGGAACCGCAACCGCCGCACTCCGCGGCGGGCTTCAACTTTCCTCAAGGATCTGCCATGAACACCCAGGCCGTAGCCGCCGACTCCGCGCGTGCGCCGATCGCATCTTCGTTCGCCCCTCCCTCGCCCGCCGCGCTGGACGATTCCGGCAAGCTGCTGCTGCGCGTGGCCATCGGCGTGCTGGTGCTGCTGCACGGCATTTTCAAGATTTCGGCCGGCGTGGGCTTTGTCAGCGCCATGCTGGTGAAGGCCGGCCTGCCGGGCGGGCTGGCCTACCTCGTGTACGTGGGCGAGATCGCGGCGCCGCTGCTCATGATTGCCGGCTTCTGGACCCGCGCCGCCGCCGGCGTGGTCGTCATCAACATGCTCGCGGCCTTCGGCCTGGTGCACATGGCCGACCTGTTCGCCCTGACCAAGCAGGGTGGCTGGGCGCTCGAGCTGCAGGGCCTGTACCTGTTCGGCGCGCTGGCCGTGGTGCTGCTGGGCGCGGGCCGCTTCAGCCTGGCAGGCCTGCGCGGCCGCTGGAACTGATCCGGCCAGGCCGCCGGCTCAACCCGCATCGCCGCGCACTTGCGACACCATGCGTTCGAGCCGGGCGGCGTCGGCCACCAGCAGGGCCTTGCCGTCCTTGCGCAGCACGCCGCTGCGCACCAGCACATTGAGTTCGCGGGTCACCTGCTCGCGGTTGGTGCTGATCTGGCTGGCCAGGGCCGCATGCTTGGGCGCCGGGTCAAGCCTCGACTGGTTGCCTTCAACGCCCGCGGTGCGTGCGAGCCGCAGCAGCTCGGCATGCAAGCGGTTCTGCACACCCAGCGTGCTCAGGTCGATCACGCGTTCCGACAGCTGCCGCACCAGTGAAGCGAGCCGCTGCATCACGCGCTCGGCCACCACGGGCTCGTCGCGCAGCAGGGCCATGAAGGAGAGCCGGTCCAGGCTGGCGAGCACGCTGGGTTCGAGCGTGACCACGTCGGCGGAGCGCGGCCCGCCGTCAATCGCGGCAATGTCGCCGAAGTGCTCGCCGGCTTCCGAATCCCTGAAGGTGACCTGCCGGCCGTTGGCCGAATAGGTGGTCACCCGGACCCGGCCCGAAACCAGCAGGAACACGTCGCCTTGCTGCTCGGCGCGCAGCAGCAGCGGCTTGCCGGCCTCCACGCTGTGCCACAGGCACTGCTGCGCAAGCAGGTCCAGCCGCTGGTCGGAAAGGCCCTCGAGCAGCGCGATGCGGCGCAGCGCAAGGCTGGAGCGAAGAGTGGTCGAAGGAGTAGTTGGGGCCATGCCGGGTGAGAGGGGCGCGCGCATTATGCTCGGGTGCCCCTTCGAACCCGTTCATGGACAGACGTTCCCCCCAAGCCCCTTTTTTGCCGAGACTGCCGACCCGGCGCAATCTCCGCTGGGCGAGCGGGCTCGTGCTGATGGCCTATGTGACGGCGCATTTGCTGAACCATTCGCTGGGTATCGTCTCCTTTGCGGCGGCCGAGACGGTGCTGCGCGGCGTGCAGCACTTCTGGCACAGCCTGCCGGGCACGCTGCTGCTGTATGGCGCCGCCACCGTTCACCTGGCGCTTGCCGTGGCCGCGCTGTGGGAGCGCCGCACCCTGCGCATGCCGCCGCTCGAGGGCCTGCGCATATTGCTCGGCTTCGCGCTGCCGCTGCTGCTGATCGCCCATCTGACGGCCATGCGCGGCGCCTACCAGGCCTACGGCATCGAAGGTTCCTATGCGCGCGTGGTCTGGGGGCGGTGGAGCCTGCCGGGCGCCACCGCGCAACTCGCCATGATGTTCGCGGCCTGGACGCACGGCTGCATCGGCATGCACTTTGCGTTGCGGGCACGGCCGGGCTACCGCCGCTTCTCCCATCTGCTGCTTGCCTTCGCGGTCGTGCTGCCCCTTGCCGCGGCGATGGGCTTCGTCTCCATGGGGCGCGAGTTCCAGTGGACCGGCGTGCCGCCCGCAGTGGTGCCCAACGCGGCCCAGGGCCGGACGCTCGACGCCGTGGAAACCGGCATCGAGGTCTTCTACGCACTTGGCCTGGCCGCCTTGCTGGCAGCCTTCGGAACGCGCCACTGGCTGGCACGCCGGCCGCGCGGGCTTTCGGTTTCGCTGCGCTACCCGGGCCGCACCGTGCAGGTGCCGCGCGGCTGGAGCGTGCTGGAGGCGAGCCGCTCGCACGGCATCGCCCATCTTTCGGTGTGCGGGGGACGGGCGCGCTGCTCGACCTGCCGTGTGCGCGTGCTCGGCCCCGCCGAACACATCGGCGAACCCGGCCGCGACGAGCAGCGAACGCTGGAGCGCGTGCGTGCGCCCAATGACGTGCGGCTCGCCTGCCAGCTGCGGCCCCGCGGCGACATCGAGGTCACTCCGCTGTTTGCGCCGCCGCCCAACGGCGGCCGGCCCGCGCCGGTCAGCAGCTTCGGCCGCGAGCACGACGTGGCCGTTCTGTTCGTCGACCTGCGGCGCTGGTCGGGCCTGTCGGAGCGGCAATGGCCGTTCGACCTGGCCTATGTGCTCGACCGCTACTTTGCGACGGTGGGTGCCGCCGTGCGCGAAAGCGGCGGCGTGCCCAACCAGTTCATCGGCGACAGCGTGATGGCGATCTTCGGGCTCGAGACCGACCTGCCCACCGCATGCCGACAGGCACTGCGCGCGACCGAGCTCATCGGCGAGCGCATGGACGCCTGGAGCGAAGGCTTCGAAGCTCAGTTCGGCCAGCGGCTGGACTTTGGCATGGGCCTGCACGCCGGGCGCGCGGCGGTGGGCGAAGTGGGCTACCTCGACACGACCACCTTCACCGCCATCGGCGAAGTGGTCAACACGGCAAGCCGGCTGCAGGACCATTCCAAGGCGGCCGCATCGCGCCTGGTGGTTTCGCTGTTCGCGGCGCAGCAGGCCGGCCTGGCGCATGCCGCAGATCAGGTCGACACGCTGGTGGTGCGCGGGCGCTCCGAGCCGCTTGCGGTGATCTGTTCGCAGCCCGTCCCCGCGGCAACGCCCCTGTAGCAGTTGCCAAAAGCGGTGCGCAAACGCACAGCGCAGGCCGCGGCGCGGTTTCACACTGCATCTGTGGCAACGACGAATGTCCGCCGCCCACACCACTTTCAGTCTAGGGGACTCTCATCATGAACACGAAGCAACTCATCGCCGTTTCCGCCGCCGCATTCGCCATGCTGGGCGCCGCCGGCGCACATGCCGAAACCTACGAAGGCGTGCAGGCCCTCACGTCGTACGCCAACCGTGCGGACGTGCAGGCAGAAGCCGTGGCCGCTGCGCGCGGCGGCAACACGTATTCGGACAGCGCCGCCGAAGGCGTGGTGGCCGTCGAATCCACGCTCGACCGCAACACGGTGCGCGCGCAGGCCGTGGCCGCCGCGCACGATCCGCTGCAAAGCCTGGACCGCCGCGCCTTCTACCGCGACCAGGTGCCTTCGGCTTACAGCAAGCCGGCCGTTTCGTTCACGCAGCAAGCCGGCCTGTAAGGCGGCCGCTCAGGCCCGCGCCACCTTCACGGTGGCCGCGTCCGCAGCTTCTTCGATGGCATAGCGCACCGGCAAAAAGCGCTCGATCACGGCGCAGTTGGTTCGCGTGTGCTCCGTCACCTCGCTGCAGGTGAAGGCGGCAGCGCCGCCGCTTTGCCATGCGGCCAGGCCCAGCAGCAGCGCCAGCTGGTCGGCCAGATGCGGCCCCACGGCCGCCTGGCTCTTCTGGAAGTCGCGCAGCTCCCTCACCAGCGCATGCGCCACTTGCTCTGCGCTCAGCGTCTTTTCGCCGAAGGCCGTAAAAACCTCGGTCACGTGCTCGTAGGCCAGCGTGGCGAGCAGCGCGTTGCCCGGCCCTTCGTTCTGCCGCGCCGTGCCAACGCGCAGTTGCTCGCCCGACCAGCCCATGGCCTTGCCCAGTGTTTCCAGCTCGCGCGCGGCAATGTGCCGTGCGAGCCCCGGCGCCAGGCACTCGGCATGGCCCGACAGCAGTGCGCCGCGCTCGACCAGGTCGAAGGGCTTCAGCCTGTCGACCGACGGAACGATGGTCGCCTCTACCTCGCCACCGCCGGCGGGATAAAAGCCGCAGCGGCGCAGCACCAGTTGCAGGTCCGCGCCCAGGCGGCGCACCAGCGGCGCAAAGGCGCGCTCCAGAAAGTGGAACGGCGGCGCCATCGGGTTGTGCGTGCCGCCGCGCAGTTGCACGCGGCTTGGCGCGCCGGCCAGCAGCAGCGGCGGCAGCACCGTTTGCAGCACCAGCATGCAGCTGCCCGCGCTCGCGATCGTGAAGCTGTATTCGCCCGCACGCACCGGGCCGGGCACGAAGCGCAGCGAGTGCGATCCGAGCTCGGCCCCTTCGACCTGCGCGCCGCTGATTTCGGCCGCCGCGATGACGCAGGCGAGATGCTGGCGCATCAGGCCCGGCTTGGCGCGGCCCGCGCGAATCTTCTCGATGGCGACGGGCTGGCCCGTTGCCACCGACAGCGCGAGGCTGGTGCGCAGGATCTGGCCGCCGCCCTCGCCTTGCGAGCCGTCGAGTTCGATCATGCACAGCCTCCTTTCTTTGCATCGGACGCGGCCGCGTCGAAGCGCAGCACCGTCTCGCAGAGAAACGCATCGAGCCCTGCACCCTCGGCCTGCGGCAGCGGCGCGACGGGTTCGGCCGCGTTGGCCGCCAGCTCGCTTTCGATGAACGCGTGAATGCCGGGCCAGCGCGGGCTGGTCGCAGCTTCTCCGGCGCGCATCTTCACTTCGAGCAGCGCGTTGATTTCCTCGATCAGCGCGGCATCGCGCACGGCGTCGAGCGTCTTCTGCGCCAGGTCGGCAAAGCGCATCGGCGGCACGCCGGGCTGCGTGCGGATCCATCGCGCGGCCAGCAGCGGGCGCAGCACATAGAGGTATTTCTTGTAGCGCACCTCGTCCGCCTGCAGGTGCTCGCGAAAATTCTTCTTTGCCATCGACGCGTAGTGATGCCAGCCGCGCGCGTTGGAAAACACCGCCTCCGAGAGCGCACGAAACCGTGGCATGGCCGCGTCGTCCTCGCGGTACACCACCGGCGAGCGCAGCCATTCGAGCAGCGTGGGGTTCGACTCGCGCATGAGGCCCAGCGCCTTGCGCAGGTCCCAGCCGTTCACGTCGAGGTCGCCGCTGATCGGCAGTTCGATCACGTCGCGGCGCGGCGTGACCGTGAGGTACCACGGCAGGCGGTTCACGTAGATGAAGCGCACGTCGTAGTCGCTGTCGGGCGAGGCAAAACCCCAGCCGCGGCTACCGGATTCGCAGGCGAACAGCACCGTCACGTCATGGCGCGTTTCGATGTCGCGCAGCGCGTCCATGATCTGCGCGCGCATGGCGGGATCGATGGGGTGCGCCGAGCGCAGGAATTCTTCTTGGTTGCTCATGGATAAAAATCTTCTTCTTGCCGCCGGATGTTCTCATTCATCCGATCGGGCTCGGGTGACAGCCACCTTGCCGGCGCTGTCGAGTTCAAAAACGTCCAGGTCGTTGGCCAGGAACGCGGTGCCGGTGTAGTAGGCCTGGGTTTCCGCCATCAGCGCCGCCATCCCCTCTTCGTTCTGGTGGCGCGGGCTCAGGTGCGTCAGCACCAGGTTGGGCACTTTGGCAGACTGCGCAAACTCGGCCAGCAGGCGCGCGGAGCTGTGCATGGGCCCTGGGCCGACCTTGTCCAGCGCCTCCTGCGTGTAGGTGGCCTCGTGCACCAGCAGTTGAGCGCCTTCGCAGGCCGCATGCAGCAGCGCAGGCTCCGCGTTGTCACCGCCAAGCACAGCGCTTGCCGTGTCGACCTGCGTCTCCGCAAAGTCGGCACTGCGCAGCACCGCGCCGTTGAAAGGCACGTCTTCGCCGTTCTGCAGCGCGCGCCATGCGGGGCCGGGCGGCAGGCCGGCGGCACGAAGCGCGTCGGCCTTCAGCCGCACGCGCCAGGTTTCGACCTGCACGCGATAGGCGTGGCTGGGCACCCGGTGCCGCAGCACATGGCGGTCGATGCGTAGGCCCGGGGCTTCGTACACCAGCGCGTCGGCTTCCAGATCGACATGCTCCACCTCGTAGGGCAGATGCAGGTCCGTCAACCGGCGCGTGGCGTCGAACCATTGCCACACCGGCAGCGGCGCGATCAGCTTCAGCGGCCTGGTGCGCTTGCCCATGCCCGCGCTCGCGAGCAGGCCCGGCAGACCGTAGCAATGGTCGCCATGCACGTGCGTGATGCAGACCGCCGCCATCTCGTGCAAAGACAGCCGGGTCTGCTGCAGCCGATGCTGCGTGCCCTCGCCGCAATCGACAAGGAACCAGTCGGTGCCGAGCACGGTTTGCACCGCGAGGCCGGAGACGTTGCGCTGGCGCGTGGGAACTCCTGAGGATGTGCCCAGGAAGGTGAGCTTCATCAGCATTTCCAACTCCCCTCTTCGGCCCTGCGCGCCAGTGCTTTCGTCGCGGCGTCTGCTGCCTCGCGTTCCCACGTCCCGTAGCTGCTCGTGCGGTTCGCTGCGAATGCCTGCAGCCGCTCGATCTGCTCGGCCCCACCCCACTGACCCATGACTTCGATGGCGACCACGCGCAGACTGCGCCACTTGCTTTGCAGGGCAGCTTCCACTTGCGCGAGCGCGTTGGCGGTGAGCTTTTGCATGGCGAGCGCACGCAACCGGGCCACCTCGTCGCCCAGCAGGTTGGCGCCTTCGTTCCGAAGCGCTGCATCGCGCAAGGCCCGGCGGGCCTGCCGGCATGCATGGCATCGCACTGCGTGGCTGTACACCGAGCCTTGCGCGACTTCGTGCCACCACTTCTGCTGCTTCGCCGTCCATACCTCCTGGGCGCCGCAATCTCGGCAGGTGTAGGCCTGATCAAGATAGAAATCCGGCACCTCGCCGAACGTGGTGTTGTAGTGCGCAAGCCGCGACTTGTCGGCCATGACCATGCCGGGCACGAGTCCGCCCGCCGAGAGCTGACGGGCGTCTTGCGTGCGCAGCTGCGCCTTCAACGCTGCGGCGCGTTGGAGTCGATGCGCCTTGATTTCGGCGCGGCGTTGCTTGTTGCTTTTCATTGTTTACTTACCCGATTGCCGTTGCACACGCCCGCACCCTCCGTCCTGAGACCAGCGCGGGTTACTAACCCTTCACGCAAACCACCTGCTTGAGCGTGTAGACCACCTCCACCAGGTCCTTCTGCGCTTCCATCACCGCGTCGATGTCCTTGTAGGCCATCGGAATCTCGTCGATCACGTCGGCGTCCTTGCGGCATTCAACGCCCTCGGTCGCGGCAATCTGGTCGGCGATGGTGAAGAGCTTCTTCGCCTTGGTGCGGCTCATCTTTCGGCCGGCGCCGTGGCTGCAGCTCATGAAGCTCTCGGGGTTGCCCTTGCCGCGCACGATGTAGCTCTTGGCACCCATGCTGCCGGGAATGATCCCGAGTTCGCCCGCCTTGGCGCTTACCGCACCCTTGCGCGTAACGAGCACGTCTTCGCCAAAGTGCGTTTCGCGGCTCACGTAGTTGTGGTGGCAGTTCACCGCTTCCACATGCGCCTCGAACGGCTTGGTGATGACCTTGCGCGCGGCCGCGACCACGCGCTGCATCATCACTTCGCGGTTGGCACGCGCGAACTTCTGGGCCCAGCCCACCGCGCGCACGTAGTCGCCGAAGTACTTGGCGCCTTCTTCGAAGTACGCCAGGTCCTGATCGGGCAGGTTGCGTTGGTGCAGTTCGGCGTCCTTCTTCGCGAGTTCGATGAAGTGCGTGCCGATGGCATTGCCCACGCCGCGCGAACCCGAGTGCAGCATGAACCACACGGCACCCGCCTCGTCGAGGCACACCTCGATGAAGTGGTTGCCGGTACCCAGCGTGCCCAGGTGCTTGTGGTTGTTGGTATTCTTCAGGCGCGGGTAGTCCTCGCAGATCAGGTCGAACTCATCCACCAGCTTGGCCCAGGCCGCATCGGTTTCATCGGGCGGCGTTTCCCACGAGCCCTTGTCGCGGCCCATGCGCTTGGGATTCGATCCGTGCGGCACGGCCTTCTCGATGGCCGAACGCAGCGGGCCCAGGTTGTCGGGCAGGTCGCGCGCGTTGAGCGTGGTCTTGCAGGCCATCATTCCGCAGCCGATGTCCACGCCGACGGCGGCGGGAATGATGGCCTTGAAAGTCGGGATCACCGAGCCCACGGTCGCGCCGATGCCGTAGTGCACGTCGGGCATGGCCGCGATGTGCTTGAACACGATGGGCAGGCGCGCCGCGTTCTCGAGCTGCTTCTGCGCCTCGTCTTCCACAGGCACGCCGTTCGTCCACATTTTTACGGGGACGCCGTTGGCTACTTCATGCAGTTTGTAGTTCTGTTCCATTTTCTTTTCTCTCTATCTATTCTTCACGACCGTCTGATTCGGGCGCCGGATCCGAAATCCGCGCTTGCGGAATAAAAAGGTGACGAGGAGCGACGGGTTGTTAACTGAGCTATCTGCCGAAACAGACCGGGGGTTGAACCCGGGACCTTCATGGCCAAGACCATGACGCTCTATCCTGTAAACCCGCCTGCATTCACCTCAAAACAAAAAAGCAGCGACAAAAATCGGCGAAACATTCGTGCTCTACCACTGAGCTACGGCCTTGCGACCGGCGGGATTCGAACCCGCGACCACGAGATTAAGAGTCTGTAGTTCCGCCAGCATTCGCTGCAAAAAACCTCATCCCCGTTCGGCGACCAACAATCGATGCGAGGAAGAACATGGTTGGATGTACTCGCATCTGCATTCGCCGAACGACGACGTTCAATTCATTTCGAGCCGGGCACCACGGGCCGAAGCCCGCGGCGCCCTTTTCTCTTTTCTTCTCTCAGATCGAAGTCTCTTCGATCACACCCACCCAGTGTTCGGCGCCCAGGCCGCCCGCGGCATACACCGCCAGCAGCTTGAACACTTCGTCGCTGAAGCCGCCGATGTTCAGCACATCGCCACGCTCCTGCGCCTGGGTGGTCGCATAGGGCTGGATGTCGATGCACACCAGCCGCGCCTTGGGGTTGCGCTGCTTGAACGCCTCCCACTCCTGCATGGTGGCCGTACCTCGGCCACGTGCAGCATCGGCCCACGATTCGTTGTCCGACACCAGCACCACCAGATCGGCTTGCGCCTTCTCCTTGTTCAGCAGCGCCAGCGGCGCGCTGCACGAGGTACCGCCGCCGCCCACCGCCGCCAGCTTGGCTGCGTTGGTCATCACCGAATCGCGCGGATTCAGCTTCAGCGGCACCACCTTGGTCTCGAAGGGCAGCACACGCGCATCCGCATTGCGGCGCAGCACGGCGGCAGCAACCAGCGCGGCTACGTCGATGCAGCGCACCGCCGAGGTGGCCGAGCCGCGGTGGCCCGTCACCGGCGAGCTCATGGAGCCCGACACGTCGGGGCACACCACCACGCGGCCCTCGAACACCGGCACATTGGCCAGCGCGAGTTCCATCGCGTCCTGCAGCGCCTCTTTCACCGCGTGAGGCACCTCGGCGCCGGTTGCGGTGTAGGCCGCCATCAGCTGGTACGGCAGCACGCGCGCCTTGGCCACGGCCTGCGGGTCGCGCAGCTTGGCAGCCACCGCTTCCGCGAGGCCGGGCAACTCGAACACGCCGTGGCGCGCAAAGGTGTTCAGGTTCTGACGCACCATCTGCCACGATCCACGCTGCGCGATCTGCGCCCAGGCCTGCGCGTCCAGCTCCAGCGCGGTCAGCATCTGGAACGGCACGTCGGGCACCGCTTGCGCACGGTCGCGCTTGAAGCGTTCGAAAGCCTGCGTCACCGGAGGCAGAGCCTCCAGCGCACACGGACGATCGATGAGCCATGCGAACCATGCGGCGCGCCAGGCTTCGGCGGGCTTCGGGTGAACCATCTTCACCACGTCGGCCAGCGAGGGCGTGTTGCCCACGGCAGCGTTGAGCAGCTGCGCCTCGGTTGCTTCGAGCAGCCATTGCTGCACGAGCTTCTTCGGACGCGTGCCGAGCGACTTGCGGCCCACCGCGCCGGAACGCAGCATCTGCACGAAGTTGCGCAGCATCTTGCCGTTGTCGACCACGCGGCCGAACACCTTGGCAAGCAGTGCCACGTCGCGCACCGCCAGCGTGGCGGCCAGCAGCGCAGGCATGTCCTTCATGTGGCCGGCGCGGCGTGCGTACACGGCCGTCTTGGCGACGAACACCGGATCGACTTCGCGGGCCAGTGCCAGCACGGTGTCGAGCCGGTCCTGCGCTTGCGCATAGAAGGTGCTGTTCAGGCAGCCGGTGGCCGCGAGCTGCGCCAGCTGGTGCTTTGGCGACAGCGCGTAGGCCGCGCCGCCCGCTTCGTTGAGCGTGCTGGCCGAAGGCAGCAGCGCGCCGCGCAGGGTCTGGAAGAGTTGAAGGTTGGCCATGTGACTTCTCCTTGTGGCGTTCTTTTTGTTCGTTCGTTTTCTTGGATGTGTGATCCTTATTGCAACGGGTGTGCCAGCCAGCAGCTCCGTAGCGCCAGCTGAAGTTAAGTTGTTGATCTGAAAAAGATTTTTCTGATTTTCAGCTGATCACACCAAGTTCAGCAGGCTCAAATAGACGGCAGTTCTTATAATTTTGGATAGTTATTTATCCAATCAATGAAGAAATCAACCGTCGTCATCGGCTTTCTCGGCACGCAGCTAGACGCCGGCCAGGGCACCGGCCGCTGGGAGAAGTGGCGCCCCACCGTCTCACTCGCGCAGCACGAGGACATGGTCATCTCGCGCATGGAGCTGCTCTACACGCTCAAGCACAAGGCGCTGGCCGAGGTGGTCAAGACCGACATTGCCACCGTGTCGCCGGAGACCATGGTCAACCTCGTTCCGCTCGACCTTGCGGACCCGTGGGATTTCGGCGAGGTGTACGCGCGCCTCTACGACTGGGCACGCACCTACACCTTCGACACCGAGCGCGAGCAGTACTGGACGCACATCACCACCGGCACGCACGTGGCGCAGATCTGCATGTTCCTGCTGGCCGAATCGCGGGTGATCCCGGGCGTGCTGGCGCAGACCTCACCGCCCAAGCGGCAGCGCGCGGGCAACCCGGGCGACGTTGCGCTGATCGACCTCGACCTGTCGCGCTACGACGCGATTGCGCGGCGCTTCGATGCCGAGCAGCGCGATGCGGTGGCATTTTTGAAGAGCGGCATCGCCACGCGCAATGCGCGCTTCAATGCACTCATCGACGAGATCGAACGCGTGGCGGTGCGATCGCGCGCGCCGATCTTGCTGGTGGGGCCGACCGGTGCGGGCAAGTCCTTCCTGGCGCGGCGCATGTTCGAACTGAAGCAGGCGCGGCATCAGATGACGGGGCCGTTCGTGGAGGTGAACTGCGCCACGCTGCGGGGCGACGGCGCCGCATCCACACTGTTCGGCCACAAGAAAGGCGCATTCACCGGCGCAGCGGGCGAGCGCGCGGGCCTGCTGCGCACGGCGCACCAGGGCGCGCTTTTTCTCGACGAGATCGGCGAGCTCGGCCTCGACGAACAGGCGATGCTGCTCAAGGCGATCGAAGAGAAGCGCTTCTTCCCTGTGGGCGCCGACAAGGAGGTGGAAAGCGACTTCCAGCTCATTGCCGGCACCAACCGCGACCTGCGCAGCGACGTGGCCGGCGGGCGCTTTCGCGAAGACCTGTTCGCGCGCATCAATCTCTGGACCTACGACCTGCCGGGCCTTGCAAAGCGGCCGGAAGACATAGAGCCCAACATCGATCACCTGCTGGCCATCCACGCGGCCGAGAACAATCGCGTGGTGCGCTTCAACGCCGAGGCCCGCGCCGCCTACCTGCGGTTTGCGCAAAGCGCCGAGGCGCTGTGGTGCGGCAACTTCCGCGACCTCTCGGCCAGCGTGACGCGGCTGGCCACGCTGGCGGACGGCGGGCGCATTCCTGTCGCGCTGGTCGAAGCCGAGATTGCGCGGCTTCGCTGGCTGTGGAACCGCGAGAGCCCGAAAACCGCCGGCGGCGGCGCAGAGGACGTGGACCTCGACGCACTGTTGGGCGATGAGCGCACGGCCGCGCTCGACCTGTTCGACCGGCTGCAGCTGGAGGCGGTGGTGCGCGTGTGCCGTGATTCGCGCAGCCTGTCGGACGCGGGGCGGCAGCTGTTCCAGGCGTCGCGCGCGCAGCGCAGCGTGGTGAACGATGCCGACCGGCTCCGGAAGTACCTTGCAAAGCATAGGCTCGAATGGAGCCGAATTGCCGCGGGCTGAGCTATCCTCCGCCGGAATGGCGACACCCCGCGCATGACACCCATGAACTGGAAGCTGGCCTTGTTCGCGCTGCCCGTGTTCCTCACCGGCTGTGTTCAGTCGATGTTCTATTACCCCGACCGGGTGCGCTACGAAACGCCCGATGCGCTCGGGCTGCGCTACGAGGCGGTGCAATTTGCCAGCGCCGACGGCACGCGCCTGAGCGGCTGGTTCATTCCCGCCGCAAGCCGCCAGAACCCGAAGGATGCCAAGGGCACGGTGGTGCATTTCCACGGCAACGCGCAGAACATGTCCGCCCACTGGCGCTTCGTTGCCTGGCTGCCGAAGCAGGACTTCAACGTGTTCGTGTTCGACTACCGCGGCTACGGCGAGTCCGAAGGCAAGCCGGAACCCAAGGGCGTGTTCGAGGATTCCAATGCCGCGCTGGACCATGTGCGCGCTCGCGCCGACGTCGACCCCGGGCGCCTCCTCGTCTTCGGCCAGAGCCTGGGCGGCACCAATGCCGTGGCTGCGGTGGGTTCGGGCAACCGGGCCGGCGTGAAGGCGGCGGCCATCGAAGCGACCTTTTATTCGTACTCATCGATTGCCAGCGAGAAGCTCCCGGGCGCCGGCCTGCTGGTGAGCGACGAATACGCCGCATCGAAATACATCGCGGGGGTTTCGCCGATTCCGTTGCTGCTCATCCATGGCACGGCCGACGCGGTGATTCCGCATTCGCATTCGCGCCGACTGCTCGAGGCCGCGCGCGAGCCCAAGCGGCTGATTGAAGTGGCCGGTGCCGCTCATCTGGAGCCCATGACCCACCGCTTCGGCACCACTTACCAGCGCGCACTGGTCGAATTCTTCGACGCCGCGCTGCAACCACGGCAACCATGAAGCACTTCGACGAAACCGCCACCCGCGAGCCGCTGGCTTTCGCACGGCTCGTACCTGCGCTGCGCGCCGCATTCGCGGCCGAGGCGCAAGTGCCGCCGCGCCATGTGCACAGCATCGAGACCGCCGGCGGCGACAAGGGCACCGTGCTCATCATGCCGGCATGGAGCGATGCGGGGTTCCTCGGCATCAAGACCATCAATGTCTTTCCGGGCAACGGGGCGCGCGGCCTGCCCGGCCTGCACGCCACCTATGTGCTGTACGACGCGCACACGGGCGTGCCGCTGGCGATGATGGACGGCAACGAGCTCACCGCGCGGCGCACGGCGGCCGCATCGGCACTGGGCGCAGAGTTTCTGGCGCGGGCAGATTCACGCCGGCTGCTGGTGGTGGGCACTGGCCGCATCGCCAGGCTGCTGCCTGCCGCGCACGCGAGCGTGCGGCCCATCGACGAAGTGCAGGTGTGGAACCACCGGCCCGAAGGCGCCGAGGCCCTTGCCGCGCAGTGGCGCGCCGAAGGCTTCAACGCCCGGGCCGCTACCGATCTCGAAGCAGCCGTGCGCCACGCCGACATCGTGAGTTGCGCCACCCTCGCGACCGAGCCACTGGTGCGCGGCGAATGGATGAGTCGGGGCTCGCACCTCGACCTGATCGGCAGCTTTACGCCTGCCATGCGCGAGGCCGATGCCCGCTGCTTCGCGGGCGCCCGCACCTTCATCGACACCAGCGAGGCCCTGCAGAAAGCGGGCGAGCTGCTCGACGCAATGGCGGCCGGCACGCTGCGCGCCGATGAGGTGCAAGGCACGCTTGCCGCACTCTGCCGGGGCGAGCGTGCGGGCCGCACGGACAGCGGCGAGCGCACCGTTTTCAAGGCGGTGGGCAGCGCGCTCGAAGACCTGACGGCCGCCACCCTGGTGTGGCGGCATGCCGAATCGGCGCAAGCCTAAGGCTAAAGGCCTAGAAAACCGCGGCTGTTTGCATGGACGGATAGCCATTTACTGACACACACATACGTCAAGCGGCTGATGGCACGCGTCTTGCGCCAAGGCTAATCTGATGCCCATATTCCAGAGGCCAGCCGCATGCTCACCATTTTTCAGAAAGCCACCATCCTCAGCAAAGCCGGTTTCCAGGTTCCCGCCTGTCCGGCCGAAGACCCGTCGGCATCCTCCACCAGCGTGGTCTCGCAAAAGATGCACGAATGGGGCAAGGCCATCGAGACGATGTACGTGGCCTACGTGGCCGCCCGTGCGGCCAAGAGCCTGCGGGACGCCGAAGAGTCGCGCCAGACCGACATGCTTCGGCGGCTTTCGTTGACCGCCTGGGCTGCGTAGCGTTTCTTCGCTTATTCGCTCCCCGCCCGGGCCGCGTCAGCGCTCAGCCGAAGGTGAACGCGTAGGCCTGCGCGCCCGCGTCGAGAAACTCGATCTCGAACAGCCTGTCTTTCCCATCAGTCCCATTGGTGGCCTGGCGCACCAGTTGATAAAGCTTCTGCGCATCGATCACGCCGAAACCTTGCGCGTCGGTGTCGGCGCCATGATCCGCCAGCGGCGGCTTGCCATCCACCAGCACCCTGAATCGCACCGGCTTGCCGTTGGCTGTGGGACCGAGCACCAGGTGCAGGTCGCGCGCCTGAAAGCGATAGGCGATGCGGCCGTTGGCACTGTTGAGCACGGCACGCTCCGCCTCCACGGTCCAGTCGCCGGACAGCGCCCATTGGTTGGTGCGCAGCGAAGAAGCCGCCTGGTAGACCTTTGCACGATCTCGCACGACGCCGCCCGGCGAGGCAAAACCGTGCGCGCGCTCGTGGCCCAGGTAGGTTTCGCCGGACAAGGCGGTCTCGAGGCCGGGCTGCGCCTGGGTACCCTGCCCTGAGGGCGAGACCAGCCCGGCGGGAACGCGGGCCTGCCCCGCCTCGGCCAGCAGTTGCTGGATGACCTGTTCGGCCTTGTCGTACCGGCCCTCGCCGAACTGGTGGTGGCGGATGCGCCCCTCCGCATCGATGAAGTAAAACGCCGGCCAGGCCCGGTTACCGAAGGCGCGCCAGATCGCGTAGTCGTTGTCGGTGGCCACGGGGAAGCCGATGCCCAGGTCCTTGGTCGCCCGGCGCACATTGGCCGAGCGTTTCTCGAAAGCGAACTCCGGCGTATGAACGCCCAGCACCACGAGGCCCGCGTCCCTGTACTTCTCGGCCCATGCATTCAGGTAGGGCAGCGTGCGCAGGCAGTTGATGCACGAATAGGTCCAGAAGTCGACCAGCACCACCTTGCCGCGCAGCGCCTCGGGCGTGAGCGGCGGGGAGTTGATCCATTCGGTGGCGCCAGCCAGCGAAGGAAAGCTGCCTTCCACTTGCAGGCCGCGCGCAGGCACCGCGGCCGGGCGGTTGTCCGCCACCCGCACGAAGCCCGGGTCTTCCTGCAAGGCAACCGGCTCCCCATGCGGCTTGCCAGGCTTGATCTTGTCTACCAGCGCCTGCTCCAGCGCCGACGTGGTACCGACCGACAGGCGCGCGAGCAGGCCGGTGTCCAGCCCCAATGCGATTGCGCCCACGCCCACCAGCACGGCCGCACCGGCGGCACGCCGCACCCATTCGCCGGTATGCAGCGACCGCTTCATGACCGAGAACACGCGCCCGCCGAACAGCAGCGCGGCCGCCAGCGACGTGCACGCACCCGCGGCATAGGCCAGCAGCAACAGCGAGGTACCCACGCTCGCGCCATTGAGCGCCGCGCCGGTCAGGATGAGGCCGAGGATCGGACCCGCGCACGGCGCCCAGAGCAGGCCGGTGCCCACGCCCAGCATGAGCGGCGAGAACACCGAGCTTGGCACGGCATTGCCTTGCGGCTCGGACATGCGAACGCCCAGCGCCACCAGTGGCCGGCTCATGCGGTCTGCAATGCGCGGAAACAGCAGCGTGGCGCCGAAAAGCGCGAGCATCGCAATGGCGGCATAGCGCCCATATTCGTTGAGCGTGACGATCCAGCCGCCGCCCACCGCTGCCAGCGTGGCAACGGCGGCAAAGGCCAGCGCCATGCCCAGCAGCATCGGCAGGCCGTGCGAGCGAAACGGACGGTCGGCGCGTGCGAACACGAAAGGCAGCACCGGCAGGATGCAGGGGCTCAGGATGGTGAGCACCCCGCCCAGGTAGGCGATGAGGAGGATGAGCATGATCGGGGTCGTCCGTGAAAGGATGTGTTCAATGCGCGGGCGCGGTGCCCAGCGTGAGCCGGGCCTCCAGCCCGCCTTCGGCGCGGTTGTTGAGCGTGAGCTCGGCGCCCATGGCCATGGCGAGCTGGTGCGCAATGGCCAGGCCCAGGCCCGTTCCGCCGGTGCTGCGGTTGCGCGAGCTCTCGACGCGGTAGAAGGGCTTGAGCACTGCTTCGAGCTCCTCCGGCGGAATGCCCGGTCCGTTGTCGAGCACGGCAACCACCAGCTTGCCGCCCTCGGCATGCACCTGCACGCGCACGTCGGTGCCGAACTTCAGTGCGTTGTCGATCAGGTTCATCAAGATCCTGCGCAGCGCGTTGGGGCGGCTCACGATGGGCGCGCCGGCTTTGCCTTCGAGCCGCACCTGCTGGCCCACGTCTTCGTAGTCGGCCACCATGCTCTCGAGCAGCGCGTCTGCATCGATGCGCAGTGGCGGCTCCGTCGCGCCATGCAGCGTGCGAGCGTAGGTAACGCCCTCGCGCACGAGGGAGTTCATGGCGTCCAGGTCTTGCCGAAACTTCTCGCGGTCGTGCTCGTTGTCCATCAGGTCGGTGCGCAGGCGCATGCGGGTGATGGGCGTCTGCAGGTCGTGAGAAATGGCCGCCAGAATCTCGACGCGCTCGGCCATGTAGCCCGCGATGCGCTGCTGCATGGCGTTGAAGGCGCGCGCCGCATGCGCAACCTCGCTGGGGCCGTCTTCCGCGAGCGCCTGTCCCTTGAGGTCGGGGCCCAGCTCGTCGGCCGCGGCAGACAGCTGCGCGAGCGGGCGCGTGACCAGCCTCACCGCATACCAGGCGCAAATGGCCAGCACCAGCAGCTGCACGACAAGCAGCCACATCACCCAGCCCGACACAGGCATGCCCACGCGCCTGGCATGCACCACCACCGAAGACCCGTCCCCCAGCCGCACCTGGATCTGCAGCCCCTCGGGCGGCCAGGCCACCTCTCCCACCTTGACGATCTCGAACGGGCGCATCGCTTCGACGATGGCGGCGGCAAACTGGCGAGAAGCGGGCGAGCCGGGCTCGGTGCCCTCCGCGCTGCCGCCCAGAACAAAGCGGTAGTTGCGCCGCTCCAGCCGCTCGAGCCAACCTGCGCGCTCGGCTGCGGGAAGGCGGTCGAGAATGGCGACCGAGCTCGCGATGTCGCGCTCGATGCCGATCATCATCAGCTCGCGAAGCGCCATGTTCCGCTCGTAGCGGATCGCGGCAAAAGTAAGGAGCTGCGCAACGGCCAGGCCCACCACGATGATCAGCGTCACGCGGTAGAACAGCGAATCCGGCAGCAGCCTGCGCCACCCCCTGGCGGCACTTGCGGCATTCGCGGCACCGGCCGTGTTCGCAGAAAGGTTCGCGGGAGTGGGCATGGGCGCTTTCTTCTATGGGCGGCGTGACCGGATCACACCAGGTTGATGGCAACGTCGATGTTGCCTCGGGTGGCCTTGGAGTATGGGCAGGTCTGGTGCGCCGCGTCAGTCAGGGCCTGTGCCACTTCGCGGTCCAGGCCCGGCAGGCTCACGTTCAGCCGCGCCTGCAGAAAATACTCGTTGCCGGCCATGCCCAGGTCGACTTCGGCGTCCACGGCCAGGTCGGGCGGCAGCGTGACTTTCATCTTGCCGGCCGCCTTGCCCATGGCGCCGATGAAGCAGGCGGACCAGCCGGCGGCAAACAGCTGCTCAGGGTTGGTGCCGGTGCCGGCGCTGCCGGGCGAAGAGAGCTTGATGTCCAGGCGGCCGTCGGAGCTGCGCGCTTCGCCGTCGCGGCCGCCCGAAGAGGTGTGGGTCTTGCCGGTGTAGAGGACTTTTTCGATGCGGGTCATGGTGATTCCTTGATGAAGGTTGACTTGCGTTGGCTTGCGAACGAACGGATTGTTGGGCCGCCCCCGCCCTGCCAACCCGCATTGCGTATGCCTATGTATCCGCGCAAGAAATCAACACACTACGTTTCACTGTCGGCCGCCTTCGGGCGGCGGTGACGCTACATTGCGGCTGCGGCCCCTTCCGCACCATCCTTTCCTTGTTCATTGCCATGACACCCAAGACTTCCGACCACATCCTCATCGTCGACGACGACCGGGAAATCCGCGAGCTGCTCACCACCTACCTGGTGAAGAACGGCCTGCGGGTGGTCGCGGTGCCCACCGGGCGGCACATGCGCGCCGCGCTCGAGGAGTCGGGCCCGTTCGACCTGATCATTCTGGATTTGATGCTGCCCGGCGAAGACGGACTGACGCTGTGCCGGGACCTGCGCACCGGCAAGTACAAGGCCACGCCCATCCTCATGCTGACCGCGCGCAGCGAGGAGGCCGACCGAATCCTGGGCCTGGAGATGGGCGCCGACGACTACCTCGCCAAGCCCTTTTCGGCGCGCGAACTGCTTGCGCGGCTGCGCGCCGTGATGCGCCGCACGCGCATGCTGCCGCCCAACATGAATGCCGCCGAGCCGGCGCAGAAGCTGGCATTCGGCGAATGGGAGGTCGACACCGTGGCGCGCCACCTGATTGACGAAAGCGGCGTGATGGTGGCGCTTAGCGGCGCCGAGTACCGGCTGCTGCGCGTGTTTCTGGACCACCCGCAGAAGGTGCTGAGCCGCGACCAGTTGCTGAGCCTTACCCAGGGCCGCGAGGCAGAGCTCTTCGAGCGCTCCATCGACCTGCTGGTGAGCCGGCTGCGCCAGCGGCTGCGCGACGATGCGCGCGAGCCGCGCTACATCAAGACCGTGCGCAGCGAAGGCTACGTCCTCGCTTCGTCGGTCGAGGCGAAAGACTGACCGAGGCAACGCACTGGCAGTTGGTCGGGTTGCGCACCTCGTGCGCCACGCCGCCCGCAAAAAAGAGCAGCGCAAACCAGAGCTTCTTCATTTGACGCCCCCGCCTGGCGCCGGGGCAGTGGCCGCAGTGCCCGAGGGTTCCGCAAGCAGCGCCTGGATCTTCTTCTCGGTGACGCCGTAGCTGCCCTCGCCAAAGTGCGAATAGGCAATGCGGCCCTGCTTGTCGATCAGGTACACGGCCGGCCAGTACTGGTTGTTGAAGGCCCGCCAGGTGCCGTAGCTGTTGTCCTGTGCCACCGCGTGCCTGATCTGCAGGCGCTGGATGGCGTCCTTCACGTTCTTCGTCGATTTCTCGAACGCGAACTCGGGTGTGTGCACGCCCACCACGGTGAGGCCCTTGTCCTTGTATTTATCGTGCCACTCTTTCACGTGCGGCAGGTGGTTGAGGCAGTTGATGCAGGTGTAGGTCCAGAAATCGACCAGCACCACCTGGCCCCGCAGCGCTTCGAGCTTGAGCGGCGGCGAGTTGAGCCATGTGTCGATATTCTGGAACTCGGGCGCTGGGCGCGCAAGGCCGGCGGATGCATTGGCGCCGAGCTGCGGCGCGGCAAACGCCAGGGCGGCCACCGATGCGGCGATGGTCGCGGCAATGCTCGAAGCAATGGCAACGCGGGAGAGCTTCATGGTGATTTCCTTGGAGCAATGCGCATGGGCGCGGGTTGATGACGAGCGGATTGTTTTCCGCCCGCCAAGCCCTCGATGCGTACTGCGTATGCCTCTGTATCAGGGCAGAAAATCAACACACTACGTTTCACAAGGCGCAGCCGCCCGCCTTGTGAAACCTCAATCCAGCGAAACGTTCGCCTTGCGGATCACATCTCCGAACCGCTTCGTTTCGCTTGCGACGAACTCGTCGAACTGCGGCCGCGTGGTTGGGAATGGCTCATAGCCGAAGCTCTTGAACTTTTCCTGCACGTCGGGTTCGGCCAGTCCCTTTTCGATGTCGCGCTTGATCTTCTCGGTGACTGCAACAGGCAGGCCCTTGGGCACCGCAATGGCGTTCCAGCCGATCACCTCGAAGCCTTTGGGACCGCCCGATTCGGCGACGGTCGGCACATCGGGGAAGGCGGCTACGCGCGCAGGCGCTGCCGCGGCCAGGAAACGGAGCTTGTTCGCGCGCTGCAGCGGCCCGGCGGTGGCACTGCTGCCAAGCGCAAAGGCCAGTTCGCCGGTAGCCACCGAGGTGTAGAGCTGCGTGGTTTCCTTGTAGATCACGTGCTCCATCTGCGTGCCGGTGGCGGACTCAAAGAGCTCCGAACCCAGGTGCACGGGGTTGCCGACCGACCATGAGCCGTAGTCGAGCTTGCCGGGGTTGGCCTTGGCGTCCGCAATCAGGTCGCCGATGGTCTTGTACTTGCTGTTGGTGGCAACGGTAAAGAAGAAGTAGGTCTTGAAGAGCGGCAGCAGCGCGTCGAAGTCCTTGCCGGCGTCATAAGGCAGCTTCTTGAACAGCGCCGGGTAGGCAGCCAGGTGCACGTTGTCCAGCACGATGATGTCGTGCCCGTCCTTGGCGCCGCGCTTGAACGCGTCGATGGCGATGAAGCCGTTGCCACCCGGGCGGTTCTCGACCACCACCGGCTGTCCCCAAGCGCGGGAGAGCTTGTCGGCCACGAGGCGGGCCACACCGTCGGGGCCGCCGCCGACCGGGAACGGCGTGATGATGCGCACCGGCTTGGTGGGAAATGCGGCTTGCTGCGCCCCGGCAGTCATCGGCAGCAGGCTGCCGGCAGTGAATGCGAGCACGGCGGCTGCGACGGCGCGGCGCGAAGCCGGCGAACGGAAAAAGGTCATGCGGGAAGTCTCCGACTGCTTTTATGAAGAAAGGGAAAGTGGCCGCGGGTCCGGCGGCGGCCGCGCAGAATCAATCGACCGAAGCGCCGGAAGCCTTGACGATGCCGGCCCACAGCGCACTTTCTCTTGCGATGAGTGCGGCATATTCGGCCGGCCCGCCGAGCAACGGCACGGCGCCCTCCACATCGAGGCGCGACTGGAATTCGGCGCCGCCTGCCACCTGGAGCATCTGCGCCGACAGCTCTTTCACGAACGCGTCAGGCGTGCCGCGCGGCGCGAGGACACCGTAGGTGAGCGTGCTTTCGAAGCCAGCTAGCTCGCGCAGCCCCGATTCGGCCACGGTGGGCACGTCGGGCAGCGTGGGCAAGCGCCTGGCTCCGGTGACGGCAATCGCACGCAGCCGGCCGCCTTTCACCAGCGCGAGCGCGGGCGGAATGACGCTGAACATCATCTGAACCTGCCCGCCCGCGAGGTCGGTGAGCGCAGGATTGGTGCCCTTGTAGGGAATGTGATTGAGCTTGCTGCCCGTGCGCTGCGCGAAGAGTTCGCCGGTCAGGTGGCCGCCTGTGCCGCTGCCGCTCGATGCGTAGTCGAGCAGGCCCGGCCGCGCCCTGGCTTCGGCGACGAGGTCGGCCACGCTGCGCACCTTCGATGCAGCAGGCACCACGAGCACCAGCGCGGACGAGGCGAACATCGCGACCGGCAGCAAATCCTTGCGCGCATCGAACTTCAGGCCCTTGTAGAGCGCGGAATTGATCGACACGGTGCCCGTGTGCCCGAGCAGCAGCGTGCTGCCGTCAGGCGTGCTGCGCACCACCTGCTCGGTGCCGAGATTGCCGCCCGCGCCGGGCTTGTTGTCGACGATGACGCTCGACTTGCGCACTTCGCCGAGGCCCTTGGCCATCTGGCGCGCGAACACGTCGTTGCCGCCGCCGGCCGCAAACGGAACAACGATGCGAATGGGCTTGCCGCCGGCCTGCTGCGCATTCGCGGGCAAGCCCACCGCGGCCAGAAGGCCCAGCAGCAAATCGCGTCGGGCGAGATCCATCAGACGCGTTCCAGGATCACGGCAATGCCTTGCCCCACGCCGATGCACATGGTGCACAGCGCATAGCGTCCGCCGCCCTTGTGCAGCTGGTTGACGGCGGTGGTGGCCAAGCGCGCGCCGCTGGCGCCCAGCGGGTGGCCGAGCGCAATGGCGCCGCCGTTGATGTTGACGCGTGCGTCGTCATCCTTCAGGCCGAGCAGGCGCAGCACGGCAAGGCCCTGGGCCGCGAAGGCTTCGTTGAGTTCGATGACGTCGATCTGGTCGATCGAGAGGCCGGTGAGCGCCAGCACCTTTTGCGTGGCGGGTGCCGGGCCGATGCCCATTACGCGCGGCGCAACGCCGGCGGTGGCCATGCCGACCACGCGGGCGCGCGGCGTGAGGCCGTGCTTGGCGGCGCTGGCTTCGTCGGCCAGGAGCAGCGCGCAGGCGCCGTCGTTCACGCCGCTGGCATTGCCTGCGGTCACGGTGCCGTCGGGGCGCACCACGCCCTTGAGCTTGGCAAGCGACTCCAGGCTGGTTTCGCGCGGATGCTCGTCCTTGTTGACGATGAGCGCATCGCCCTTTTTCTGGGGCACGGTCACGGGCACGATCTCGGCGTCGAAGAAGCCGGACTTCTGCGATGCGACGGCGCGCAGCTGCGAGTTGAGCGCCATCAGGTCTTGCGCCTCGCGCTCGATCTTGTAGTCGGTGGCCACGTTCTCCGCCGTTTCGGGCATGGAGTCGACGCCGTACTGCGCCTTCATGAGCTTGTTGACGAAGCGCCAGCCGATGGTGGTGTCGTACACCGCGTTGTTGCGGCTGAAGGCGCTTTCGGCCTTGGGCATGACAAAGGGTGCGCGGCTCATGCTTTCCACACCGCCCGCAATCATGAGGCCCGCCTCGCCGGCGCGGATGGCGCGCGCCGCGGTGCCCACGGCATCGAGGCCGGAGCCGCACAGGCGGTTGATGGTGGCGCCGCCGAGCTCGATCGGCAGGCCCGCCAGCAGCGCCGACATGCGCGCGACGTTGCGGTTGTCTTCGCCGGCCTGGTTGGCGCAGCCGTAGAGCACGTCGCTCACGGCCTGCCAGTCGACGTTCTTGTTGCGTTCCATCAGCGCCTTGAGCGGCACGGCGCCGAGGTCGTCGGTGCGCACGCTGCTGAGCGAACCACCGTAGCGGCCGAAGGGGGTGCGAACGGCGTCGCAGATGAAGGCTTGGTTGGTCATGTCTTTTGTCTCAAAGGTGAATGAATCCGCTTCATGCGGCAATGGGAAGGCCTACGAGCTCTTCGAGCTCTTCGCGGCTGAGGCCGTCGACCAGGTCGACGAGCTTCAGGCCCTGGGGCGTGCATTCGAGCGTGGCAAGGTCGGAGTACACGCGCTTCACGCAGCCTATGCCGGTGAGCGGATAGCTGCATTCCTGCACCAGCTTGCTCACGCCCTGCTTGGTGAGCAGGTCCATCATCACCCAGGTCTGCTTGGCACCGATGGCCAGGTCCATGGCGCCGCCGACGGCGGGAATGGCGTCTTTCTCGCCGGTATGCCAGTTGGCAAGATCGCCCGTGGCCGACACCTGGAAAGCGCCGAGCACGCAAATGTCGAGGTGGCCGCCGCGCATCATCGCGAAGCTGTCGGCATGGTGAAAGAACGAGCCGCCCGGCAGCAGCGTGACGGGCTGCTTGCCAGCATTGATGAGGTCGTAGTCTTCTTCGCCGGCGGCAGGCGCGGGGCCCATGCCGAGAATGCCGTTCTCGCTTTGCAGGATGACCTCGCGGCCCTTCGGCAAGTGGTTGGCCACCAGCGTGGGCTGGCCGATACCCAGGTTGACGACGGCGCCATCGAAGATGTCTTGCGCCACGCGGGCGGCGAGCTGGTCCTTGGTGCGACGTTGGTAAGTTGTCATGGTCATGCCGCCTTCTTGAAACCGCCGGCTTGCGTCGCCACGCGGTCGATGCGCACCACCTGGTGCACGAAGATGCCCGGGGTCACGATGGTCTCAGGGTCGAGCGTGCCGAGTTCGGCAATGTCGTGCACGGTGGCAATGGTCTTCTTCGAGGCCATGGCCATCACAGGGCCGAAGTTGCGCGCGGCCTTGCGGTAGACCAGGTTGCCCCAGCGGTCGCCGCGCTCGGCCTTGATGAGCGCCACGTCACCGTGGATGGGGTACTCCAGCACATATTGCTTGCCGTCGATCTCGCGCGTTTCGCGGTTGCCCGCGAGTTGCGTGCCGTACCCCGTTGGGCAGAAGAAGGCGCCAATGCCGGCGCCCGCGGCACGAATGCGTTCTGCCAGGTTGCCTTGGGGCACCAGTTCGAGCTCGAGCTTGCCGCTGCGGTAGAGCCCGTCGAACACCTGGCTGTCGGCCTGGCGCGGAAAGCTGCAGATGATCTTGCGCACGCGGCCGGCCTTGAGCAGCGCCGCCAGTCCGGTTTCGCCGTTGCCGGCGTTGTTGTTGACGACGGTGAGGTCCTTGGCGCCCTGCTCGACGAGGCCGTCGATAAGTTCGCCGGGAATGCCGGCGGTGCCGAAGCCGCCGATGAGAACCGTGGCGCCGTCCTGGATGCCTTCAAGGGCATCGGCGACCGAGCGCGCGATCTTGTTGATCATGAAGCCTGTCTCCGGGAATGAAGAAAGAAACCGAACTGCCTGCGATCCGCTCGGGCGACCCGATCGATTCTGCGAACTGCCGATTTGTTCGTCTAAAGAACATTTGTTCGTATAATGAATTCTAAAGAGGATCACCCCGCATGGCAACCCACGCTCTGAAAACCGGCACGCCCAAGACACCCGAGGCACCCGCCCCCGGCGACAGCTACGTGCAGTCGTTTGCGCGCGGCCTGCAGGTGATTCGCTCGTTCAGCGAAAGCGCCCCCAGGCAGACGCTGAGCGAGGTGGCTGCCGCGAGCGGCCTCACGCGGGCTGGCGCGCGGCGCATTCTGCTCACGCTGCAGACCTTGGGCTATGTGGTGACCGACGGCAAGCTCTTTACGCTCACGCCGCGAATCCTCGACCTGGGTTTTGCGTACCTCTCGTCGATGCCGATATGGAACCGCGCCGAACCGGTGATGGAAGCGCTGGTGCAGCAAGTGCAGGAGTCTTGCTCGGCCGCCGTGCTGGACGCGACCGACATCGTCTACGTGATGCGCGTGCCCACGCAGAAGATCATGCGCATCAGCCTGGGCGTGGGCTCGCGCCTGCCGGCGTACTGCACCTCGCTGGGCCGGCTGCTCCTGGCCGACCTGGACGACGACGAGGTGCGCGCCCGGCTCGAGGCCTCGGAGCGCGAGGCTCTCACGAAGCACACGGTGACCGATGTCGATGCGCTCATGGCAAAGGTGGCGCAGGCGCGCAGGCAACAGTGGTGCCTGGTGAACCAGGAGCTCGAAGAAGGCTTGATCTCAGTGGCCGCCCCCATCGTCAATCGACAGGGCCGCATGGTCGCGGCACTGAACATCAGCGGCCAGGCCAACCGCACCAGCGCCAAGGTGATGCAGGAGACCATCCTCCCGGCGCTGATCGACGCCGCAAAGAAGGTCTCGCTACTGCTGTAGAGAAAAGCGCCCATTCCAAGGCACCCGCGGAACCGGCTTTGCCGGGCCGCCGGGTGCGCCCCCCAGTGGGGGGAGGCGCCGAAGGCGCTTCGGGGGGCGTCCTAAGTCTCTGACTGAATGCCCTTCATGATGATCACGCCGCCGAGGCGGGCCGTGTCGGAGCGCATGCGCTTGGCGAGCGCATCGGGCGTGCCCGGCTGCGCTTGCCAGCCGGTCTTCAGCAAGGCTTGGCTCACGTCGGGCGAGCTGGTCACCTCGACCAGCGCCGCATTCAGCTTGGCGACGGCGGCCGGCTTCATGCCTGCAGGCGCGGCCAGCGCGGTCCAGATCTCGAGGTCGGCGCCGCGCACGTCGGCATCGCGAATCGTGGGCAGCTCGTTAGCCAGGGGGCTGCGCTCGGGCGAGGTCACGCCAATGGCCTTGATCTTTCCCGACTTCACATGCGGCAGTGCCAGGCCGGGCGGCAGCAGCGCGAGCTGGATCTCACCCGCCAGCAAGCCGGCGATGACCTGCGGGTTACCGGTGTAGGGCTTATGTTGCGCGGTGATGGCGGCGCGGCTCTTGATGAGCTCCATGCCCAGATGGCCCACCGTGCCCACACCCGGCGTGCCGTACTTGCCGCTGCTGCTCAGATTGCGCGTCCACAGCAGCAGCTCGGCCGCGGTCTTGCCAGGCGCGTTGCCCGAAACCGCGAGCACCAGCGGTGCGGTACCGATCATGCCGACCGGCAGGAAGTCCTTTTCGGGATCGAAGCTGAGCTTGGGGTTGAGCAGTTTGGCAATGGTGAGATTGCCGTTGATCAACGCGCCGATGGTGTGGTCGTCGGTGGCCTTGGCCACCTGCTCAGCCACCAGGTTGCCGCTTGCGCCCGGCTTGTTCTCGACCGTGACGGGCTGGCGCAGGATCTTCGACAGCGGCTCCGCAATGGCGCGGGCCGCCAGGTCGGGCGATGCACCGGCGGGAAAGCCCACGAGGATGCGGACCGGCTTGGTAGGCCACGCGTCGCCGCCGGCCGCGCCGGCTGCGGTGCGCTGCTGCGCCAAGGAGCCCGGCGCAAAAAGCGACGCGGCAAATGCTGCTGCGCCGCCTTCCAGCAAGCGGCGTTTGGTGATCTTCAAGGTGGCTCCAGAGAGTGAAGGAACTGGGAGATTGCTGACAATCTGCTTACACAACGTTACATGATCGTGCTGCATTGCGCAAGTCGATGCGTCTTCATGGATGTGGGCATCCGATGGCCTGTTGACGGATGCGTATTTCGGTGCTTTGGCCCTTGGAGTTTGCCGTTGTATCCGTAAGTTAACTGCCCACTTACAATCCCTGCCGCATCTCCCTTTCCCCTCCTACGAGGCCTCGTCCGCAATGCCCAAGAGCCCCCTCCCGCGCGCCCGTTTCAGCCTTACTCCTGCCGTGCGCGCCCTGCTCCTGGCAAGCGCCTGCGGCATGGCGCTGCCTGCGCTCGCCGCGGCCGAGCACGATGAAGTCGACCGGCTCATGCAGGCCGGCAAGCTCGACGAAGCCATGGGCCGCGCCGACGCCTTCCTGAAGGACAAGCCGAAGGATCCGCAGATGCGCTTCCTCAAGGGCGTGATCCAGCTCGACACCGGCAAGCGCGCCGAAGCCATTGCGGCTTTTACGCAACTCACGCAGGACGCGCCCGAGCTGCCCGAGCCCTACAACAACCTGGCGGTGATCTACGCGAGCCAGAACCAGTTCGACAAGGCGCGCAGCGCGCTCGAAAGCGCGATTCGCACCAACCCGAGCTACGCCACGGCGCAAGAAAACCTGGGCGATGTGTACGCACGGCTGGCGAGCCAGGCCTACAGCAAGGCATTGCAGCTCGACCAGAACAACACGGCGGTGCAACCCAAGCTCGCTGTGATCCGCACCCTGTTCACTCCCGCGCCGGCTGGTGGCAAGCCCGCGGCAACGGTGGCGGCGGCTGCGCCCATGGCAAAGGCACCTGTCGCCGCCGCACCGGCGCCTGCGCCCGCTCCGGTCGCCAAGGCAGCGCCCCCCGCACCGGCGCCCGCGGTGGTTGCCAAGGCGCCGGAAGCTTCGGCACCGTCCGCTTCGACATCTACGGCTGCATCCGCGGCGGCACCCGCGCCCGCGCCGGCCGCAGCCTCCCCCGCCGCGACAGCTGAAGTCGAATCCGCCGTACGCGGATGGGCTTCCGCGTGGGCAGGCCAGGACATGGACCGTTATCTCGCCGCTTACGGGCCCGACTTCAATCCCGGCGGCGGACAAAGCCGCAAGAGCTGGGAAGAAGAGCGCCGCGCCCGCATCGTCGGCAAGTCGAGCATCAGCGTGAACATCGAAAACCTGGTGATCAACGTCAACGGGCAGGCGGCGACCGCCAAGTTCCGGCAGATCTACCGCGCCGACAACCTCAACATCTCGAGCCGCAAGACGCTGGAGCTGCAGCGCTCCGGCAATCAATGGCAAATTCGCAAGGAAAGCGTCGGCGGATAGTGGCGGACATCGTCCGGCACGCCCGGCCACAGACCTCCCCGCTGCAACGCGGCCGGACAAGGCTTGCCGCACTCCTGGCCGCATCGGCCCTGATGCTGGCGGCGCCCGGCGCGGCCAGCGCGTCGACGCCGGCCCAATCGGGCAGCACCAAGGCGAGCAGCGCAAAGCCCAAGGGGTCTGGCGCAGGACGCACGGCTGCACATGGGGCTGGCAGGGCAGCAAAAGCCAATACCCGGAACGCCTCCGCGGCGACAACCAGACCGGCAGCGGCCAAGCCCGCACCGCGTAAAGCGGCCGCATCTTCATCGGCCGCCATCCAGGAAGCCACCGGCGCCGAAGCCCGCCTGATTGCGGTCTACGAGCTGTTCGGCCGCGGCAAGACCCGGCCCGCGCTGGCAAAAGCGCGCGACCTTGTGCGCGACTATCCCAACTTTCAGCTCGCCCAGCTTGTCTACGCCGACCTGCTGGCAACGCAGGTGCCACCCGCGCACGCCTTTTCCGACTCCGGCATTGCGCGGCTGCGCAGCGATCCGGCCATGGCCGACTTGCGCGAAGAATCCCGCCGGCGCCTGCAGGCCCTGCGCGAGCGGCCGGCGGCCGGCACCGTGCCCTCGCAGTTCCTGGCGCTCTCCACGCGCAGCCGCTATGCCATTGCGGTCGACGCCTCGCGCTCGCGGCTTTACCTGCTCGAGAACTCCGACAAGGGGCTGCAGCTCGTGGCCGACTACTACGTGTCGGTCGGCAAGTCTGGCATCGACAAAGCCGCCGAAGGCGACGCACGCACGCCGCTGGGGGTGTACTACATCACCAGCAGCCTCGACCCCAAGTCGCTGCGCGACTTCTACGGCGCCGGGGCGCTCCCCATCAACTACCCCAACCCCTATGACGTGCGGCGCGGAAAGACCGGCGGCGGCATATGGCTGCACGGCACGCCGTCGCAGCAGTTTGCCCGCGCGCCGCAGGCAAGCGACGGCTGCGTGGTCATGGCCAACCCCGACCTGAAGCAATTGCTGCGCAAAGTGCAGATCGGCGCCACGCCGGTGATCACCGCACGCAGCCTGCAATGGATCTCACCGCCGCAGGCCGAAAAGGAAGCACAGGCGTTCACAAGCACCATCGCGGCCTGGAAAGAGGCGCGGGCGAGCGGCAATGAAGCGCAATTGAAGAAATTCTATTTGCCGGATTTCCAGCGCAGCAACAATAAAAAATCCACAGAAGGATTTGCAGTCCTTCGGGATGAAGTGGAATACGCCCGAGGCAAGCGCGTCCAGTTCAAGGATGTGTCCTATCTGCATTGGCGTGACGGCGATGACACCATGGTCGCCACTTTCGGCGAGGTGTTCGAAGGCGAAAAAAGCGGGCGCACACGTCGCCAGTATTGGCTGCGCCACGGCAGCGAATGGAAACTTTTTTACGAAGAAGTACCAGGCTGAGCGCCTGCTCAGGCCCGTCTCGCAACGGGGTTGCCCCCCCAAAAATGTGATTTTTTCCTCAGATGGAACGCGAAATTTCGGCGTTACACCTTGCCTCACATGCGCTTCGTTACGTAACACGCAACCCATTCGTTCCCGTAACAAGACTCTTCCGCGCGTTTCGTGAGGTCGTAACGCGCGTCCCACATTCATGGGATACGGGCGCTCTGCCACAGAGGGAAAAATCCATTCTCGGAAGGCCTGTTCTCCTCTGAACGAGGAGCTTCCATGAGCGCGGCAGCAGGCTGGCCGCTATCGTGCTTACGCCTAGTTGCTAGCACATGAACGACAGGGTCTCACGGGTTCACCTTCTTGATACACGGAGTTACGCTGTATAACATTCACCTTGCCAGTCGTTGTTAACAACTTTCAAAAGGGGTAAATCATGCTCAATTCAATTAATCGTTTTCTGCGTGACGAAGAAGGTGCAACCGCAATTGAATATGGAATCATTGCAGGACTGATTTCGGTAGTGATGATCACGGCCATTACCGGGGACGGTGGAATCGGCAAAAGCTTGGAAACCATTTGGGGGGACATTAAATCCTCCATTGCCACCGCCGCCGCTTGAGGCATGTGAAAAGCAATGGCGTCAGCCTATTTGGTCTGGTTGCTCTTCATTGCCGTCTATGACTTCAGGCAGCGCCGCGTTCCCAACCGGCTTGTGCTTGCAGGCGCTTTCCTGGCTCTTGCGGCACTGGCAACGGGAATGGCTCCCATCGAGCAAGACTGGACTGCCGCCCTGCTCGGCGCAGGCGCCGGCTTCGGCTTTCTGCTTCTTTTCTATGCACTCCGAGTCATGGGAGCCGGCGACGTGAAGTTCGCCGGAGCTCTCGGACTCTGGGTGGGCCTTTCTGCTTTGCCGGCCATATGGCTCATCGGCAGCCTGCTCGCCGGTCTTCACGCCGCGCTTTGGCTCGCTCTTCAGCGCTGGCCCGTTTTTCCCCGGCTTTCGCTGGTGCTTTTCGGGCCATCGTCTTCGCCGGAGGGCCAGCCCACGTCCACCCGGATTCGATTTATTCCTTATGCGGCCTACCTCGCGCTGGCCGCCGCGGTGTGGATGGTTTGGGGTCGACAGGGTAGCTAGCCGCCCCGTCACCACGAGTTGTTCATCGATGACTCTCGAATGGCCCCTTCCTTGACCTGCCGCACATGATCAATCTCACCAAAATCGTCGCCGCCATCCTCGTGCTCCTGGCCCTTGCGCTCGGCGGCTATGCATGGCTGCTCAGCCGGCAGCCGCCACGGCCGGTTGCGGTCGCCGCCTCCACCGTCGCCCCGGCAAAGGCGGCTCAGGCGCAAACGTTCAGGGTGGTCGTGGCGTCCAAGCCGCTGCCCGCGGGCCGCGTGATACCCGCCGATGCGCTTCGCGTCGAACGCCTCACGATCAATCCTGCAGGCGCTTTCCAGGAGGCGGCGCAGCTCGCGGGCCGAGTGCCCGTCATCGACCTGGGCGAGGGCACGCCGCTGGTTGAAGGCCAACTGGTTTCCGGCCTGGCCTTGCGCGTCGGCGAAGGCGAACGCGCGGTCGCCATCAAGGCCGACGAGGTCATGGGCGTGGGCAACAAAGTACGGCCCGGCGACTTCGTCGATGTCTTCCTCATGCTCAAGTCCGACGGCAAGGACATCGACCGCAGCCAGGCGCGCCTGCTCCTGTCGCGGAAACGGGTGCTGGCCTACGGCGGCGCCTCCATTGATGGAATGCCTTCCGGAATGGACAAGAACGGCGCAGCCCAGCAGCAGGCCCAGCGCGCCGAGGCAGCCCGCACCGCGGTGCTCGCCGTGCCCGTGGACGACATCAACCGGCTGACGCTCGCCGAGAACAGCGGCCGCCTGCTTCTGGCGCTACGCAATCCCACCGATATGTCGGAACCCGACCCGAAGCTTTTTGCCGAACTGCCCACGGCTCTGCAGCCGGTGGCGCAAAAAGCCGGCGAGGCCCGCAGGCCGCCGCTCGAAGGCCTGGACCGGGCCCAAGCCGGTTTGACCGCCGCCGACTTCGTGACAGGCGGCAAGCCGGGCAACTCGCGAATACCAGCCGTTGCCGCCGCAGCCCCCGCAAATCCCCCGGCCCGCACGGGCGGTTCCCGCGGCGGACTGCAGGTCGAGGTCATTCGCGGCGACCGCAGCGAAACCATCAACTACTGATCAGCAACCAGTGGCACGCACATGCACGCCACCCAGGAAACGAACACCATGACGATCGCCCCTTGTGCGAAAACAACCGGCACGGCGCGCTCCATGCGCCCGACCCTTGCGGTGCTGTGCCTGCTGGCCTCGGGCGTCTGGCCGGTGGCGCCCGCAACGGCGGCCGAGGCAGAGGCGGCGCCTGTGCGCGCGGCGCTTCAACTGCGCATCGATGCCGGCACGCAAAAGGAACTGCTGATCGGCAAGGGCATCGAGCGCATGGCCATTGCGGACGAAACCGTGGCGGGCGTTGCGCTCACCCGCCAGTCGCCCAGCTCGCCGGCGGCGCGCCTCATCGTCACCGGCAAGGCGGCGGGCCGCACGACGCTCATGGTCTGGGAAAAGGGCCAGGCCAACGCCATCGTCTATGCGCTCGAAGTACGGCGCCGCACCTCCACGCTCAATGGCTCGCTCAACAGCATGGAGGCGCACCAGGAGGCGCGCGATGCGGCCATGTCGTCCGGCGGAGAAAAGTCGGCGCTGATCGATCGCTCCGTGGTCAATGTGCGCAGCAACACGGTGCAGGTCGAGGTCAAGATCGTCGAGTTCAACCGCAGCGTGCTCAAGCAGGCCGGCCTCAACATCTTCAGCACGCGCGCCAACTCCAACGGCTTCAGCTTCGGTGTGTTCACGCCGTCGTCGCTGCGTTCGGCCTCGTTCGCTCCGGACGGTTCGCTCAGCGGCGAACACAACAACCCGCTCGCGCAGGCATTCAGCCTGCTGTTCAATTTCGGCAAGGCCGGCATCGGCCTGAACGTGGGTTTTCTCGAGGGCAACGGCATGGCCCGCGTGCTCGCCGAACCCACGCTGGTGGCACTGTCGGGCCAGAGCGCAAGCTTTCTGGCGGGCGGCGAACTGCCCGTGCCGGCGCCTCAGGGCCTGGGCACCACGAGCATTGAATACAAGGCTTTCGGCATCGGCCTCACCCTCACTCCCACTGTGCTGTCGAACGACCGCATCGTGCTCAAGGTTGCGCCCGAGGCCAGCGACCTGGACTACACCAACTCGCTCAGCATCGGCGGCGTGGCCGTGCCCGCCATCAGCACGCGGCGCGCCGACACCACGGTGGAACTTGGCGACGGCGAGAGCTTCATCATCGGCGGCCTCGTGAGCCGCACCACCACGTCGAACGCCGACAAGGTTCCGCTGCTCGGCGACATCCCGGTGCTCGGAACCTTCTTCAAGCAGAACAAGTACCAGATGAGCGAGAAGGAACTGGTGATCCTCGTCACGCCGCACCTGGTGAAGCCCATTGCGCGCGGCACCGATCTCGCCCCGTACCTGCCTGGCGGCGCCGAGCAGCGCGACGGCCCCGTGTGGCGCGCTCACCTTCTTGGGCCCGCTTCGGGCACCACTGTTCCGGGCTTCTCACGTTGACTGAAACAAACCCCACAGATCCGTTGGCAGACGCCATGAACGCTCCCCGCGACAGCCTTCCAGAGACCGGTGCGGAGACCTATCTCTTCGCATCGCCCAACAGCGGCCACATCAACTGGCTGACAGACGCACTCGCGCGGCTGGGCACGGTGGTGAACCTTCCCGCCGAGGCCAAGTCGCTGGACGAGCGCATGACCTTGCTCGGTCCCGCCGCGGTTTTTCTGGATTTTTCGGGCGACCACGCCGCGGCTGCAAGCGAGCTCCACCAGCGCCTCAAGCGCGAATGGCCGACGCTGCTGGTGCTGGCCACGGGCGTTTCAGCCGAGCCGGCTTCCATGCTGGCTGCCTTGCGCGCCGGCGTGGACGACTTCGTGGACATGGCCGCGCCGCCGGCGGATGCGGTCAACACGCTGCGCAAGCTGCTCGATCGCCAGAGCAGCCTGCCGGGCCGCACGCGCGGACGCACGCTGGCGCTGCTGGGCGCCCGTGCCGGCATTGGCGTGACCACGCTCGCGGCCAGCCTGTCGCTCGTGCTCAAGGACCAGCTGTGCCAGGCCGGCGCCATGCCCCGGGGCGGCCGCAACACGCGCGGCGGCGTCGCGTTGCTCGACCTCGGGCTTCCGGCGCGAGACGGTCTCCTTTACCTCGACACGCAAAGCGGCTTCAGCTTTGTCGACGGCGTGCGCAACCTGCGCCGCCTCGACCAGACGCTGCTGCACACGGCGCTGGCCCACCACGCGAGCGGCGTGGCCGTGCTCCCGTTGCCTGCGAGCCTTGCGCAGGTGCGCGAGATCTCGCACGCAGATTCGGTGGCGCTGATCAAGCGGCTCGGCGATTTCTTCGACTTCCAGATCGCCGACCTGGGGGGCTTTTCGACCCTCGACTTCGTCGCCCAAACGGTGAAGGCGGCGCCGCGCAGCTGGGTCGTGTGCGACCAGAGCATCGGCGCGATCGTTTCGACGGCGACCATGCTCAAGGAACTGCGCACGCGCGGGGTGGAAACCGAGCGGCTGTCGCTCGTGGTCAACAAGTTCGACAACCACGTGGGCCTGTCTGCCAAGGACATCGCCGAGCGGCTCGAGCTGCCGCTGCACCACGTTGTGCCGGCGCGCAGCACGCAACTGCTGGCGGCGGCAAGCCGCGGCGAAATGCTGGTGCGCACCGCGCGCAGCGACGCCTATTCGCAAGCCGTGGCCGAACTGGCGCGCGGCCTGCACCAGGAATTCATGTCCGGCACAGGCCAGCCGCCGGCCAGGGAATCCAGATGGGCCGCGCGAATGCCGCGGGTGCCGCGACTTGCCGGCTTCTGGAAAAGCTCTAGTGAAGGTTGAACCGCCCTTATGTCCAACGATCTCGAATTCGCCGACGACGACCAGGCGTTCATCAACTCCCAGCAGTTCCAGGACATCAAGAGCTGGACGCACGACCATCTGCTGAGCCGCATCGAAGAGCTCGGCGCAGAGTTCGGCCGCTGGTCGCGTGCATCCATCCAGCAGTTCGTCGAACTGGAGGTCGACAGTTTCGTGCGGCTGCGCCGTGTGCCGATCAACGACCGCGAGATGCAGCTCATCTCCGACGCGCTGACCAAGGAGCTTGCGGGCTTCGGACCGCTGGAAGACCTGCTCAACGATCCGGCCGTCGAAGACATCCTGATCAACGGCTACCAGAACGTGTACGTGTCGCGCCACGGCATGCTCGAGCGCGAGACGGTGCGCTTTGCCGATGCCGAGCACGTGATGCGCATCGTGCGCCGCATCCTCGCGCCGCTCGGCCGGCGGCTGGACGAATCCAATCCGATGGTCGATGCGCGCCTGCCGGACGGCGGTCGCATCAACGTGATCATCGAGCCGCTCGCGATCGACGGGCTCTCGGTTTCCATTCGCAAGTTCCGCAAGGAACCGCTCACGCCGGCCGACATGGTGAAGCTCGGCACCTTCGACGCGGGCATGGCGCAGCTGCTGGAGATTGCGGTTCGCGCACGCTGCAACATTCTTGTGAGCGGCGGCACCAGTTCGGGCAAGACCTCGCTGCTGAATGCGCTGGCCACCTTCATCCCGCCGCGAGAGCGCGTCATCACCATCGAAGACACGGCGGAGCTTTCGCTCGGCACCAGCCACGTGGTGCGCCTCGAGAGCCGCCCGGGCGGATTCGACGGCACCGGCGTGGTGTCCATCCGCGACCTGCTGCGCAACAGCCTGCGCATGCGGCCCGACCGCATCATCGTGGGCGAGGTGCGCGGTGCCGAAGTGATCGAGATGATGCAGGCGATGAACACGGGCCACGAAGGCTCGATGGGCACCATCCACGCCAGCTCGCCGCGCGAATGCCTGTATCGCCTTGAAATGCTCGCGGGCTTTGCGGGCTACCAGGGCAGCGAAGTGAG
Organism: Variovorax paradoxus; assembly: GCF_009755665.1. Taxonomy (NCBI): domain Bacteria; kingdom Pseudomonadati; phylum Pseudomonadota; class Betaproteobacteria; order Burkholderiales; family Comamonadaceae; genus Variovorax; species Variovorax paradoxus. The sequence continues at coordinate 4,794,677 of NZ_CP046622.1, forward strand.
CCTGCGCCGGCAGATTGCCAATGCCATCGATTTCATCGTGCAGATCGGCCGCCTTTCGAACGGGCAGCGCCGCATCCTCTCGCTGAGCGAAGTCACGGGCGTCAACGACAACGTGGTGGCCATGCAGGAGCTCTACCGCTACGAGCCCATCACGTCGCCCGACGGCGAGGAGCGCGACCGCTGGATATCGCTGGGCATTGCGCCGCATTCACCCAAGATCACGCGCTTCAGGCAGTCGCTGACACGCGCGCAGCAGGGAGACAACAGCCGTGCGTGAAATGCTGCTCGCCGTGGCCTGCCTTGCGCTGCTGTTCGCAGCCGCGGGGTTGCTGCTGTGGCAATGGGCCAAGGGCCGCCAGGCACGCCAGGCCGCGGCGCGGCACCTGAACCAGCAGATCCAGGCCAGTACGGCCGCGGGCACACCGGTGCCGATGCCCATCCCGCTGCGCGACCCGGCCAATGACAACCTCATGGCGGGCGTGACCTCGGACCCATGGCTCAACGCCGACGCAGGCACTCCGGCCGCCGCACCCGCAGGGTTGCTTGAAAAGGCCCTGCCCGAATGGCTCATAGGCGTGGTTGCTCCGCGCACGGCCGCATTGGGGCTGGCCGTCATCGTGGCGGCGGCCGCACTCGCCGGCCTGCTTGCCGGCTGGGTGTCGGGCCTGAGCGCGCTCGCGCTCTTGGTTCTTCTTGCAGCCTTCGGGGTCTGGCTGCGGCTGCAGAAATTCCGCCGCAAGCTCGTGAGCCAGCTGCCCGCGTACATCGACGCGATGGTGCGGCTGATCACCATCGGCAACTCCACGCAGGCGGCGTTCCAGCTTGCGATTGCCACCACCGAGGCGCCGCTGCGCGGCCAGCTGGAGCGCTCGGCATCGCTGGTGCGCGCGGGCATGGATCTGGATCGCGCCCTGCACCAGACGGCCAGCAACGTGCGCATTGAGGAAATGTTCCTGTTGGCGTCCATCCTCGGGCTTGGCGTGCGCTACGGCGGACGCTCCGACCTGCTGCTGGAGCGCGTGGGCAACTTCATGCGCGATCGCGAGCAAGCCGAGCATGAGCTGCTCGCCCTGTCGTCCGAAACGCGGCTTTCCGCCTGGATTCTCGGGTTGCTGCCTGTGAGCGTGGGCGCCTTCTTCATTCTCACCAATCCCGGCTACTTCATGGGAATGTGGAACGACGGGACCGGCCGCATGATGGTCCTCTCAGCCGCAGGCTTTCAGCTGTTCGGTGCGGCGCTTCTCTACCGGCTGGCGAAACTCACATGACCTTCACCACCAACCAGCTGGCGATCATCAGCCTGGCGCTGCTGGCCCTGGGCCTGATGACCGGTGCCGGCGCGCTGATCGCGGCCGACTTGCGGCGCTCGCGCAGCGGCAAGGTCATCGGCCGCGCCATCCAGCAGGTCACCACGGCGCCGGTCGAATCCGCGGCGTCCGCCGGTGCGGCCGACGTGTTCAACGCCCCGGCAAAGCCGGACATCGAGTTGCCGTTTCACTGGCTCGACTCGCGCATCGGCCGCGCGCTCGTGGCCAACGAGGACCGCAACCTCATCGATCAATGCGGCTTTTCCTCGAAGCGGGCGCAGCTGGTGTTTCTGGTGACCCGCATCTTCTTCACGTTCCTTCTTCCCTTTGCCGCCTATGTGCTGTGGAGCGCCGGCCGTCCGCAGCGTACTGTCACCATCGTGCTTGCCGCCGCGTTCGTCATCGGCTTCATGGCGCCCAAGTGGGTGCTCGGCCGCATTGCCGCCAAGCGCCGCGAGCGGGTGAACCAGGAGCTGCCGCTGTTCATCGACCTGCTTCGCCTGCTGCAAGGCGTGGGGCTGAGCCTGGACCAGAGCCTGCAGATCATGGCCAGCGACTTCTCGCACGTGCTGCGCGTGCTCGGCTACGAGCTGACCTTTGCCAACAACCAGTACAGCCGAGGCCGCAGCCGCGAACATTCGCTGCAGCGCCTTGCAACCTTGCACAAGAACGAGAACCTCCGCGGGCTCGTGTCCTTGCTGGTGCAGGTCGACAAGCACGGCGGCGCCGTGCAGGAGCCGCTGCGCGTCTTCAGCGACCGGCTGCGCGAACACCGGCGTTCCGAAATGAAGGAACGCATCGGAAAGATCACCGTGAAGATGACCGCCGTGATGGTGACCACGTTGCTGCCGGCGCTGGTCATCGTTACTGCGGGGCCAGCCTTTCTTGCCATCTTCCGTTCACTGGGAGCCGCCGCCAAATGAAGCCACTCGACTTTTGCGCAAGCCCGCGCCCTGCTTGCCGCTTGCTGGCCATCGCCTGCGCCGCGGCCGCGGCCCTTGCCGTTGCCGGCTGCGCCGGCCCCAAGGACCAGTACGCCGCCAGCACCGATGCGCAGCAGCGCATGGCCGCCGAGGCCGCGGCGGACACCAAGGCCGGCGCGGCCGTGGACACGCAGGCCACCTATCTCAAGCTCGTCGAGCAGATGCAGAAGGAAGACCTGTGGTTTGCATCGCTCGCGCACATCGATGCGCTGGAACAGCGGTGGGGCGTGTCGCCCGAATCCACACGCACGCGCGCCGAGGCGCTGCGCCAGACCGGGCAGACCGCGGCTGCCGAAGCCGCCTACAAGCGCCTGTTGGCCACGCCACTGGCGAGCGCGGGCTACCGTGGACTGGGGCTCCTGGCGGGCATGCGCGGCAACTATGCCGAGGCGGTCCAGCTGCTTGCGCAAGCGCAGCGCCGCACCCCGACCGATGCGCTGCTGCTGAGCGATCTCGGCTATGCGCACCTGGGCGCCGGCCAGATCGAGGAAGCGCGGCTGCCGCTGATGCAGGCCCTGCAGTTGCGCCCTGACAGCACCCAGGCGCAAGCCAATCTCGCGCTCTATCTCGAAGTGACCAACCAGCCCGAGCGCGCGGCAGCGCTGATGGATGCCCACCGCATGCCCCAGCCGACACGCCTTGCCGTGCGCCAGGCCGCACTGCAGATGCGCGCCTCGGGCAAGCTGCCTGCACCGGTTGCTGCTGCCGCAGCGGCGGGAACTCGCATCGACGCTGCTGTGGCGCCCCTTGCGCTCAAGCCGTCCCGATGGACAGGCGCGGGCGGCATGAGAACCGCGAGCCAGACCAACCCTTCGGCCTCCGCACCTGAAGCGCCGCTTTCACTGAACTCGACCTCGCGAGGTACCCCATGAACCACCAGCTTGCCGAGCGGATCGCGTTGACAGCCGCACTCTTCTTCATGGCGACCGCAGTCTCGGCGCAAGCCGTGCCGCCGGCGTCGCAACCCGCGGAGGCGCTGAAAGCGCAGGAGGCGCGGGAGGTCGAAGCCGAGGCCGAGGCCGAAGAGTTCGAATCGCCGCCGCCGCTGCTCATGGGCGACGCGACGCAGAGCCTGCTCGCCTGGCAACGCAGCGGAGAAATCGCCTCGCGCACACCCCGGCCCATTGCCGGCAGCATCGCCAGCCGCAGCTATGAGCGCTACATCAAGAGCTTCGAGCATCCGATTCCCGAGCACCTTGGCTCCACGGTGTCCAAGTCGAAGGGCGGCGGTGGCGCCTCCTCTTCCGCAGGCCGATAGGCAAAACGCCGACCCTCGCCGCGCAAAGAGAACCACCATGGAAACACGCAACCACGCAAAGCCCGGACACGCCCAACACGGCGTGTACGCGATCGAGTTTGCGTTCGTGTTCCTGATCATCTTTGCGCTGCTGTACGCGGTGATTTGCTATGGCTTCTTGTTGACGATGCGCATGAGCCTGCAGAACGCGGCGGAAGACGGTGCGCGTGCGGGGCTGCGTTATCAAATCAACCTTGAAGCCAGAAAAACCAAGGCAAACGACATTGCCGTAGAGCGCAGCGACTGGCTGCCCGCGGGCCTGAAAGCGAACCGGAATGTCGAGGCAAGAATCTGCCTGGCTGGAACGGACGACTGCTCGCAGGCGGCGCCCCCTTGCGGCCCGGAATGGAACAACCGGTGCCAGGTGGTCGTGACCGTCGCCGTCAGTGGGATAGACACGCTGTTTCCCGCGTTCCCGAGCTTTGCTGTCCCCACCAGGATCGCGGGCCAGGCCAGCATGCTGCTCGACGGGAGGTCGTTGTGAAGTCCGGCCGGCTCAAGCTCGAACGGACCATGGCTCGCCGCCAGCGAGGCGTTGCCGCCATCGAGTTTGCACTCGTCTTCGGTGTTCTGTTCCTCGGCATCTATGGCCTCGTGACGTTCTGCGGCGTTCTCTACGTTCAGCAAGTCGTCTCTCGCGCGGCAGAAGACGGCGCGAGAGCTGCTCAGTCTTTCCGCAGCGACACGCCGGCCGTAGACCTGCAAACGAATGTTCGAACGGCGGTCTATCGGTCTCTGGCGCTCTCGACGATTACCCCCGCTTCCGCAGGCAGCGCGCCTTCTTCAAAAGAGACTTGGCTTCGGGCGAAGATGGCGTCCCCTGAAGTGACTGTTTCGCCTGGAGAAATCGCGGTGAAGGTGACATACCCCTACCGCGAAAACCCGCTGCTGCCGGCCGTTCCGCTGACCGGAAGCTGGATGCCCGAGCACCTGCTTGGCAAGGCCACGGCCGCCAGATCCTCGTCATAAACAGATGCGAACAATGCGCGCATTCAGTCGAAGAACAGCACGGCGGCAACGCGGGTCGGTGGTCATCACTTCGGTCATCGCGTTGAGCCTTGTGGTCATCGTGCTTGTCGGCGTTGAGTTGGGCTACATGTTCTTTCTGAAACGCGAGCTTCAGAAGACTGCCGATCTTGCTGCGCTGGCGGGTGCGCAGGCCTTGCTACCCGCAAGCTGCGGCGAGGCAACAACCGCAGCAGTTGCGAACGGCGGGCAAAACATGCCCCAACTGATGGCGCCGATCACAGCAGCAGAAGTCCAATGCGGCAACTGGGACCCGACCTTGCGCCCAGCGCCCCTTCACTTTGGCACACCCGAGAGCGGGCAGATCCTCAATGCCGTGCGCGTAACACTCACCAGGACCGCACCACCCCTGCTGCCGAATCTGCCGGGCAACCAGTCTTCTGCCATCAGCGTCGAAGCGCTCGCGGCCAAGAAACAGCCACTCGCTTCACTGAGTATCCGCAGCACGATCGCAGCCATCGACCCCCAGCGTTCGTCGATCTTGAACGCCCTCTTTGGCGGAATGCTCGGGGGTGCCGTCGATGTGTCTGTCGGCGGTTGGCAAGGTTTGCTCGACACCAATATCAAGCTGCTCGATTTCCTCGACCAGCTCAAGCTGGATCTCAACATCAATGCTGCCAACTACGACGAAGTGCTTGGCACCAATGTGAACGCCGGCATCCTTCTGCAGAGCATGATCACGGTCATGGAACGCGGGGGCACGAGCACCAGTATTGCGGTGCAGACGTTGCAGCAACTTCTGACAGCATCGGCCGGGTCGCCCCAGCCGCTCACCGTCGGTGAACTGCTGAACATTGCTACAGGCACGGAGGCCGCGGGATTGCAGTCCGACCTGCAGCTCTTTCAACTCGTTCAGGGTGTGGTGCAACTTGCGAATGGAAAGAACGCGCTGGCAGCCGATCTTCCGGTGAATGTTCCCGGGGTCGCCGGTATCACCGCCAAGGTTCGTGCGATCGAGCCACCGCAGGTTTCAGCGGTCGGGGATCCTTCCTTGATCGATGCAAGTCTGGGTGTGAACGATCCCAACAAGATTTATGTGCGGACGGCACAGATCAGAGTCCTGTTGTCTCTTAATCTAAGTGGACTGACTGATGTCGTCTCCAATATTGCATTGGCCGCCGTTCAGGCGTTGGCACCAATCATCGGGTTTCTTGAGAGCGTTTTAACTCTGAACCTGCAAGGCCTTGTCGTTGACCTTCTTCAAGCAGCGCTTGGCTGCGGGAATTTTTTGCAGCCTGCGTGTCCGCCGCAGAAGATCGTCTACACAACTGCACTGCAAAGTCCCATCGATATCAGCATAAGTGCCGGCAACGGCTCCGCTCTCATTACCGATCACGATTGTGGAACGGAGGACGCCAAGTCACTGGTTGTACAGGCAGACACGAACGTTGTCCGGCTACATGTTGGGAAAATTTCTAACGCATTTTCTACATCGCTGCCTGTCCATGCGGATCCAATTGAACTCCTTGAGATCGGTTATCGCGAAGCTAAGTTTGATACTTGTCCTCCCTTGGGCTTGGGCGAATGCCAGGGGAAAAAATGGAGGACCGTTAGCGGCGCTTATGTAGATGATGAAACGAGTGCCCAAAAAACCATCATCGCCGGCCTGGGACTAGCCATCAATCCACCGAGTAGCGGAGGAGGCGCGACTAGCAATACCCTGACTTATGCGGCACCGGCGGCTGCGAATTTGCCCGAGATTGACGCTCCACCTTACGATGGCGTCGGCCCTGATCCATCATTTCAGCCGATCAGCGAGCAGGCGCTAGTCCAGAGCCTAGGTTCTCAACTCGCTGGCATCGACACCAAGCCGTACAAGAGCGACACCACCGGCATCCTCGGACCGCTCCTCAACGGCACTTTGACCCTGGTGAGTGGCCTGCTCAACACCATACAGACCATCATCACGGATGCGCTCTTCCCATTGCTCGACCCCGCAGTCAACCTGCTTCTGGACTTGCTCGGCATCGATCTCGCGAAAGCCGAGGTCGGGGCTCGCCTTTCCTGCAACCGGGGTGCCGAGCTTGTCTATTGATATACGTATTCCCCTGCCATGAGCGCTCCTCCCAATTTCGACGAACTCGACCTCTTTGTCTGGGAAGGCAAGGCCGACATCCTCGACCGTATCGCGCGGTGCATGGCGAGCTTCGACGTGGAGGTGATCCGGGCCGACGGCATGCCGGCGCCGCAGCAGGAGCGCGGCACTGCGCTTCGGCCGTCGGTTGCCATCATCAGCGTCACGGTCATCGATAGCGGGGCGCTGGCCCATGCGACCGAATTGCTGCAGGGCATGCCGGTGATCTGGGTGGCGGCGGCTTCGCGCGAGCGCGACTCGCGCACTTACCCGCCGGAGTACCTGCACGTTCTGCCATATGACTTCACCTGTGCCGAGTTGCGCACCATGGTGGCAAAGCTGGTGCGGCAGCTGCGGGCGCGCGACGTGGCGCCGCAGGCGCCCGACGTGCTGGTGGCGCATTCGGACGCGATGAAATCACTGCTTGCCGAAGTGTCCGCCTTTGCCGATTGCAACCACAGCGTGCTGGTGCGCGGCGAAACAGGCGTAGGCAAGGAGCGCATTGCGCAGCAGCTGCACCTGGGGCACCAGCACTACAGCAAGGGCGCATTCGTGGCGGTGAACTGCGGCGCCATTCCCGACGGCCTGTTCGAGTCGCTTTTCTTCGGCCATACCAAGGGCTCGTTCACTGGCGCGGTGCATGCGCACCGCGGCTATTTCGAGCAGGCGACGGGCGGCACACTGTTTCTCGACGAGATCGGCGACCTGCCCAAGTACCAGCAGGTCAAGCTGCTGCGCGTGCTGGAAGACAACGCGGTCACGCGGCTGGGTGCCACGGCGCCGGTCCGGGTCGACTTTCGGCTGGTGGCCGCCACCAACCGCAACCTGCGCGAGATGGTCGCGAGCGGCGAGTTCCGCGCCGACCTGTTCTATCGGCTCGCGGTGATCGAGCTGCATGTGCCCAGCCTCGAAGAGCGCGGCGAGATCGACAAGATCGCGATCTTCAAGGCGCTGCTTGCCAATGTGCTGGGCGACGAGCTCGAGGCGCTGGGTGAAACGCCGCACTGGCTGAGCGATGCGGTGGCGGAAACGTACTTTCCCGGCAACGTGCGGCAGCTGCGCAACCTGGCCGAGCGGGTGGGCGTGATTGCGCGGCAGCTGCATGCATGGGACCAGAACCTGATCCAGCGCGCCATTGCACTGACGCGCGGCACGCCGACCCCCTCGCCCAACGCGGCAGACAGAAACGGCCACGGCGCAGGCGCCAACGGCGCGGCGCTCGACGCCAGCGGCGACCGCAAGGGATGGAACGGCAGCGAGCGCAACCGCATCATCGCGGCCCTGGAAATCAACGACTGGAAGCGCCAGGACACCGCGCAGCATCTGGGCATCAGCCGCAAGGTGCTGTGGGAAAAGATGCGCAAGTATCAAATCCTGGACGGAGAGCCAGGCATCCCCGAGGACGCCTGAGCCCTTCTCCGCCCCTCAGCGCTCCGCCAGGCGGGCGCTCCGGCGCAGCGGCGGGTTTGCCGCTGCCGCGGCGGCGCCGCGATCGACAACGGGTTCGCTGGCGCAGCTTGCGTTGCTCGAAATGCACAGCGCGGTGAGCAGGCCGTCCTCGCTCAGCGCCGGCGGGCTCGGCGGGCCGAAGATGCGGTCGATCCACGCGTTGCTGGCTTCGGGGTCGATGCGCAGTTCGCCGGTGGTGCGCGCCAGGCGCAGCTCCGAAATGCGCAGGTCGAACACGGCATCGACATAGTCGAACAGCAGGTTGTAGTAGTCGAGCTGCGCGTCGAGCACGGCGGGCAAAGTCTCGCGCCCGAACTCCATCAGGCGGCGCCGGCCGCGGAAGGCCTGGCCCGATGTGCTGACGGCCTCCATCAGCTGGCGCTCGCGCTCTCGGCCCGACACAGTGCGCGCCCATGAGGCCGATGTGAGCTCCAGCAGATTCAGCTTCACGCCTTCGAGCTTGGCTTCCTGGTTGGCAACCTCGGCCAGCGCGGACTTCAGGCGCAACTGGCGGTCGAAGCCATTGCCGAAGTTCCAGTTCAGCTCGAAGGCCGCGCGCGTCGGGTCTTGCGGCGACACGCCGCGCGGGTCCTTGCTTTTCACGAACACCGCGTCCACGGTCGGGTAGATGCTGGCCTCCTGCTGGTCGACGAGCGCCTGGGCCCGTGCGACGCGGCCCTTGGCTTCGGCAATTTCGGTGCTGCGCTCCTCGGCGCGGCGCAGGGCTTCTTCATGCGAAGCGATGCGCCAGAACGTGGGTGCCGCGAGCACGGGCAGCGAATCGGTATTGGGCGTGAACTTGAAGTAGGTGTTGAACTTGGCCACCGCCTCATCACGCTGCGCCTGAAAGTCGGATTCGCGCGCGGCTACGCTGGCGCGGCGCGCGGCCGCCATGTTCAGGTCGTTCTCGCCCGCGGCGCCGAGCGCAACGCGCCGGGCCTCGGCCTTCGACAGCTCGGCCACCACCTCGGTGGACTTGCGTGCGATCTGCTTCTTCAGGTCGAAGCGCTGCACCTGCAGGTAGGCGGTCAGCGCATCGAGCACCACCTTCTGCGACGTGGTCACCACCGCCTCGTCGTCCGCCTGGTTGCCGGCTTCGGCCGCGCGCACCGCGGCGCTCATGGCGCCGCCGTCGATCAGGCTCACGCGCGCCTCGGCGGTCAGCACGGTGTAGTTCTCGGTCTTGGCGTTGGCCGCACCGCTGTTGTAGTTGCCCGAGGCGGTGCCCATCTTGAAGCGCGGAAAGCGCGCCTTCTTGGCAGCGTCCACGCTGAAGCTGCTGGTGTTGGCGGCCGCCTGCGCAGTCTGCACTTCAGGGTATTCCTGCGAGAGCGCGACCAGCGCCTGCTTCACACGCTGGGCATAGCTTGCAGCGCCGATCGACGGGGTGGAAAGGCGGCGTGCCGGCACCAGCTGCGCGGGCGGCTCCTGCGCGAAGGCGGCGCCCGGCGGCAGCGCGAAGCTCGCGCACAGCGCTGCGCAGAGAACGCCGCGGCCCATGCGGCGCGGGCCTGCCGATTTGCTGCCCCTCATGGTTCGCGAAACGCTTCGCGCCGAAGCTTGAGCACGGGACGAAGGATGTACCAGATGAACGGATCGGTTCCCACCTTCAGGTCGACCTCGGACTCCATGCCGGCGGTGACCCGGTTGTCCTGGTGCCCCACATAGGCCTGCCCGGTGCCGACCAGGATGCGGTAGTAAGGCGCTGCATTGGCAACAGCCGGATCGCGGTCGGCATCGGCGGCCACCAGCGTGACCTTGCCGTCGATGGCGCCGTAGCGCAGGTAGTCGTAGGCGGTGATCTTCACGCGCGCCGCCTGCCCCACTTCGACAAAGCCGCGGTCGTTCGGATTCAGGCGCGCCTCGATCATGACCTCGTCCTTGTCGGGCACCACTTCCATGATGGCCTCGCCGGGCTTGATAACCCAGCCGGGGCTGGCGCTGCGCAGGCCCTTGACGATGCCGTCGGCGGGCGCCTTGACGATGGTGCGGGAGCGCTGGGTGCGCGCGCGCGCAAGGTCTTCGCTCAGGCTTGCGAACTGGCGTTCCACGGTGGCCAGTTCGTCGGAGGCGCGGCGCCGGAAGCGCCCTTCGGCCTCGGCCATCTTGGCCTGTGCCTCGGCAATGACCGCACTGGCGGAAATGGCGCCCTGGCGTGCCGCGGCCAGCTCGCTTCGCACCCCCTCGACCAGCCTGCGCTTTTCGAGCACCTCGACCTGCCCGACCAGTTTTTCGGCCAGCAGCTGCTCCGAAATTTCGAGTTCCTTCTGCATCAGCGCCAGGCGGTCGTTCAGGCCCTTGACCTTGGCCTGCTGTTCGAGCTCCTTGCTGCGCGCCTGTTCCAGCCCCGACACCGCGCCGGCCATCACGCCGCGCTGCTCGAGCGCGCGTGCTTCATACGCCCCGGTTTCGCCGTCGAGCACGCTCTCGTCGATGTCGGCCGCGAAACTCTCGCGCTTGAGCGGCTTGCCGCGGCTCTCGGCCATGAGGCGGATGCGGGTGGCTTGCGTGGCCGCGTGGCGCGCAGTGAGCTCCTCGAAATTAAGGCCGCTGCCGCCCAGGTCGATCTCGACCAGCGACTGGCCCTGCTTCACGCGGTCGCCTTCCTTCACCAGCACGTTGCTGACAATGCCGCCTTCCAGATGCTGGATCGACTTGACGCGGTCCGACGGAATCACGCGGCCGGGCGCCACCACCACCGTCTCCATCGGAAAGCCGAGGCCAACGACGGCCAGCACGGCCACCACGCCGCCGATCACCCACTGTCGGCGCCGGCCCTCCGGCGATGCATGCGCGGCGCGCTTGTGCTCTTCGTCCTGGAGTATCTGCGGCAGATCTGATTTCAAGTCGCGGTCCCTGTTTGTTCTTTGATCGCCTGGCTCAAGCCATGGAACGGTTCGCCGCGGCGGCGCCCAGCGAGTGCGCATCGGCGTCGCTGTCTCCCGCGGCCGGATCGGTCAGCGCCACCAGCGGCTTCTTCACGCCGAAAAGCTTTGGCACCATCACGGCGGCCGTTCCCTGTTCGACATTGCCCTGCCCAGTGACGTGATAGACCACCGTGGCGGCCGACACGATGCGCAGCGAATGCGTGACCACCACCACGGTGCGCACCTTGGCCACCGCGAGCAGCGTGGCGAGCAGCGTGCGCTCGCTCTGAAAGTCGAGGTCGTTGCTCGGCTCGTCGAGCACCAGCACCGAGGGCTTGCGCAAGAAGCTCATGGCCAGCGCCAGCTTGCGCCGCTCGCCTACCGAAAAGCCCGTGCCTCCTTCGCCCACCACGGTGCGGTAGCCGTCGGGGAGCTTCGAGATGAAGTCGTGCGCACCCGAGAGCTTGCACGCCGCCACCACCTGCTCGTCGCTCTGGCCCGGGGCCGTGCGGCGCATGGTGTCGATCAGCGGCCCGCCAAACCAGTACACCTCTTGCGAGAGATAGCTGATCCAGCGCGAGAGCTCTTCGCGGCCGAACTGCGAAAGGTCGTACTCGCCGATGCTGATGACCCCGCGCGTGGGCGTGTACAGGCCCGAGAGCAGCTTGACCAGTGTCGACTTGCCGGCGCCGTTGCGCCCGACGACCACATGCAGGCCGCCGGGCCCGATGTCGAGGTCGACGTTCTCGAGCACCGGCTTCTGCGCGGCCTCGGTGAAGCTGAAGCTCACGTCCTTGAACGTCACGCGGCCCAGCGGCTGCGGCAGCGTCATGCCGCTCGGCGGTTTTTCGACCGGCTCGGAAAGCACCTTCTCGAGCCGCTTGGCCGCCTCCTTGGCGGCGGCCAGCGAACGCCAGCTCGAGACCAGGCCCGCCACCGGCTGTAGTGCCTTGAGGGCCAGCATGTTCGAGGCGACCAGGCCGCCCACCGTCATCCACTGCTGCATCACGGAGACAGCGCCCACCGTCACCACGATCACCGAAAAGACCGTCAGCAGCACGGTGGTGCCGTCGCGCGCGGATTCGATCTGGCCGTTCTTGCTGAAGCTTTCGCTCAGCCAGGCGTTGTAGGTCTGACGCCACATCTCGATGGTGGGGCCGTCGTTCGATTGCGTCTTGAGCGTTTCGCGCGCATTGCAGATCTCGGAGGTCATGCGGTCGAGGCCGCGCCCGCGCTGCACTTCTTCCACCCGGCCGGTGCGCACCTCGTCGGCCCACCACCAGGCCAGGAAGGCCATGACACCCAGGAACAAAGCCACCACCGGCAATACCGGCAAGGCGACGATGCCGATCACCACCAGCGCGAAGATCGCCATCGGCAGATCGAAGATCGATTGCGCCAGGCCGCCGCTGACCGTGCCGCGCACCGAAGCCACGTCACGAAAGAACTGGTGCCAGATCGACGCCGGCCGCGCTTCGAGCGCACGCAACGGCCGGTTCAGCATCGAATGGAGCAGCGCACCCGACACGCCGTGGTCGATGATGGCGCCCGCATTGCGCAGCAGGCGCGAGCGCCGCGCGCGCAACCAGAACTCGAGGCACAGGAAAAACAAGATGCCGCTCACCAGCGCGGCCAGCGTCGAGATGCCGCCGCGCGAGAGCACGCGGTCATACACCTGAAGCAGGAAGATCGACGGCAGCAAGCCGAAAAGGCTGATGGGCAGCGAGCGCCAGGCCGCGCTCTTGACCAGCGGATAGGCGTCGCGAAAGGCTTTGTTCAGCGCACCTGCGTACGGACTCGCGCCCGGCTCTTCGGGCGCATCGGCAACCAGCTGGCTGGGCAAGAGAAACTTGATCATGGGAAATGGCCGATCCGTCGGGCAGTCACGCCTCGATGATTATCAACTGTTACCCGGCTGTTACAAGCAAAATCTACCCTTACACGCCGCGGCATCGAAGCGCTCGCGCAGCCTCCTGGGTTGCCGTTCCGCCGAGGGCAGCGACGGGCTTCAGGAGACCTTCGGCGGCCACGCAATCTGCGGGTTTTCTGGCCCCCTGGCGGGCGTCATCCATAGGTAGTCCTTTGGCCAGCACCAAGGCGATGTTGGCGCACAGCAACATGCACAGAAGCCATGCGCCGAGCAGTTGCAGCCAGCCGAGCCACCAGCGGCGGGCGGGCGCTGCCGCCTTTGCTGGATAGCGTTGAATGGGCAGTGGCAGATACGCGCTGAATTTCATGGCAGTGCTTTCAAAACCCGGGCCAGCCGGGACAGGCCGACGCCTGCGGAACTCTTGGCCAGCACCCAGTCCCCCGGCTGCAGCAGGCTTCCGAGTGCGGTCGACAAATCGGACACATCGACGAACCAGTGCGACCGGACCTTGGTGCGGATGCGCGCATGCAGTCCCCGCATGAGCGGGCCGCACAGCAGCACGCGGTCGGGTTGCGATGCGAGCAGCTCCGGCTCAAGGTCGAGGTGATGCCGCTGCGCGGCAGGGCCGAGCTCCTGCATGTCGCCGAGGATCGCCACGCGGCGCGACGGCTCGCAGGGCGCCTGCGACAGCAGCTCGAGCGCGGCGCGCATCGAGCTCGGGTTGGCGTCGTAGGTCTCGTCGATCAGCTTGAAGCTGCCGCCGCCGATGTGAATGGTGTGCAGAGCGCCGCGCCCGCCCGACGGTTCGAAATGGGCGAAGGGCTCCACCGCGGCGGCCAGCTTCAGGCGCATGGCCTGCAGTGCCGCGAGCACGGCCACGGCGCTTGAGCCCATGTGTCGCCCGGGCGCATTGAGCCGCAGCTGGAGCGGTTCGCCGAGCACCAGGGCCTGGACCTCGCCGTGGTCGAAGGCGAGCAGCCGCACGTCGGCGTCCTTGTGCTCGCCGTACGTGACGATCTGGAGCTGCTGCGCCATCGCAGCCTCTGCAAAGGTCGCGAACTCGGGAATGTCGCGGTTCAGAACAGCGCCGTCGCCAGGTGCCATGCCCTGGAAGACGCGGCTGTCCAGGCGCGCGGCGGCCTCCGATGGGCCGCGCGTTTTTTGCGCAGCCGCGGAAAGCCCCGTGACCACCGCCAGCATCGGGCGCACCAGCTGCGCCGAAGCCAGCATGTGCGGCGAGCCCATCTCTAGCACCCAGTAGGCGGCGTGCCGCGGCATGCAGGTGAGGTTCCAGGCAATGCCCGAGGGCAGGCTGACGTTGCCTTCGGGCCGGCCTACTTCACCCCAGACGGCCAATGCATTGGCGAGCATCGCGGCCACGGTGCTGCTGCCTGTGCCGCTGCCCAGCACGCCGCATACGCGCCCGCCGAACCCGGTGCGCGCATGTGCGCCCAGCGCCAGCACCGCCTGCTGCACGTCGGGCACCTGGAGCACGGGCACGCGCTTGTCGAGGTGGGGCGCGGGATCGGTGCACAGCACCGCGGCGGCTGGCTGCAAGACGCCCTTGAGCGCCACCGCGGCCAGCGGTGTCTTCGAAGGGCGCACCTGGTGCTCGAACACCACGCGCCCCTTGCGCAGGAAGGAGCGCTGCGTCACGCCGGTGGCGCGCCAGCCCTCCTCCGGCCGCACGACCCATTCGCCACCTGTGACGCGCGCCATCTCGTTCGCGCTCCACGCGGCGCCGTCGTCCCGGGCACTGCCGGCGGCGGGCAATGCGCGGCGCTCGAGCAGGTAGCGGTGGTAGGCCGCAAGGCCCGACACGTACTGCGCCACGTCGTCCACGCGCACCCGGAAGGCGTGATGCCGGGTGAAGAACGACCCGGCAACGGTGGACGGCCGCCGGAAGTACATCGCCATCTCGGGCCAGAAGAATCCGTTGAGCAGGTAGTGCGCGCGGTACTCGAGCGCGCGGTGGAATTTTTCGGTGTCCAGTTCTTCGAGCAGGTGCCGCATGGCGGGCATGCCCTCGAGCTGCTGCAGCATCTGCTGTGCGGACAGCATGAGCTCGAGCAGCGTCGGAAACGTGGTCTTGCGGTCGAGCACGAAGTCCAGGTAGCCCGCGACGTTCTGCAGGCCGAAGCGAAAGTACTTTTCCTGCGGGTTCCAGCGCGTGAGCTCGTTGACGCAGCAGCTCAACCGGTGGTCGTGCGCCTGCCAGTGCTGGCTTGCGATGAAATGCTCGAACGCCTTCTCGACCGCTGCGAGCCACCGCGCATCGCGCGTGAGGCCGTACAGGCGCATGAGGCCCAGGGCCGCCTCGCCGTCGTAATAGATGGCGCGCGAGGCCTGCTTCACCGTCAGGTCGGCGGCATGCAGCACGTGGTTGAAGCGGCCCGTGTCGGCGTCCTGCATCGACACGATGCCCAGCGCCAGCTTTTCGAGCAGCGGCAGCCAGTGGCGCGTGTCGGTCGCCTCGCAATACTTCGCCAACGCGAGCACGCAGGCCGCGTTGCCGCTCAGCTTGATCTCATCACCGGCCTCGACGAGAAACGCGGCTTCGCTGCCGTCCGCGAGCCTGTAGCCCCGTATGAGCCCGTTCGACAGATGGTTCAGCGCGCGGTCGATGGCGGCCCGCAGCTTGTCTTCGCGCGTGAGCTCCCACGCCTCGATCATGGCGTGGAGCACGCTCGGATGGCGCGTGGGGTCGGAGGTCGGAATGCGGCGGTCGAAGCACGGGAAATAGCCGTAGGCGAACCGCCCGTCGGCCTGGACCTGCCGCGCGAGATAGGACGCGCCGCTGCGCACGAGGTCGAGCGCCGAATTCGGGGTGAGCGCGGGCGCCTGGCGCCGCCCTGCGTCGAGCCCCGTTCCCACCAGCTTGTGCACCACGCAGTCGGACTGGCAAAAAACACCCACGGTGGCCAGCAGGTAGACCGGCCTGTCCGCCGGCAGGTCGAGCAGGAGCGTGCGTGCGAAGCGCGCCTGGGCGTAGCTCTCGAAGTTGCGCATGTTCACCACCGCATGCGCGATGGACGAATCGGCATAGAGCATGGCGTTGGCATTGAGCTCCTGCTCGGTGAATGCCGTCTCGAAGTTCTTGTCGAATGCCAGGCCGAGCCGGAAGTAGTTGCGCTTGACGGCGGCGAGCTGGGCCTTGAACTGGGCCCATTCGATGGGGCTTGCGCCCTCGACCCAGTCGATGCGCAGCCAAGGCGACACGATGCCGTTTTCGCGCACCCAGCGCGCGATGATGCCGGCGCCTTCGCGCCACGCGGTCTCGAACTCGGGCGCGCGCGCATGCACCACGTGCGCACGCTGCGACCCATCGCTGACCGAGAAGAAAAGCGTGAACGCCGGATAAGGCGCCGGCAGCGCCGCGCATACCGAGACCAGGCGCTCGTGGCAGGCATGGAGCTGGTCGGAGAAGGACATCATTCGGCCCCGATCGAATACGGGAGACCGATCCCGCCCGTCATGTGCTCTCGTGCTTTTGACGCAGCGGACCGGAAGCTCCCCTCGAAGGCATCGCAGATCTCCGGATTTCAGCGGTAGCTGAATTCGGCTCGGCGATTGAGCTGGTAGCCCTCCTCGGTGGTTTCAGCGGACGCAGGCTTTTCGATGCCCCAGCTGACGGCCTCGATGCGCTCGGCCGGCACGCCGAGTTGCGTGAGCGCGCGCTGCACGGATTCGGCCCGGCGCTGGCCCAGCGCAAGGTTGTATTCGCGACCGCCGCGCGAGTCGGTGTGCCCTTCGATCATCACCTTGCTGGCAGGCCGGTTCCGCAGAAAGTTCGCATGCGCTTCCACCACGCTGCGGTACTGCGCCTTGATGTCGTATTTGTCGAAATCGAAGTACACGATCTTCGATGCGGCCGGGCTCTCCTGCACCGGCGCAGCGGCCGGAGGCGGCTCTACCTTGGCCACCGGCGTGGCCTTGTTCGAGTAGTAGTACGTCGCGTCTTCGCGTCCGCTCTTGGGCCCTGTTCCGCAGGCGGCAAGGCTTGCCCCCAGTGCGACGACGGCCAGTATCCGGGAAGTGTTTTTCATGTTCGGTCCTTTTTGCGCGGGGCAGGCCGGCGAAGCCTGCCCCTTGCTTTTGCTTTTTCTTCTTCTCCTGCTGCTGCCCTTGTTCCTTAGCCCAGCAAGCCGTGCAGGATGTTCGTGACCGGAGTCAGAACGCTGCCGGTGCCGGCTGCCTGATCGACCAGGCTCGTGATCGGGGTCACGACATCGGTGACGATCGGTGCGGCTTGTTCCACGTTGTCCAACAGGCCGGCGACCGTTTCGACCACCGGCGCGAGCGTCGGGGCCGTGCCGGCCAGGATGTCGGTAACCGGCTCGGCCACCTCGGACACTGCGGCCACCACCGGCTCCAGCGTCTCACCGACGGAACCTGCGGCGTCGAGGACCGGGTCCAGGATGTTGGCAACCGGGTTGGTGTCGCCCAGCCCGCCACCAAGCAGGCCGCCATTGCCGAGCAAGCTGCCCACGAGGCCCTCATCGCCCAGGAGACCGCCGAGAAGGTCGCCACCGAGGACGTCGCCTCCCAGCAGATCGCCGCCGAGCAGGCTGCCGACGACTCCGTCTTCGCCGAGCACACCGCCCAGCAGGTCACCGCCGAGCAGATCGCCGCCAAGGAGGTCGCCACCGAGCAGGTTGCCGACGACGCCGTCTTCGCCGAGCACACCGCCCAGCAAGTCGCCACCGAGCAGATCGCCGCCAAGGAGGTCGCCGCCGAGCAGGTTGCCGACGATGCCGTCTTCGCCGAGCACACCGCCCAGCAAGTCACCGCCGAGCAGATCGCCGCCAAGGAGGTCGCCACCGAGCAGGTTGCCGACGACGCCGTCTTCGCCGAGCACACCGCCCAGCAAGTCGCCACCGAGCAGATCGCCGCCAAGGAGGTCGCCACCGAGCAGGTTGCCGACGATGCCGTCTTCGCCGAGCACACCGCCCAGCAAGTCACCGCCGAGCAGATCGCCGCCAAGGAGGTCGCCACCGAGCAGGTTGCCGACGATGCCGTCTTCGCCAAGCACACCGCCCAGCAAGTCGCCGCCGAGCAGATCGCCGCCAAGGAGGTCGCCGCCGAGCAGGTTGCCGACGATGCCGTCTTCGCCGAGCACACCGCCCAGCAGGTCACCGCCGAGCAGATCGCCGCCAAGGAGGTCGCCACCGAGCAGGCCGTCTTCGGCAAGAAGGCTGCCCAGCGGACCGGTACCACCGAGCAGACCGTCGTTCCCGAGCAAGCCGCCCACCAAGCCTTCGCTGTCGAGAACGCCGCCCAGCACGCCATCGGTCAAACCACCGAGCAGCCCGTCTTCCCCACCCAGCAGCCCACCGAGCGGACCGTCTTCGATCAGCCCGCCGAACACGCCGTTCGCGCCGAGCAGGTTGTCGACCACGCCCTCCTGACCCAGCAAACCGCCGGTCAGGCCTTCGCTGCCCAGCAGGCCGGCCGCGGTGCCCTCTCCGCCGAGCAGTCCACCCACCAGGCCGTCACCCAGCAGGCCGCCCACGATGCCGTCGCCGCCGAGCACACCACCCAGCAGGCCGTCGTCGCCGAGCGATCCACCGAGCACGCCGCCCAGCAAACCGTCGTCACCCAGGAGGCCGCCGACCAGGCCGTCGTCGCTCAGCACGTTGTTCAACAGGCCGCCCACGGCGGTGTCTTCTCCGATCAGGTTGCCCAGGGCACCGTCCTCCGCGAGAAGCCCACCCACGAGGCCGTCCTCGCTCACAAGGGTGGTGACCAGGCTGCCGTCGCCAAGCACGCCTTCGACCACGTTGCCGAGCACGCCGCAGTCGCCGACGACATCTTCAAGAACGCCGTCCAGGCCGAGGGCCGCGGTTGCGCCGCTCAGGATGCCGTCCTCGCCCACGAGGTTGTCCAGGCCATTCTGAAGAGCGTCCGTGAGATGGTCGACCTGGCCGACCAGCGCATCGGTGGCGCCTTCACCCAGAAGGGCATCTACGACGGGACTTGCAACGCCGCCCACGCCGTCGACAACGGTTTCGGCGAAATCGTCCACCGGGTCGAACTGGTTCGGATCGTCGCGTGTGAAGTTCTCGCCGAACACCGGGGCCACCAAGTCATCGACCAGGTCGGTGGTGCTGTCGATCACACCCGGCACCGGGTTGAGAGAACCACCGAGGCCCAGGTTGTCGTCTGTCGAGCCGACTGCGCCTTCGAGGAGGTTGTCGCCGGGGTTGAGGAGGCCATTGCCGTCGGCATCGGAGTCCGAGTCGGCGTCTGCATCGGCATCGGCATCGGCATCGGCATCGGCGTCTGCATCGGCATCGGCGTCGGCGTCCGCATCCGCGTCGGCATCGCCGTCCGCATCGGCATCCGCGTCGGCGTCCGCATCCGCATCGGCATCCGTCTCGCCGCCGCCGACGAAGAACGGAATCGTTCCACCGTCGCCGCCGCCGCCACCGCCGAGTGCGGCACCCAGGGCCGCAGCGCCCAGTGCGCCGAGTGCGAATTCGCCCAGGCCGAGGCCGCCGCCTGCGGCGACCTTCTTCGTGACGGCCAGCGCGGCCGCATCGGCGTCGCTGTCAGGCGGGGTCACCTGCAGGTCGCCCGAGGCGACATCCACGTTCACTTGTTCAAGGCCGCCGGGCAGCTTGGTCGAGCCGATGGTGGCGTCGGTGCCGCCGGTAAAGACGCCGGCCAGCGGGGCCTTGTTGGCGGCCGAGCCTGGGAACAGCACGTTGGCCTGGCCGCCTTCGGGAACGATCACGCGGTCGCCCGCCATCAATGTCTGGTTGCCCTCCACCGGAATGCGGACGCCTTCGCGCATCACGGCAACGCCCGGCGTAGCATTGGACAATGTGCCAATGCCGGCAGGCGCCGCGGTTGCGGCGGGCGCCATCGAGCTGGCTGCGGCGGGAGCGCCGAGCGGCATGCTGGTGGCTTGGGCAATGACCACGGGAGCCACGCCACTGGCGGCGGGTCCTTCGGTCGAAACGGTCGATGCTTGGGGTGCGTTCATGGTTGGCCTCTGTGACAAAAGATGCATGTACAGGGGCAACTGGCGTGCCAAATCGTTAACAGCTGTTCGCCGCCGCATCACAAACGACGCAACTCCTTGATTTACATGGCTATTTTTTTATTTTCCGGGTCAAAATATCCGGCCGAAAACAGCCGTCGCGGGGGTCTTTTGGCCATTCGTTACGTAACGATGTAACGTCGTGCTACCGGAACATCGGGCGCGTTCAGAGCCCGTCCACACGCGGACTTCTCCCCTCTTCTTCTCTTTTTCGGTCCCTCATATAGATATGTTCAATCCCTCCCAGGAAGACGTGCGCCGCTTCTTCTGCGACGTGTATGCGAAGCACCGGCAAGGCCGGCCGATGGAAGCCCTCGAGACGATTGCCGCGGGATGGATCGACGCGCACCCCGAATACCACGAAGACCTGGCCGATGCCGACGCGGCGGTGGCGCGCGTGTACGACGGCGCGAACGGCCGCGAGAACCCGTTCCTGCATCTGTCGATGCATCTGTCGATCAGCGAGCAATGCTCGATCGACCAGCCGCGCGGAATCCGCCAGGCCGTCGAGCTGCTGGCCGCGCGCCGCGGCTCATTGCTCGATGCGCATCACGAGGCGATGGAATGCCTCGGGCAGATGATGTGGGAGAGCCAGCGCGCCGGCCGCCCGCCTGATGGCGACAGCTACGTAGCCTGCGTGCAGCGCCGGGCAACCAAGGACTAGCCGGCCTTTCGGGAAGGCAGCGCCCCCTGCTGCTTGGCGCCCTCGCGCAGCAGGGCTGCCATGGCGCCACGCAGGGCGGAAGGCTCGGCCTCGCTGCGCAGCAGCAGTCCCACGGGCTCGTCGGTGCCCGCGGTTTCGATGCGCAGCCTGACCAGGCGCGCGTCGGCCAGTTCACCGCGCGCGGCGCCCAGGGGAGTGATCCATACCGCGTCGGACACCGCCAGCAGGCCGCGCGCCACCGCAACGTCGAGCGTCTGCAGCGCGTTGGCGGGTAGCGCCAGGCCGCGCGCGGACAGGAAGCTTTCTGTGTTGTGGCGGGGAATCGTGCCTTCGCCGTACACCACGAGCGGATAGGCGAGCACCGCCTGCACCGACACCGCCCGGGCGGGACGCGCCGCGAGCGGATGGCCGGCTCGCACGGCAAACACCAGCGGCTCGGTGTAGAGCAGCTCGAAGCTGAGCCCGCCCATCAGGCGCGGGTCGCTCATGCGGCCGACCACCAGGTCGAGCTCGCCGGCGCGCAATTCATCGAGCAACACCGGGTTGGCGGCACTCTTCACCATCACCTGAACCGCGGGCCAGCGCTCTCGAAAGCGCGCAAGCGCCATGGGCAGCAGGGCCGGCGCCACGCTCGGCAGCGCGCCGATGCGCAGCCGCTCGACGCGCTCGCCCGAGGCGGGCGCCACCGCCTCGGCGCTGGCGTCGAGCGCCTCGAGCACACGCAGCGCATGGGCCAGCAGTTGCTCGCCGGCGGGTGCGAGCCCCTGCACGCCGCGCCGGCCGGCCTTGCTGCGCTCGACCAGGCGTGTGCCAACAATGGATTCAAGCTCGGAGAGCGTCTTGGAAACCGCCGGCTGGCTCAGCGAAAGCCGCTCGGCGGCGCGCGCCAGATGGCGCTCCTGGGCCACCGCGACAAGGCAGCGCAGGTGGCGCAGCTGCACGTTGCGCACAAAATCCTGGCGTAGGTCGGCGGTGTTTTTCAATTACCGTTGGTTATTCAGAACGAATCAATCTTCAATTTACATCATCGGACGGGACTTCTAAAGTCCGGGTTCCGGATTCGATCCGTCCCCACGACAGGAGACAACGACATGTTGACCAACACCAAGGCCAAGACCCCCTCGGCCATCCTCACGCCGCGCGACTGGGAGGCCCACCCCTCTTACGTCTACCCCGGCTACAAGTCCACCGTGAAGCGCGGCCCGCAAAAGCCGCTGGTTCCGTTGAAGGCCTCGCTGGGCGAGCTGCAGCAGCCGGTCTACGGCCACGACAGCATCGGCGAGTTCGAC
The DNA here is from genome assembly GCF_009755665.1 of Variovorax paradoxus. Classification (NCBI taxonomy): domain Bacteria; kingdom Pseudomonadati; phylum Pseudomonadota; class Betaproteobacteria; order Burkholderiales; family Comamonadaceae; genus Variovorax; species Variovorax paradoxus. The sequence goes on from NZ_CP046622.1 coordinate 4,816,548, forward strand.
CATGACCTGACGCGCAACGCGCGCAAGAACGGCGAGCCGCTGGGCGAACGCATGATCCTGACCGGCCAGGTGCTCGACGAGCGCCGCCGCCCGGTCGCCAACACGCTGGTGGAGCTGTGGCAGGCCAATGCCTCGGGCCGCTACGTGCACAAGGTCGACCAGCACGACGCGCCGCTCGACCCCAACTTTCTGGGTGCGGGCCGCTGCCTGACGGACAGCGAGGGCCGCTACCGCTTTCTCACCATCAAGCCCGGCGCCTACCCGTGGGGCAACCATCCGAACGCCTGGCGCCCGCAGCACATCCACCTGTCGCTGTTCGGCCAGAGCTTTGCGAGCCGCCTGGTCACGCAGATGTACTTTCCCGGCGATCCGCTGCTGCAGTACGACCCGATGATCACCGGCACGCCCGAGCGCTACCGCAACCGCCTCATCGCCGATTTCAGCCTCGACATCACCGAAGAGGGCTATGCGCTGGGCTACCAGTTCGACATCGTGCTGCGCGGCGCCGACGAAACGCCGTTCGAGAACCGCTGAAAGGATTTCCCATGCCATTGATGACCGCCCAGGAAGCCGACTTCGGCCAGACCCCCTCCCAGACGGTGGGCCCCTACTTCGCCTACGGCCTTACTGCCACGCAGTACGGCTACGACTTCAACCAGCCCTTCGACGCCGCCGTGGCGCTGGACAACGCCGCGGGCGAGCGCATCCGCCTCGAAGGCCGCGTGCTCGACGGCGACGGCAACCCGATCGGCGACGCGCTGGTCGAGATCAGCCAGGCGGACGGCGAAGGCCGCTATCCGCAAACCCCGGCCGAGGCGCGCGAAATGGGCTTTCGCGCGTTCGGACGCGCCGGCACGGGCACCGACCCGCAGAGCCGCTTCGTGTTCTACACGGTGAAGCCGGGCGCTGAAGCGCCGGGCCAAGCCCCGCACATCAATGTGATCGTGCTGATGCGCGGCCTGCTGCTGCATGCGTTCACGCGCGTGTATTTCAGCGACGAGGCCGAGGCGAACGCAAAAGACGCCGTGCTGGCCAGCGTGCCGGCCGAGCGCCGCCACACGCTGATTGCCGAGCGCGTGGAGCGCGGCGGCGCGGTGAGCTACCGCATCGACATCCGCATGCAAGGCGCCGACGAAACGGTGTTCTTCGACGTCTGACCGCGGGGAAACCCGCAGGCGCAAAAAAGCCCGCTCGAAGCGGGCTTTTTTCGTGCGCGGCAGGCAACTGGGTTGCTGCCGGGCCTTGGGGCTGCTTACTCGCCGCCGCTGCGGTGCAGGCGCGATTCAGGCACCGTCTTGAGCTCGCCGGGGAGCGAGCTGATGTAGTTGGCGAGCGTCTTGAGTTCGGCGTTGGTGAACTTCTTGGGCTCGACCTGCTGCGCCATGACGGCGTTCGAACGGCCCAGGTGCAGGTTGTTCTTGACGCGGTACGACTTGAGCGCGACGAAGAGGTAGTCGGCGTGCTGGCCGGCGAGCTTGGGCACGGTGCCGTCGTTCGGCGTGTTGAAGTTGGCGCCGTGGCACTTGGTGCAGCTGTTGTCCTTGTCGCGCGACACCAGGGCCTGGATGTTTTCAGGCATGGGCTTGGCCGTTGCGGCCGGGGGCGCGTCGCCTTCCTTCAGGCCCAGCTGGCTGTAGTAGGCCGCGACATCGGCGATGTCCTGCTCGCTCAGGCTGTCGGCAATGGCGCGCATGGTGGGGTGCTTGCGGTCGCCGCCCTTGTAGGCGGTGAGCGCTGCGGTGATGTAGCTGGCGCTCTGGCCGGCAATCATCGGAACCTTGTGGATCTCCGGAAAGCTGGCCTGATAGCCAATGATGCCGTGGCAGCCCACGCACATCGCCACCTTCTTGGAACCGTCCTGGGCCTTGCCCGTGACTTGCTGGGCTTGCGCCGAGACCGTCACGCAAGCGACAGCGAAGGCAAACATCGTGGTCAACAACTTGTTCATTTTGCGCGCACAATCTCGTGGAGATACAGTTTTTCGAATCAACATTCGATTATATGCAAGGGTCCTCCAAGACCCCCGGCAAGCCGCCCAAGAGGTTGCGCGAAGCGAATCGAGTGTGTTCTTTTCTCCACCCTGCCTCCTCCATTTGCTTTCCGTCCACTCATGAAATTCAAGGGCTCAGACAATTACGTTGCCACCCAGGACCTGATGCTGGCCGTCAATGCCGCCATCACCCTCAAGCGCCCGCTGCTCGTCAAGGGCGAGCCCGGCACCGGCAAGACCATGCTGGCGGAGGAAGTGGCCGAATCGCTCGGGCTGCCGCTTCTGCAGTGGCACATCAAGTCGACCACCAAGGCTCAGCAGGGCCTCTATGAATACGACGCGGTGAGCCGCCTGCGCGACTCGCAGCTCAAGGACGTGGACGGCGGCGAGCGCGTCAAGGACATCCAGAACTACATCGTCAAGGGCGTGCTCTGGCAGGCCTTCACGGCCGACCAGCCGGTGGCGCTTCTCATCGACGAGATCGACAAGGCCGACATCGAGTTTCCGAACGACCTGCTGCGAGAAATCGACCGCATGGAGTTCTACTGCTACGAAACGCGCGAGCTCATCCGCGCCAAGCACCGGCCGGTGGTGTTCATCACCTCCAACAACGAGAAGGAGCTGCCCGACGCCTTTTTGCGCCGCTGCTTCTTCCACTACATCAAGTTCCCCGACGCCGAGACGATGAAGCACATCGTCGCGGTGCACTTCCCCGGCCTCAAGCAAGAACTGCTCACGGCTGCGATGAAGACCTTCTACGACGTGCGCAACCTGCCGGGCCTGAAGAAGAAGCCGTCCACCTCCGAGCTGCTCGACTGGCTCAAGCTGCTGGTGGCCGAAGACATCCCGCTCGAAGCCCTGCAAAGCAAGGACGACAAGGTTGCAGTGCCGCCCCTGGTGGGCGCGCTGCTCAAGAACGAGCAAGACGTGACCCTGTTCGAGAAGCTCGTCTTCATGCAGCGGAACAATCGATGAGTCCCCGCCCGGCCGCTCCGAAGGGGACTCGCACCGCGGTGCGAAGCACGGAGGTTTCCTTGTGAGCCAGCAGCCGCATCCCGTCGGCCAACTGCTCAAGCTGGGTGTTGCCCAGGCCGTGCTTTTCGTGGCCGGTGCGCTGCTTGGCCGCTGGATCGGCCTCCAGCTGGGGCTCGACGCCTTCGGCGCCAACGGCTACGGCAACCGGGAGATCTTCGGCATTCTGCTGATTGGCCTGGGTGGCGGCGGCGGCGTGCAACTGGCGCGCGCGTGGTACGACCGCAAATACGGCAAGCCGCAGCGCTGAAAAATTCAATCGAGAAGGGTGTCTGGAAGATGGCGTTCGTCGAACCTGTCACGCTGAAGGCGCGCGACCTGGCCCTGGTGCCGCTGTCGCTCGACCATGAAGAGGGCCTTCGCGCCGCCGCGGCCGACGGCGAGCTCTGGAAGCTGCGCATCACCTCCGTGCCCGAGCCGCACGAAACCAGCGCCTACATCGAAGCCGCCTTGCAGGGGCGCGAAGCCGGCCACCGCTTTGCCTTTGCCGTGACCGAGGCCGAAACCGGCACCGTGCTCGGCAGCACCAGCTTCCACGACATCCTGCCGGCGGTGAAGCGCGTGGAGATCGGCTACACGTGGTACGCCAAGCGCTGCCAGCGCACGCACGTCAACACCACCTGCAAGCTGCTCATGCTGACGCACGCCTTCGATACCCTCGGCTGCAACGTGGTGGGCTGGCGCACCGACAATTTCAACTTCGCTTCGCAGCAAGCCATCGAGCGGCTCGGCGCCAAGAAGGACGGCGTGATTCGCGGGCATGCCATGCGGCGCGACGGCACGATCCGCGACACGGTCATGTACAGCTTGCGCTCGGGCGAATGGCCCGAAGTGAAGGCGCAGTTGCTCTACCTGCTCGACAAGCCGCGAAGCTGAACGAAGTTCAAGGAAAGAAAAGCCCGCCATGCTGATCGATTTCTTCTACACCCTGCGCTCGGCCAAGCTGCCGGTGTCGGTCAAGGAATACCTCACGCTGCTCGAGGCGCTGCAGGCCGATGTGGTGGGCCCCAACTCCGATGGCGCCTACGGCATCGACGACTTCTACTATCTCTCGCGCACCGCGCTCGTCAAGGACGAGAAGCACTACGACAAGTTCGACCGCGCCTTTGCCGCCTATTTCAAGGGCGTGGAAATGCTGGCCGACTTCACCAAGGAAGTGCCGCTCGACTGGCTGCGCAAGACGCTGGAGCGGGAGTTCACCGCCGAGGAAAAAGCCAAGATCGAGAAGATGGGCTGGGACGAGCTCATGGAAACGCTCAAGAAGCGCTTCGAAGAGCAGAAAGAGCGCCACGAGGGCGGCAACAAGTGGATCGGCACGGGCGGCACCTCGCCCTTCGGCCACGGCGGCTACAACCCGCAGGGCATTCGCATCGGCGGCGCGGGCAAGAACAAGAGCGCCGTGAAGGTGTGGGACCAGCGGGCCTACAAGGACTACGACGACAGCCAGGAGCTGGGCACGCGCAACATCAAGGTCGCGCTGCGGCGGCTGCGCAAGTTTGCGCGCGAGGGCCACGACGAAGAGCTGGACCTGGACGACACCATCCACTCCACCGCGGCCAATGCAGGCTACCTCGACATCAAGATGCGGCCCGAGCGCCACAACAACGTGAAGGTGCTGCTGCTGATGGACGTGGGCGGCACCATGGACGAGCACATCCAGCGCGTGGAAGAGCTGTTCTCGGCCGTGAAGACCGAGTTCAAGCACCTGGAGTTCTACTACTTCCACAACTGCGTGTACGACTTCATGTGGAAGAACAACAAGCGCCGCTTCTCCGAGAAGTTCGCAACCTGGGACATCCTGCGCAAGTACAACAAGGACTACAAGCTCATCTTCGTCGGCGACGCGACCATGAGCCCGTACGAAATCCTGCAGCCCGGCGGCAGCGTCGAATACAACAACGAGGAAGCCGGCGCCGAGTGGATCCAGCGGCTGACGCATGCGTTCCCGAAGTTCGCCTGGATCAACCCCGAGCCGCAGGGCGTGTGGCAATACCGCCAGAGCATCGCGGTGATGCAGCAGCTCATGTCCAACCGCATGTACCCGCTCACGCTGCGGGGCCTCGAGGAAGCAATGCGCATGCTTTCGAAGTAAGCCGGCGTGGGTCGGGCGGATGTGTTTCCGGATGCTTCCGGAGCCCGCTCGCCATGCTGTCAAAATCCGCCCATGTTCAGGGTGGTCCCAGTCTTTGCGCCGGCATGGTTGCCGGCTTTGCTTTTTTGCGGCGTCATGCTTTTGCAGGGGTGCAGCCTGCTGCCCAAGAAAGACGCGGCCAAGGACTCCCCTGCGCCGGCACTGGTGCGCAGCGGCGATGCGGCCGCCACATCCACTGACGAAGGCGCCAAGGAGGGCGAGAAGCGCGGCCGGCGCGACGCCTTCACGGTGGACGTTCGCGGGCCGGCCGCGGTGCGCGAATACCTCGCGCTGCACCTGGACATCCAGCGCTACCGCACGCTCGACGACCTGGGCGCCACCGAGATCTCGCGGCTCATGGTGGCGGCGGAAGCCAATGCCCGCGAACTGCTCGGCACGCTGGGCTACTTCACGCCCACGCTGACGCTGGAGCTCAACGAAACGCCGGCCAGCACCAAGGCCCCGCGCGAGATCGTCATTACCGTGCAGCCCGGCGAGCTCACCCGCGTGAGCACCGTGCAGATCAGCTACGGCGGCCAGATTGCCAGCGACCCCACCGCCGAGGCGCAGCGCGACTCGATCCGCACCGCCTGGGCGCTGCGGGCCGGCCAGCCCTTCACGCAGCAGGGCTGGGACAACGCCAAGAACACGGCCTTGCGCAGCCTCACCGCCAAGCGCTTTCCCACTGGCAGCATCGAGATGAGCCGCGCCGAGGTCGATGCCGACCGGCAGGAGGTGCGGCTCAGCGTCACTTACCAATCGGGCCCGGCCTACCGCTTCGGCCCGCTCGTGCTGCGCGGTGTCGAGCGCTACGACGCCGAGGGCGCGCGGCGCATCGCGCAGCTCCCCACCGGCTCCGACTACGACCAGCAGAAGCTGCTCGATGCCCAGCAGCGCCTGGCCAGCAGCGGCTATTACGACTCGGTGTTCCTCACGCTCGACACCGAAAGCGGCACGCCGCTGGCCGCCCCGGTGATCGCGCAGCTGCGCGAAGCCCCCATGCAGAAGGTGGTGCTGGGCGCCGGCTTCACCACCGACAACGGGCCGCGCTTGTCCGTCGACCACATCCACAACCGCCTGCCGCTGCTCGGCTGGCGCGCCGTGTCGCGCCTGTCCGTCGACCGGGACATCAAGTCGCTGGGCACGGAGTGGAACGGCATCCCGGACGACACCGGCTGGCGCTGGTTTGCGGGCGCCGAACTCAAGAGCGAGACCTCCGGCAGCTATGTGGTCGACAGCGGCCGCGTGCGCAGCGGGCGCAACAAGTCGAGCGGCCACATCGACCGCAGCTACTTCCTGCAGTACGACTATGCGCAGAACCGCGGCATCAACGCCCCGCCCTCCGCCTCCGCCGTGACGGCCAACTGGGGCTGGACTGGCCGCTACTTCGACGACAACGCCGCGCCCACGCGCGGCTACGGCCTGGCGCTCGAACTTGCCGCGGGCTACACGCTGACTGGCGAGCAACTGCCTTTCACGCGCACCTATGCGCGCTGGCTCGGCGTGCTGCCGTTGGGCTTTGCGAACGGCCGCGACGCCGCCACGCTCGCGCGCCGCAGCCGGTTCCAGCTGCGCGCCGAAGCCGGCGCGGTGAGCGCCAAGGAAAGCGCGCAGATCCCCTCCACGCTGATGTTCCTGACCGGCGGCGACACCACGGTGCGCGGCTACAGCTACCGCCAGATCGGCACCGTGCGCAGCGACGGCCAGATCGTGGCGGGCCGCTACCTGGGCGTGATGAGCCTCGAATGGCAGCGGCCCTTCGTCTACAACGACAAGCTCACCGAGTGGGAAAGCACCGTCTTCGTCGACGCGGGCGCAGTGGCCGACAAGCCCGGGGAGCTCAAGCCCAAGGTTGGCGTGGGCGTAGGTGCGCGCTGGCGCAGCCCGGTGGGGCCGGTGCAGGCCGACCTTGCCTATGGCGTGGACACGAAGAAGTTCCGCCTTCACTTTCGCCTGGGCTTCACCTTTTGACCCAGCACGCACGAATGCAGACAGACGCCGAACCCCAGCCCGACAAGGCAGCGCCGCGCGCACGGCGCTCGCGCACGCGGCGGGTGCTGCGCGCGCTCGGCTGGACTGCCGCGGGCCTGCTCGCGCTGGTGCTTGTGCTGGGCGCGGGCACGTGGTGGTGGCTGGGCTCCAACCAGTCGCTGGCTTTTGCACTTGCCAAGGCCGCGCGCTACCTGCCCGCCGGCCAGACGCTCGAAAGCCGCGACGTCACGGGCTCGCTGCGCACGGGCGGGCGCATCGGCTGGCTGCGCTGGCAAAGCGAGAAGCTGGCGGTGGAGGTGCATGAGGCGGACATCGGCTGGCAGCTCGCCCCGCTGTTCAAGCGCAAGCTGCAGCTGGGCGAAGTGCATGCGGCGCGGCTCCTCATCGAAAAGCGCGGCCCGCCGAGCGACACGCCCACCGAGCCGCTCGAGCAACTCGTGCTGCCTGTCGAGGTCGACGTGCCGTTTCGCATCGACCAGCTGCAGTGGAGCGGCCCGCCCGCACTCCAGGCCAACCAGCTCGCGGGCAGCTACCGCTACACCGGCGCCGAGCACCACCTGGAGGTCAAGGGCGTCGACATTGCCGACGGCCACTACAGCGCGCGCGTGAAGCTGCAGGGCCCCGCGCCCATGGCGCTGGACGCCACGCTGAACGGCCGCGTGAAGGCACCGCTGGCGGAAGGACGCAGCATCGACGTGCTGGCCGAAGCGGCCATCAAGGGCACCCTTGCCGGCACCGGCGCGCGGCTGCAGGTTGCCGCCGAACTGAAGCCGGCGGAGCCCGCCGCGGAAGACCCGATGGAAGCGAAGCTGCAGGCCAACATCGCGCCGTGGCTGCCGCAGCCCGTCATCGACGCCAAGGCCGATCTGCGCAACGTGGATGCGGCCGCCCTGTGGCCCGGCGCGCCGCGCACACGGCTGACCGGCACGGTCGAACTGCAGCCCGACGCCGCCGCCGGCGCATCGGCCTGGCAAGCCTCGGCCAGCATCCGCAATGCGGTGCCGGGGCCCTGGGACAAGGGCGCGCTACCGCTCGAGCAGGTGGAAGCGCGCGTCGGCTTCGACGGCACCAACTGGACGATTCCCGGAGCCACCCTGCGCACGGGCGGCGGCCGCATCGAAGCAGAGGGCCGCTGGAGCCCCGCGCCTGCGCCATGGCAAGTGCGCGCCACCGTGCGCCGTGTGCGCGCCAGCCTGCTGCACAGCGAGTTGTCGGGCGCGCCCATCAGCGGCACGGCCACCGCGCAGCAGCGCGAAGACACCATCGGCTTCGACCTGGCGCTGCGCGCCGAAGGCGGGGCCGGCAGCAAGGCGATGCCCGGCTTCGGCGTGGACCGCGCGCTTGCACAGGGCCAATGGAAGAACCAGGTGCTCGACCTGCGCACGCTGCGCCTGGAGGCCGAGGGCGCCAGCATTACCGGCAAGCTGCAGGTGCGCGTGGCCGAGCAGGCCGCGAGCGGCAAGCTCGACCTGACGTTGCCGGGCGGCAGTGCGCAGCTCGAAGGCCGCATCGCACCGTCGCAGGGCGGCGGCGACATCAAGGCACGCATCGACGATGCCGACGCGGTGCAGCGCTGGATCGAAGGCCTGCCCGAAATGGCGAACGTGTTCGCCGGCAAGACGGCCAAGGGCTCGGCGCAGCTGGACGCCAGTTGGCAGGGCGGATGGCAGACCATCCAGCGCCGGCTCGAGAACCCCGGTGCGCCGGCCCAGCGCGGCGCCGCAGAACCCAGCATCAAGGCCACGCTCGGCGTGCCGCGCCTCGACCTGCGCATGCCGGCGGCCAACGCAAATGCCAATGCCAATGCGGCAGCCACCACGGTTCAATTGAAGGACGTGCGCGCCAACCTCGACGGCAGCCTGGCGCAGGCCACGCTCGCGCTGCAGGGCGAAGCCACCACCGGCACGCAAAAGCTCACGCTCGACGCCCGCGCGAGCGGCGGCCTTGCGGGCCCGAACCATTGGCGCGCGGCCCTCGCGAGCCTGCGGCTGCAGGCCCAGGACAGCGCGCGGGTCAACGCCGCGGGCGCTGCCGCCGCCCCGTGGATCCTGGAGCTCGGCCGCGAAGTCACCGCCACCATCAGGACCAGCGGGAGCGGCAACACCAGTCGGCTCGAGCTGGAAGCCTCCGCTGCCGACGCCACGCTGAGCGGGCCGGCGCCCGGCACCGTTCGCATCGAATGGCAGCCGCTGCGCTTCACCCGGAGCGGCGCGGCGCCCAACCAGGCTTTTCGCGTGCAGTCGAAGGGCAAGCTGCAGGGCCTGCCGATGGCGTGGGCCGAGGCTTTCGGCGCCAGCACCACCTTCAATGAACTGGGCGTGAGCGGCAATCTGATGTTCGACGGCGACTGGGACATCGATGCCGGCGACACGCTGCGCGCGCACGCGCGGCTTGCGCGCCAGAGCGGCGACATCCGCGTACAGGCCGGCGAAGCGGCCCTCGTCACACGCATCACGAGCCGAGGCACTGGCACGGCCAGCGAGCGCACGATGAACTCCGCCACCGCCGGTGCGGAAGCACCCAGCACGCCCGCCGGCCTGCGCCAGGCCGAACTGCGACTCGACGCGCAAGGCCAGTCCGTGCACGCCACCCTGGCGTGGGACAGCGAGCGCGCCGGAAAGATCAACGCCGAGCTGAACACGCGCATGCAGCAACGCGCGGACGGTTGGCAATGGGCACCCGATGCGCCACTGGCCGGCAACGTGAAGGCCACGCTGCCCAACCTGGGCGTGTGGTCGATGCTCGCGCCGCCCGGCTGGCGCGTGGCCGGCACGCTGGACGCGGACGCCGTTCTGGCGGGCAACCGCGCGGCGCCGCGCTGGAATGGCACGCTCGGCGCCGACAAGCTTGCGCTGCGCGCGCCGGTCGAAGGGCTGGACCTGCGCGACGGCCGCCTGCGCGCCACGCTCACGGGCGAGCGCATCGAGATCACCGAATTCACGCTCAAGGGCGGCGCCGGCAGCACCGCGCGCATTGCGGGGCAGAGCGGCAACCGCAGCACGGCGGCGAGCGAAGCCGGCACCGATGGCGGCTCGCTCACGGCGCGCGGCGACATCGGCTGGGGTGCGGCGGGCACATCGGGTGGTGCATCAGGCACCGGCATCCGCATGGCCCTGCAGGCCGACCTGCGCGCACTGCGCGTGCTGGTGCGCACCGACCGGCAGGTCACGCTCTCGGGCAACCTGCAGGCGCGGCTCGACAGCGGCCAGTTCAACGTGCGCGGCAAGCTCAAGACCGACCGCGCCGTGATCATCCTGCCCGACGAGACCGCCCCCAGCCTGGGCTCCGACGTGGTCGTGCGCTCCGCCGCCAAGGACCGCGAAGCGGCCGAGCAGGCCCAGCGCGATGCCGCGCGCAACGAGGCGCAGGCCGCCAAGCCGCAGACCGCGAAGCCGCCCGACATCGTGGTGAACTTCGACCTGGGCGACGACTTCGCGGTGCAGGGCCGCGGCATCACGACGCGGCTCGAGGGCGACCTCGAAATCCGAAGCAACCGGCTCGATGCGCCGCCGCGCATCACCGGCGAGGTCAGGACCGTCAAGGGCCAATACCGCGCCTACGGGCAGCAGCTCGACGTGGAAACGGGCCTCGCGCGCTTCAACGGCCCGTTCGACAATCCGTCGCTCGACATCCTGGCCATCCGGCCCAACATCTCGCAGCGCGCCGGCGTGCAGATCACGGGCACCGCGCAGTCGCCGCGCGTCAAGCTCTATTCCGAGCCCGCGCTGTCGGATGCGGAAACCCTTTCATGGGTGGTGCTGGGCCGCGCATCGGCGACCAGCGGCGGCGAATCGGCACTGCTGCAGCAGGCGGCTCTCGCGCTGATCGGCCATGTCAGCAAAAGCGGAAGCGGCGGCAGCCTGGCCAGCCGCTTCGGCCTGGACGAACTCGGCTTCAAGGGGCCGGGCAACGGCGGCGACCTGCGCGAGTCGGCGGTAACGCTCGGCAAGCGGCTCTCGAAGGATTTCTACCTCACCTACGAGCGCAGCGTGGGCGGCACCTTCGGCACTCTCTTCATCTTCTACGACCTGACGCAGCGGCTCACATTGCGCGGCCAGGCCGGGCAGACAAGCGGGCTCGACCTGATCTACACGCTGAAGTACGACTGAGTCCGGGTCTGCCGCCTTGACCGCGGCAATCGCCAGGGATAAGAATCATCTGCGCCCTCCAATACAAGGAACGACGATGCACGATGATGGAGACAAGGGCGAGTGTTCCCGGCTGGACCGTCAGAAGTACGACCCCCCTGGGTACTCGCGAACCACGTTCTTGCGCAACGCACTTCGCTGCGTGATCGCCGCCATTGCGGCGGGCGCCGCGGTGGCGTCCATTCCCTACTGGGGCGGCGATGACTTTCCGCTGATGGGCCTGATCGTCTACGTAGCCGGCATGGTGTTCATCGCAATGCCGCTGTGCCTTTACTACGAGTCGCTGCTCCAGTCGCACGAAGAGCGCGTGGCGCATGCAAGGCACACGCTGACGCCCACCTAGTCTGCGTTGGCAGGCTTGGTCTTCACCACCTGCCTGAGGCCCGCCAGCGCGGGATCGACGATGGCCGCCTCCGCACCCACCGCATACACCGCATAGGCGGGGTAAAGAAACTCCGGCGTGTTGGGCACGCGGCGCAGCCGGCCCGATTCGAGATGGCTGCGCACCACGTCGTGCCTGAAGTAGCCCGTGCCACCCGCGGCCAGCAAATACTCGCGGCCGAGCGGCCCCAGCCCGGCCATCACCGCTGCATTGGAGAGTTCCGGAAACGCAAGGCCGTGCTGCGCCGCAAACTCCGGGCCCCAGTCCACGTACACATAGTCCGCGGGCTTGGGCACGCGCGGACGTTGTGCGGTGGTGACCATGACGAGCTTTTCTTCGATGAGCAGCTCCACGCGCAGGCCGGGCCGCTGCTGCGGTGCATAGGCAATGGCAATGTCGAGCACGCCGGCCGCCACCTTGTCGAGCAGGTCGTGCGGAAAGCCGACCTCGGTGCGAATGGCCAGCTGCGGCGCGGCGGTGCGCATCCACAGCAGCCACTGCAGCAGCAGCGGATCCCACAGGCTGATCTCGCAGCCGATGGCGAGCACCGCGCGGCTGCCGCTTGGCACCGCAACCTGGTGGCGCGCACGCTCCCACACCTGCACCAGCGTGGTGGCGTGCGGCAAGAACTGCTCGCCGGCGGTGGTGAGCACCGCGCCGGCCTTGTTGCGCACGAAGAGCGGACGGCCCAGCAGCTCTTCGAGCGTGCGCACGCGCGCGCTCACCGAGGTCTGCGTCACGTGCAGCCGCTCAGCGGCGCGCTGAAAGCTGCGGGTGTCCACGATCGCGAGAAAGGTCCGGGCCAGGTTGATGTCCATCTCGACGCCTCCAATTTTCAATGCATTATTTCTGCATTCAAATGGCAATTAATATCGTTTTACTTGATACGAACGCAGCCGGAAGATCGGGGCATCCAAAAAGCAACCAAGGAGCTCCCGAATGCCAACCCTTCGCCAACCGTTCCATGCCGCTGCTTCCGAGAGCTTTGCCGATGCGTTCAAGGCGCTTGTCGACGAAGCGCTGATGCTCGCCGAGGCCCTGCTCAGCCCGAACAAGATCATCAGCGAGGTGGAACAGATGCGTTCGCTGCAGGTTGCGGCGGACAACATCGAAGCCACCGATCCGGCGCAAGCCGAGGTGCTGCGCTCGCGCGCCTCGCGCATCGGCCTGCGCTGAGCCACTGCCGCCCGCGCGGCGTCAAGACAGCGGCGTGCCCTGCGAGGCCGACTCGAACGGCACGATCTGCGAAATGAGCGTCGGGCCGTCAGCGAGCAGAAAGTCCTTGAAGGCTTGCGCCACCGGCGGCAAACGCTTGGCACGCCGGTGCACCACGTACCAATTCAGCATGAGCGGAAAGCCCTGCACATCGAGCACGCGCAGGCTGCCCGCCCGGGTTTCCTGGCTGATGGTGTGGGCCGAGACAAAGCTCACGCCCATGCCCGCGATCACCGCCTGCTTGATGGTTTCGGTGCTGCGTATTTCCATGGCAATGTTGATGCCGCTCAGGTCGCCGCCAAAGCCCTCTTCCATCGAATGCCAGGTGTCCGAAGCCTTCTCGCGCACCACGAAAGGCTCGCGCATCAGCCGGTCCAGCGGGATTCTGGGCACGCCCACCAGCGGATGGTTGGGAGCCGCAACAATCACGTAAGGGTGCGGCGCGAACGGCTGGTTGACGGTGTCCAGGTCGATCGGGGGCCGCACCATGATCGCCAGGTCGGTCAGGTTCTCCGCAATGTGGGTCATGAGCCCTTCGCGGTTGTGCACGGTGAAGTTGAGCGTCACGCCGCGGTGCCGGCTCGCAAACTCCACCAGAAGGCGTGGAAAGAAATAGTCGCCCGCGCTGATCACGCCCACGTTGAGCTTGCCGCCCGAGACGCCGTTGAACTGCAGCATTGCGTTCTCGGCCGCCTCGAACTGCTGGATGATCGCGCGGCTGATCTGCAGCAGCTCGGTGCCCGCGGGGGTGAGATAGATCTTCTTGCCGAACTGCTCGAACAGCGCATTGCCCGCATGCTCTTCAAGCTTGCGCACCTGGGTGGAAACGGCCGGCTGCGTGAGGTGCAGCTCTTCCGCTGCGCGCGAGAAGCTCAGCAGGCGCGCCACCGCTTCAAAGACTTTCAACTGGCGCAGGGTCGCGTGCTTCATTCTGAAAAAGAACGTCGGACGAAACGCCTACGGTATTCGCGCAACGTGCAGCAGGTTCGTCGTTCCCGAAAGTCCGAACGGAAGGCCGGCTACCACCACCACGTCGCTGCCAGTGTTCGCAAACCCTTCGGCGCACGCCACGCGGCAGGCGCACTCGATCATTTCGGCCACGTCGTGCACGTCGTCGACCTGCACCGCATGCGTGCCCCACACCATGGCCATGCGCCGGGCGGTCGCAATGTCGGGCGTCAAGCTGAGAATGGGAACCGCCGGCCGCTCGCGCGCGGCACGCAGGCTGGTAAAGCCTGAGGATGTGTAGGTGACGGTGGCCGCAGGCGCCAGCAGCGCGGCCACCTGGCGCATCGAAGCGCACACCGCATCGGCCGTGGTCGAGAGCGAGGCCTCGTGCGTGGCGTCGATGCCAATGCGATAGGACGCGTCGGCTTCCACGCGCGAGATGATGCGGTCCATCATGGCCACAGCCTCGAGCGGGTATTTGCCGGAGGCGGATTCGGCGGAGAGCATCACCGCGTCCACACCGTCGTAGACGGCGGTTGCAACGTCGGACACTTCGGCACGCGTGGGCACCGGCGCGGCAATCATCGACTCGAGCATTTGCGTGGCCACCACCACCGGCTTGCCGCGCTTGCGGCAGGCACGCACGATGAGGCGCTGCAACTCGGGCACGCGCTCGGGCGGCAGCTCCACGCCCAGGTCGCCGCGCGCCACCATGACGCCGTCGCACAGGTCGACGATGGCGTCCAGGTGGTCGATGGCCGCGGGCTTCTCGAGCTTGGCCATGATCCATGCGCGGTTGCCGATGATGGCGCGTGCCTCTTCGATGTCTTCAGGGCGCTGCACGAAAGAAAGCGCCACCCAGTCCACGCCCATTGCAAGGCCGCAGGCCAGGTCGTCCAGGTCCTTGGGCGTGAGCGGCGAAATCGGCAGCAACACGCTTGGCACGTTCACGCCCTTGCGGTCCGAGATCGGCCCGCCGACGAGCACCGTGGTTTCGGCAAAGTCGGCGCCGTAGCTGTCCACACGCAACCGCAGCTTGCCGTCGTCGAGCAGCAGCTCGGTGCCCACTTGCAGCGCCGCAAAAATCTCGGGGTGCAGCAGCGGCGCGCGCCGCGCACTGCCGCTTGTCTTGTCCATGTCGAGCCGGAAGCGCGCGCCCGCATCGAGCTGCGCGCGACCGCCTTCGAACGTGCCCAGCCGCAGCTTCGGCCCCTGCAGGTCGAGCAGCACGCCGATGGGCCGGCCGAACTCTTTCTCGAGCCTGCGGATGGTGTCGAGCCGCCGCGCATGGTCGTGCTGCGTGCCGTGGCTGAAGTTGAGCCGGAACACATCGACACCGCGTTCGAACAGGGCACGAATGGCCGGCTCGTCGGTGGTGGCAGGGCCCAGCGTGGCCACGATCTTCGCGCTGCGTGTACGTCGCATCATCCGTTCCATTTCATTGATCACAGCGCACACATGCTGCGCAAAATCGCCCAGCCCAGCGGTGCTAGCCGGCCATCTCTTGAAGACAAACCCGGCCGCGCTGCTCTTCCATCGTACGCGCCAGCAGCTTGACGAGCGCATACACGGTGTCGATGTGCGGCGTAGGGGTTTCGGTGAGCCGCGCCAGTTCGACCACCGCGCCCACCAGCGCATCGATCTCCGGCGCGCGCCCTGCCTCGACGTCCTGCAGCATCGATGTCTTGTGCTTGCCAACCTTCTCGGCGCCGGCAATGCGCTTGTCGAGCGTCACGCGAAACTCGATGTCCAGCTTGTGGGCCACGGCCTGCGCCTCCTGCATCATTGCCGCGGCCAGCTCGCGCGAGGGCGGGTACTGGCAGATGTCGACCAGCGTGGAGTGCGAGAGGCTGCTTATCGGATTGAAGGTCAGGTTGCCCCAGAGCTTGAGCCAGATTTCAGAGCGGATGTTGTCGAGCACCGGCGCCTTGAAGCCGGCCGCGGCGAAGCAGGCCGAGACGCGGTTCACGCGCTCGCTCGAAGAGCCGTCGAGCTCGCCGACGGGAAAGCGGTCGCCCTCGATGTGCTTCACCACGCCCGGCGCAATCAGCTCCGAAGCCGGGTACACGACGCAGCCGATGACACGCTCGGCCGGAATCTTTGCGGCGACGACGCCCGTTGGGTCGACACTGCGCACCGGGGTGCCCGCCAATGCGCCGCCATGGTTGTGGAAGTACCAGAACGGAATGCCGTTCTGCATGGTGACCACGACGGTCTCGGGCCCGAAGAGCTTGGGCACATCGTTCGCCACGGCCTCGACCTGGTGCGCCTTCATCGCCAGGATGACGATGTCCTGCGGACCCGCCTGGTCGTAGCGATCGGTCGCTTTTGCATTGAGCGCCACCTGCTCGGTGCCGTCGGCCCCGATGAGCTTGAAGCCGTTGGTGGCAATGGCGTCGAGATTTTTTCCGCGCACGATGAACGTCACGTCCTCGCCGGCCAGGGCGAGCTTGGCGCCCACCAGGCCGCCAATGGCGCCCGCTCCGATGACTGCTATCTTCATGTCGATCCCCAAGTTGTTGATTCTTTGTGCGCGGGCAGGCTTCAGCCGAAGCGGTTGCCGAGCCTGCCGATGCCGCCGATCTCGACTTCGACAAGGCTGCCGGGCTTCATCGAACCAACGCCGATGGAAGTGCCGCACAGGATCACGTCGCCGGGGTACAGCGTCATGTCGAGGGAGATCAGGCTCACGAGTTGCTGGACCGAAAAGCGCATGTCGCTGATCGGATAGTTCTGGCGCACCTCGCCGTTGAGCAGCGTGGTCACGGTCAGCGTGGCGGGGACGAGCCCGGTGGCCACTACCGGGCCCATCGGGCAGAAGGTGTCGAAGCCCTTGGCGCGCACCCACTGCGCGAACGAAGCGTCGCGGTTCAATATGTCGGCCACCGTCACATCGTTGGCGCAGGTGTAGCCGAACACATGGCCAAGCGCCTCGGCCTCGGGCACCGCGGTGCAAGTCTTGCCGATGACGATGCCGAGCTCACCCTCGAACACCACCTTGCCGTCGCACAAGGGCTTGCGGATGTCCGCGCCGGGCGAGAGGTAGGAGTTAGGGGACTTCAGCAGGTAAAGGGGTTCCGCGGGCACCGGCAACTGGAGCTTTTCGCCGAGCGCGTGAAAGTTGTTCCACAGCGCAATGACCTTGGTGGGCTCGGTGGGTGTGAGGAGCCGCACGCCGGAGAGCACGAACACGCGGCCAGTGGGCTCGGGGCGCTCGAACATGTTGCCGCGGTGCTCGTGCACGGTGTCGCCTTCGAGCGTGCCGAAGCCGGTTTCACCGCCGTGCTCGAAACGGACCCATCGCTGTTGCTGCTGTGCTTGCTGTTGCTGCTGCATGTCGTGCCTTCCTTGGTTTCTGTTGGAGTGGTTTTTTCAGGGCTCAGTCGAAAGGCAGGTAGTCGGGGACCACGAGCGACGCGAGCAGCTTTCCCATTTCGGCGGGGTTGTCGGTCACGTGAATGCCGCACTCCTTCATGACCGCGAGCTTTTCCTGCGCGGTGCCCTTGCCACCGGACACGATGGCGCCCGCATGGCCCATGCGCTTGCCGGGCGGTGCGCTGGCACCGGCAATGAAGCCGACCACGGGCTTTTGCATGTGGTCCTTGATCCAGCGCGCGCAGATCTCTTCGTCGTTGCCGCCGATTTCGCCGACCATGATCACGGCGTCGGTGCGAGGATCGTCGTTGAACATCTTCAGCACATCGATGTGCCGAAGCCCGCCGACGGGGTCGCCGCCGATGCCGACGACGGTCGACTGCCCGATGCCGAAGCTCGCAAGCTGGCTCGCGGCCTCGTAGGTGAGCGTGCCCGAACGAGACACGACGCCGATGCGGCCCTTCTGGTGGATGTGGCCGGGCATGATCCCGATCTTGATTTCGTCGGGCGTGATGAGACCGGGGCAATTGGGGCCCAGCAGCAAGGTCTTGCTACCTTCCATGCGGTGTCGCGTGCGGATCATGTCGCGCACCGGAATGCCTTCGGTGATGCACACGACAAGATCGAGCCCGGCATCGACGGCCTCGTCGATGGCTGCTGCGGCGAACGGCGGCGGCACATAGATGACGGAGACGGTGGCGCCGGTTTCGGCCTTGGCTTCTTTCACGGTGCCGAACACGGGAATACCGTCGAAGGTCTTGCCTGCCTTGTTGGGGTTGACTCCGGCGACGAAGCATTTCTGGCCGTGGCCGTAGTCGCGGCACATGGCAGTGTGGAACTGTCCTGTCTTGCCGGTGATACCTTGGGTGATCACGCGTGTGTGCTTGTTGATCAGGATCGACATGTCTCAGCTCTCCGTCTCTTGTTCTTGGCGCAGTTGCTGTTCTTTGGCGCTGTTGTTCAGGGCGGGTGCAAAGGCCACCGGGTACTCCCCTCCGCGAATGTCCCCCGGCCTGCGGCCTCCTCCTTTATTTCGCTGCGGGGAGCACCCGATGCCCTGTGCACCGGGGCACGCTGCTGGTGCACCGCTGATCAACGACCGGCGCGTATGACGCGCCCGTCGATGGGGTGCCTTGCGCAGCGAAATAAAGGAGGAGGGGCGCAGCCCCGGGGGACATTCGCGGAGCAAGGTACCCCGTCGGCGGGAGCGCCGCCCTGAATGCACGACTCGGCAAATCGAGCAGCGAGCCTTCATCGAGCCCCCCGACGAGCCGCAGCCACAACCGTCTGAGCCGCATCCGCCATGTCGTTGGCAGAAATGATCGGAAGCCCTGACTGCCCGAGGATGGTCCGGCCGAGGGTCTCGTTGGTGCCCTTCATGCGCACCACGAGCGGCACGGACAGCTCGACCTCGCGCGCCGCGGCGATGATGCCGCGCGCAATCACGTCGCATTTCATGATGCCGCCGAAGATGTTGACCAGGATGGCTCGTAGGTTCGGATTGCGCAGCATCAGCTTGAAGGCTTCTGTCACCTTCTCGGCCGTGGCGCCACCGCCCACGTCCAGAAAATTGGCCGGCGATCCGCCGTAGAGCTTGATCGCGTCCATCGTGGCCATTGCCAGCCCTGCGCCATTCACCAGGCAGCCGATGTCGCCCTCGAGCGGAATATAGGAAAGATCGAACCTCGAAGCTTCCACCTCGGCCGGGTCTTCCTCGTCGAAGTCGCGCATCGCGGCGATCTCCGGTTGGCGGAAGAGCGCGTTGGGATCGAAGTTGAACTTGGCGTCCAGCGCCATCACGCGGCCGTCGCGCGTCAGCACCAGCGGGTTGATCTCTGCCAGCGATGCGTCGCAGGCGTCGAAGGCCTGGTAGAGGCTTTGCACCAGCGTGCGCACCTGCAGCATCGACTTTCCGGAAAAGCCGATATCGCGCGCCAGGCCGTCCGCCTCGGCCACCTTCACGCCGGTGGCGGGGTCGATGAACAGCTTGCGGATTTTTTCCGGGGTGCGCGCCGCGACCTCTTCGATGTCCATGCCGCCTTCGCTCGACGCCATCAGCGCAACGCGGCGCGATTCCCGGTCGACCACCATGCCGAGATAGAACTCCTTCTCGATCTCGACGCTCTCCTCGACCAGCAGGCGCTTGACCAAGCGGCCTTCGGGGCCGGTCTGGTGCGTTTTCAAGGTCATGCCCAACAGCTCGCTCGCGTGGCGCCGCACTTCGGCGGGCGACCAGGCCAGCCGGACGCCGCCGCCCTTGCCGCGGCCGCCGGCATGAATTTGCGCCTTGACCACCCAGGCCCTGCCACCGAGCCGCGCGGCGGCGTCGGCTGCCTCGTCGGGCGAAAAGCATGCATATCCACGCGGCGTGGGCACGCCGTATTTGCGCAATACGTCCTTGCCTTGGTATTCGTGGATATTCATGGCAATTTCAGGCGCCGAGCTCGGCGCCGCGGCTTTCGGCCCAATTGAAATAGCGCTTTTTCATGGCGCCCGCTTCGAGCTCCCGCTTTTGATGCTTTTCCTTCTTCTGCTCGATCACCTCGGCCAAGAATTTGGCGTCGTAGGCGCGCAGAAGATGCGGCTGGTGGGTATTCAGGTAATTGCAGACGCGCTCAATGCCGTCCTGGCTCTGGCGCAGCAGCTGGCAGTAGATTTCGCGGTCCCAATGCCAGCGAAAACCCAACTCGTAGAACGCCGCGTTGTACGCATTGCGTTCCGTTTCACTGCTCCAATATTGAACCGGCAAATCATCGATCATGAAATTTCTCCTAGATATTGAGCGCCGGGCGGCAAATGTTTTGCGTGTCGGCATGATCAAAATGTAGATTCGATGATCGATAAATAATAGTTAAACTATTTTATTGAATGCATTTGCCATAAGTTATACATAGATGGCCGCGAATTCCCACTGCGGATGAATTTGCACCCGCGATTTCCCCGGCCTTCAAAAACAGCGTTTCTTCAGCTCAGGCTCAAATCACGCCTTCGGCGCGCAGCGCCGCAACGTCGCCCGCCGTGTAGCCGAGCTGCGTCAGCACTTCTTCTGTGTGCTCGCCGAGAAGCGGCGAGCGCGTCACTTCGGTCCGGCTGTCGGACATCTTGATCGGGTTGCCCACCGTCAGGTACTTGCCGCGGGTGGGGTGGTCCACCTCGACGATGGTGCCGGTCTCGCGCAGCGATTCGTCGGCGGCGATTTCCTTCATCGAGAGAATCGGGCCGCACGGAATGTCGTACTGGTTGAGGATGTCCATGGCCTCGAACTTGTCCTTGGTCATGGTCCATTGCTCGATGCGCGCGAAGATCGGCTTCAGGTGCAGCAGGCGCGCCGCCGGCGTGGCATAGGCCTCGTCGGTAATCCAGCCTTCTTCGCCGATGACCTTGCACACCGCGGGCCACACCGCCCCTTGGGTGATGAAGTAGATGTACGCGTTGGGGTCGGTCTCCCAGCCCTTGCACTTGAGAATGGAGCCCGGCTGGCCGCCGCCCGATGCATTGCCCGCACGCGGCACCGCGTCGCCGAACTTGCCGTCGGGGTACTGCGGGTACTCGTGCATGGTGCCGGTGCGCTCCAGGCGCTGCTGGTCGCGCATCTTCACGCGGCAGAGGTTCAGCACTGCGTCCTGCATGGGCGCGAGCACCTGCTGGCCGCGGCCCGTGCTGTTGCGCTGGTACAGCGCCGCCATGATGCCCAGCGCCAGGTGCAGGCCGGTGCCGCTGTCGCCGATCTGCGCGCCCGTGACAACAGGCGGGCCGTCTTCGAAGCCGGTGGTCGACGCCGCGCCGCCCGCGCACTGCGCCACGTTCTCGTACACCTTGCAGTGCTCGTACTTGCCGGGGCCAAAGCCCTTGACGGAGGCCACGATCATGCGCGGGTTGAGCTCCTGGATGTGGGCCCAGGTAATGCCCATGCGGTCGAGCGCGCCGGGTGCGAAGTTCTCCACTAGCACGTCGCAGGTCTTGATCAGCGAGTCGAGCACCTGCTTGCCCTTCGGCTTCTTGGTGTCCAGCGTGATCGAGCGCTTGTTGTGGTTCAGCATCGTGAAGTAGAGGCTGTCCACACCGGGAATGTCGCGCAGCTGTGCGCGCGTTGCATCGCCTTCGCCGGCGCGCTCCACCTTGATCACGTCGGCGCCGAACCACGCCAGCAGCTGGGTGCAGGTGGGGCCGGACTGGACATGGGTGAAGTCGAGAATGCGAACGCCCTCAAGTGCCTTGCTCATCAGCTGTCTCCTTTGATCGTGGTCTCTGCTTCTTGCAGTCGAGCGCGCAATTTACGCTCTTCGGCAAAGCGGGCGGTTTCGTCTCGCACGATGGCAACGATGCCCGTGACCTCGCGATCCTCCGAGAACAGCATCGACACCGTGAAGGCGATCGACAGCGTGTGCCCGTCCTTGTGCAGCGCGGGTACGCGCAGCAGGTCGGCTCCATACTTGGTGATGCCGGTTTCCATGGTCTTGTGGTAACCGTCCCAGTGCCGCTGGCGCTGCCTCTGGGGAATGATCATGTCGAGCGACTGGCCCAGTGCCTCGGCTTCGGTAAAGCCGAAGATCCGCTCGGCGGCGCGGTTCCAGAGCGTGATCGCTCCTTTCGCATCGCACACCATGATCGCGTCGCCGGCGCCTTCGACGAGCTGCTTGAAATCAACGTTCGCTTGCATGTTTACCTCTGGCGCTTCATGTCGATTCCCGGTTTCGCCCGCTCCTGGAGCGGACGAAACCGGGGGAGCCGCTACACGGCCTTGGATTCCTTGAGATTGTCGATCTGTTCCTTGGTGTAGCCCAGCTCCGCCAGCACCTCTTCAGTGTGCTCGCCCAGCAGCGGCGAGGCGGTGACCTCGGGCTTGAGGTCCGAGAACTTGATCGGGCTGCCGATGGTCCAGTAGCTGCCGCGCTCCTTGTGCGGCACTTCGACGATGGAGCCGCTCTTGCGCAGCGACTCGTCGTGCAGCAGTTCCTTCATCGACAGCACCGGGGCGCAAGGAATGTCGTGCTTGCGGAAGATGTCCACCGCCTCGAACTTGGTCTTGTCCTTGATGAAGTCCTCGATGGTCGCGAAGATCTGGTCGATGTGCGGCTGGCGGGCCTTGGGGGTCATGTAGTCCGGGTCGGTCTTCCACTCGGGCTTGCCGAGCGCGTCGCAGATCGGGTCCCAGGCGTGGCCCTGCACCGTGAAGTAGATGTAGGCGTTGGGATCGGTCTGCCAACCCTTGCACTTCAAAATCCAGCCCGGCTGTCCGCCGCCGCCGGCATTGCCGCCGCGCGGCACCACCTTGTCCTTGAAGGCGTCCATCTCGTGCGGGTACTGGGGGTATTCCTCCAGGTAGCCCACGCTGTCCAGGCGCTGCTGGTCGCGCATCTTCACGCGGCACAGGTTGAGCACGGCGTCCTGCATGGAGCAAGCCACCTTCTGGCCCTTGCCCGTTTGCTGGCGGCCGATGATGGCCGTCAGGATGCCGATGGCCAGGTGCATGCCGGTGTTGGAGTCGCCCAGTGCGGCCGCCGAAATGGTGGGCACCGAGTTTTCACCCTTCCACCAGCCGGTGGTGGAGGCCGCGCCGCCCGCGCACTGCGCCACGTTCTCGTACACCTTCAGGTCTTCGTAGTGGTGGCCGTCGCTGAAGCCCTTGACCGAGGCGACGATCATCTTGGGGTTCAGTTCCTGGATGCGCGCCCAGGTAAAGCCCATGCGGTCGAGTGCACCGGGGCCGAAGTTTTCCACCAGCACGTCGGATTCGCGGATCAGCTTTTCCAGCACCGCCTTGCCCTCGGGCTTCTTGGTGTCCAGCGTGATCGAACGCTTGTTGCTGTTGAGCATGGTGAAGTACAGCGCGTCGACATTCGGGATGTCGCGCAGCTGGCTGCGCGTGACGTCGCCGGCACCCGGGCGCTCGACCTTGATCACGTCGGCGCCGAACCAGGCCAGCATCTGCGTGCATGCCGGACCCGCCTGCACGTGGGTGAAGTCGATGATCTTGATGCCGTTGAGGGGTTTGTTGTTGCTGCTCATTGCTGCGATCTCCTGATTGAATGAACGGATTACTTCTTCTTGGCCGTGGCCGGATTGAGGCTGGTGATGCGGCCGCTCTCGGTGCCGGCGGTCTCGTCGATCACGGCGTTGATGAGCGTGGGGCGGCGGGAAGCCACGGCTTCGGCCAGCGCCTTCTGCAGTTCGTCCGCGGTGGTGGCGTTGACACCCACGCCGCCGAAGGCTTCCATCAGCTTGTCGTAGCGCGCGTTCTTCACGAAAACGGTGGGCGCCACGTCGGGCGTGCCGCTGGGGTTGACGTCGGTGCCGCGGTAGACGCCGTTGTTGTTGAACACGACGATGCAGATCGGCAGGTTGTAGCGGCAGATGGTTTCCACCTCCATGCCGCTGAAGCCGAAGGCGCTGTCGCCCTCGATGGCGATCACCGGCTTGTCGGTCACCACCGCGGCCGCCACGGCAAAGCCCATACCGATGCCCATGATTCCCCACGTGCCCACGTCCAGGCGCTTGCGCGGCTCGTACATGTCGACGATGCTGCGTGCGAAGTCGAGCGTGTTGGCACCCTCGTTCACCACAATGGCGTCGGGCCGGGCCTTCACCTGGTCGCGGATCACGCTCAGCGCGCTGTGGAAGTTCATCGGCGAAGGCCGCGCGGCCAGCGTCACGGCCATCTTCGACAGGTTCTTGTCCTTGCGCTCGGCAATGGCGCCGGTCCATTCGGCCGGCGGCTTGGCCCACTTGGCATCGACGCCGGCGAGCAGCGCCGCCACGCAGGAGCCGATGTCCCCGATCACCGGTGCGGCAATGGCCACGTTGCTGTCGATCTCGGTCGGTGCGATGTCGATCTGGATGAACTGCTTGGCGCCCTTCTCCTGGCCCCAGGTCTTGCCCTTGCCGTGCGAGAGCAGCCAGTTGAGGCGCGCGCCCACCAGCATCACCACGTCGGCCTCTTGCAGCACATAGGAGCGCGCCGCAGCGGCCGATTGCGCATGCGTGTCGGGCAGCAGGCCCTTGGCCATCGACATCGGCAGGTAGGGAATGCCGGTCTTCTCGATCAGCGCGCGGATGTCGGCGTCGGCCTGTGCATAGGCCGCACCCTTGCCGAGCAGGATCAGCGGCTTCTTTGCTCCCTTGAGCAGGTCGAGCGCGCGCTGAACCGCATCGGGCGCCGGAATCTGGCGGGGGGCCGGATCGACCACCTTGATGAGCGACCTGCGGCCGGCTTCGGCGTCCATGGTCTGCGCGAACAGCTTGGCCGGCAGATCGAGGTACACGCCGCCGGGGCGGCCCGACACGGCCGAGCGGATGGCCCGTGCAATGCCCACGCCGATGTCTTCGGCGTGCAGCACGCGGAAGGCAGCCTTGCACAGCGGCTTGGCGATGGCCAGCTGGTCCATCTCTTCGTAGTCGCCCTGCTGCAGGTCGACGATCTCGCGCTCGCTGGAGCCGCTGATGAGAATCATCGGGAAGCAGTTGGTGGTGGCGTTGGCCAGCGCCGTCAGGCCGTTCAGGAAGCCCGGCGCAGACACCGTGAGGCAGATGCCCGGCTTTTGCGTGAGAAAGCCGGCAGCGGCAGCGGCATTGCCCGCATGCTGCTCGTGGCGGAACGAGATGACGCGCAGGCCTTCTGCCTGGGCCATCCGCGTCAGGTCGGTGATCGGAATGCCCGGCAAGCCGAAGATCGTGTCGATATCGTTCAGCTTCAGCGCATCGATGACCAGGTGGAAGCCGTCGATCGTGGTGTCGTGCGCCTCCTCCGTGGGTTGCTTGAGTGCGAGCACGACCGCGTCGCCTTCGGCAGCCTTGTTCTTTGGCTTGAGGGCGTCGTCGAGGGTCGTGGATGCCTCTTTATCCGTTCTTACTGAAGACATGTCTCTCCTTCTTGCTTGGGTGAATGGCCGAGGCCCGAGCCGGGACTATGATTCGGGGCATGTCTTTCGGGCGTTGACCTCGGTCAACTTTCCGGAAAACGGCACCAGCCAGATGAACCAGAAGTTGTTGTTGCGAATTCGAGCAAGACGGGCCCCATGACTTTGTTGGAAAACCATCCGGAGAAAAACATCATTCGCGCGCAGCTCCGGCAGAACATCCTTCTCAAGGACCTGAGCGAGAGCGAACGCGCCGAGCTGGAAACCCATCTCGTCATCGTGGACGGCAACAAAGGCGACTTTCTGTTGCACCAGGGCGTGCGGGAGATGGAGCAGTACTTCATCCTCGACGGCATCCTCAAGCGGGTGGTGAGCAACCCCGAGGGCAAGGAAATGATCCTGCGCTTTGCCGACGCGCACGACATGGAAACGAGCTATGCGGCCCTGCGGCTTGGCACGCCCACGCCCTACGGCATCGTGTGCGTCACCAAGGCTCGCGTGGCCAGCCTCCCGCTGAAGGAGTGGATCGCGTTCTTGAACCGCCACCCCGAGACCAAGGAGCTGTTCGAATACTGCGTGATGCGCGGCATGAGCGAAATCATGGCGCACACCATCACGCTGCATTTGCTCGACGCACCCGGGCGCGTGCACCGATTCATGCGCAAGCACCCCGAGCTGGAAGACCGCATTCCCAGCAAGGAGCTTGCGTCGTATCTCAACCTCTCCGCAGAAACCCTTAGCCGGCTCCGAAAACGCGGAAAGATCTAGGCAGGCGCGCAGTCGCGCGCGGTATTCAGGTCTGCTTGGACGATGCGAAGCGGCGCGGAACGGTCATCAGGCGCAGCGCGTTGTCCACGCTGCTTACGCCGCCCACCTTGGAGGCCACGTCCTCCGTAAGCGCGCGTTCTTCCGCGTTGAGAACGATGCCGCTCAGCTTTACCTTGCCTTGGTCGGCCTCGACGGTCACGCGGATGTCGCTGGTCGCCTCGTTGTCCTTCAGCGCCGACTTCACGCGCGCCGCAAGCGTCATGTTGGCCAGGAGCGCGCGCGAGGCCGGTGTTTCGGCAAACTCCGGCCGCTCCGCCAGCGCGCGGATCTGCGCCACGCAGCTGTCCACCGAGATGCGATCTGTGTTGAGCACCAGGTCGTAGAGCACCGGGTCGCCCCATGTCACGCCGAACTGCGCATGCATGCGCGCCGCGTGCGCATCGTCGCTGCGCCGGATTTCGGCTTCGGCAAACTCCGCGTCGTCGGTTTCCAGGTGCGCCATCAGCCATGCGACACGATTCTTCATCGAGCGCGTGATGCGTACGCACACCACGTGCGGCACCGGCCGCAGCAGGCAGGTGGCGCCCCAGCCGCGCAGCACCACGTTGCCGCGGTCGGCCAGTGCAAAGAGTTCTTCGGCCGTGTAGAGCGCAAGGCTGCGCTTGTCGGCCGTGAGCCGTTCGACAAAGCCGGCCTTGCCGTCGCGCAGGCGGCCGATGAAGCTGGTCGGCACCTGCATGCGGTCGGCCACGCGCTCGATCGTCTCGTGGCGCATGATCTCGAGCCCGAGCTGCTCGGCAAGGCGCTGCGACACGTCCTTGGCAAGGGAGCCCATCTCCTGGGTGAGTGCAATCACTGGCATGTTGGTTGTTCTCCGGTCAGTCCACGGGGCGCTCGACGGCAAACTCGTCGTGCTTCTTGGGCTTGACCAGTGCAAGCACCTTGGAGATCAGCGGCCAGAACAGCAGCACCAGCGCCAGGGTGGTGATGCCACCGACCAGCGGGTTCGAGAACATGATCATCACGTCGCCCTGCGAGACCAGCATGGCCTGGCGGAACGAGTCTTCGGCCTTGTCGCCGAGCACCAGCGCCAGCACCAGCGGCGCGAGCGGGAAGTCGAGCTTCTTGAAAAGATACCCCACCACGCCGAAGCCGAGCATGAACCAGATGTCGAGCATCGCGTTGTGCACCGTGTAGGCGCCAATGGCGCAGATCACGATGATCACCGGCGCGATGATCGAGAACGGAATGCGCAGGATCGAGGCGAACAGCGGCACCGTGCTCAGCACCACGATGAGGCCGACGATGTTGCCCAGGTACATGCTGGCGATGAGGCCCCAGACGAAGTCCTTCTGCTCGACGAAGAGCAGCGGGCCCGGCTGCAGGCCCCAGATCAGCAGGCCGCCCAGCAGCACCGCGGCAGTGGGCGAGCCCGGAATGCCCAGCGCCAGCATCGGCAGCAATGCGCTGGTGCCTGCGGCGTGCGCCGCGGTTTCGGGCGCAACCACGCCTTCCATTTGCCCGGTGCCGAACTTGGAGCCGCGCTTGGACATCTTCTTGGCCAGGCCGTAGGCCATGAACGAAGCCGGAGTGGCGCCGCCGGGCGTGATGCCCATCCAGATGCCGATGAGCGAACTGCGCAGCGACGTTACCCAGTACTGCGGCAGCTGCTTCCAGGTCTGCAGCACCACCTTCGGATCGATCTTCGCGGTCTTGCCGGAGAACTTCAGGCCTTCTTCCATCGACAGCAGAATTTCGCCGATGCCGAACAGGCCGATCACTGCAATGAGGAAGTCGAACCCTCGCATCAGCTCAGGCTGGCCGAAGGTCAGCCGCAGCTGGCCCGTGACCGTGTCCATGCCCACGCTCGCCAGCGCAAAGCCGAGCGCCATGGATGCCAGGATCTTGAATGGCGACCCTTTGCCCATGCCCACGAAGCTGCAGAAGGTAAGCAAGTACACCGCAAAGAATTCGGGCGAGCCGAACTTCAGCGCGAACTTGGCCACCAGCGGCGCGAGGAAGGTGATCATGATCACCGCCAGCAGTGCGCCGATGAACGACGAGGTGAACGCCGTGGTGAGCGCCGCGCCCGCATTGCCCTGCTGCGCCATCGGGTAGCCGTCGAAGGTGGTGGCCACCGACCACGGCTCGCCCGGTATGTTGAACAGAATGGAGGTGATGGCACCGCCGAACAGCGCCCCCCAGTAGATGCACGACAGCATGATGATCGCCGAGGTGGGCGACATCGTGAACGTGAGGGGCAGCAGGATGGCCACGCCGTTGGCGCCGCCGAGCCCCGGGAGCACGCCGATCAGTACCCCCAGGATGATGCCGACGAACATCAGGCCGATGTTCATGGGGGTGAGGATCACCGAGAAGCCCTGCAGCAGGGCGCTGATTTCTTCCATTTCGCGTTTGCTCCGTGAAATTCAGTAGCCGAGGAATCGGAGGGGATCGAGAGCGCCCTTGAACAGCGGCACCTTGAACCACACCTCGAACATGCAGAAGAAAACCGTGTTGACGACCAGTGCCGCGATGACGCTCTTCACCCATGAGTACTTGCCGAGCAACACCATGAAGAGCGCGATGTAGATCGCCGACGCCAGGTACAGCCCGAGCAACGAGATGGCAAGCACGTAGACGATGGCAGGCAGCAGCACAGAGAGCACGCGCTTGAGCTGCACCGAGTCGACGAAGATTTCGGTCTTCTTGTCTTTGCCGAGCAGCGCCTGGTACAGGATGCCGGCGCCGGAGATCGCGATGATCGCGCCAATGTAGAAGGGAAAGTAGCCCGAGCCGGGGCCGTCGCTGGTCCAGCCGGAGCCCAGCCTCTGGCTCTCGACGATGACTACAAGGCCTATTGCCAGCAGGACCGCCGCCACCACCGCCTCGACCACATTGGTCGCTACGCCGGTGCGTGCCGCGCCTTCGGAATTCTCGTCGTGCTCCATGGAGACCTCATCGTTCGTGTGTATGTACCGAGAAAAAAACGAGAGTGCAGCGCCCCGCCCGCCGCCCTTCCGCGGCGGCCGCGTCGTCAGGCAAGGAGCGCTGCAGGGCGCTCGATTGCTGCTACTTGCTGCTGGCCAGGAAACCGGCTTCGCTCATCAGCGTGCGGTGGGTGGCTTCCGCTTCGGTCAGCCACTTGGTGAAGGGTTCGCCCGTCATGAACGTCGGGTTGAACGCGCCCTTCTCCATGTATTCCTTCCAGTCGGGCGTGGCCGCGATCTTGGTCAGAAGGTCGACGTAGAAGGCGCGCTGCTCGGGCGTGACGCCCGGAGGCATGAAGATGCCGCGCAGCATCGTGTACTTGGTGGGAACGCCGGCTTCCTTGCAGGTGGGCACATCGTTCCACGACTGCGTCTCGGTGACCTTGGCCTTGAACGGCATGCGCTCGTCGTCGAACACGCACAGCGCGCGCAGCTTGCCCGCACGCCACTGGGCCACCGCCTCGATCGGGTTGTTGACGGTCGACTGCACATGGCCGCCCACCAGCTGCACCGCCACCTCGCCGCCGCCCTTGAACGGCACGTAGATGAACTTGGTGCCGGTGGCCTTCTCGAGCGCCACGGTGATGATTTGGTCTTCCTGCTTGGAGCCGGTGCCGGCCATCTTGAACTTGCTCGGTCCCGCCGCCTTGGCTGCCGCGATGTACTCCGCGGCGCTCTTGTACGGTTGCTCGGCATTGGTCCACAGCACGAACTGGTCGAGCGCCAGCATTGCGACCGGGGTCATATCCTTCCAGTTGAAGGGCACGCCGGTGGCCATGGGCGTGGTGAACAGGTTGGACAGCGAGATGATGATCTTGTGCGGATCGCCCTTGGCTTCCTTCACCGCCAGAAAGCCTTCGGCGCCCGCGCCGCCCGACTTGTTGACGACGATCAACGGCTCTTTCATGAGCTTGTACTTGATGACGATGCCCTGCAGCAGCCGGCCCATCTGGTCGGCGCCTCCGCCGGTGCCCGCTGGAATCACGAACTCCACCGGCTTGGCGGGCTCCCATGCTGCGGCTGGTGCGGTGGCCGCGAGTGCCAGCATGGCGGCGGTAAAGACTTTGGCCCGGCAAGCGTGGGCACGCGAAAAGAAGTTCTTCATCATGTTGTCTCCTGTGTAAGGGTGTGCTCTATTTTTTAAAGAATCTGAGCCGAGATGCGAACAGGGCAGATGGTGCGCGCAGCACGAACGTCGCTTGCTTGACCATGGTCAACTTTTCAAAGATTTTGTCTTGGGGTTAGCCCGCGCCATGTGGTTGGACGAGCTGCGCAACCGTGATGCGCCGGGCCCACTCCTGGGTGCCTTCGGCGCCCTATTTCCCACGCTCCGGGACATATTCGGGTAAACCCTAGAATAGAGGGGTCATCCCACTCACCAGATCCAGGAGTTCCCTTTATGTCTACCCTTGACCGGTCGTCCAGCGCAAGCACGTTCGGCAGCGGCTTGGCTGGCGCGCTCAAGGCGCTTGCAGAAGAAGCAAGCGTGCTCGTTCAGGCCTTGCTGAGCCCAGGCAAGATCATCAGCGAGGTCGAAGAAATGCGCGCCCTGCAAACGCGCGCCGACCGCATCGAAGCGTCCGACCCGGCGCGCGCGGCCGTGCTGCGCTGGCACGCCTCGCGCGTCGGCCTGCGCTGAGCGCTGCCGCCCTCACGCACGGGGCGGTTCGAAGCGCAAGCGAACTGGTAAAGTTCGGGCCGTCCACCGCGTCTTCGTAGTTCAATGGATAGAACGGGGTCCTCCTAAGACTCAGATACAGGTTCGATTCCTGTCGAAGGCACCACCGCACACCAAGTCAGGTCTCCTCGAAAGCAGGCCTGAAAACCCTGGCAGCGAAATCCGCGAGCGTCGTCGGAGTGATCTCGGTAGGGCCCTTGTCGTACTCGCCGTCGAGGCGCCCCAAAGAGAAGGCCTCGCTCATTTCCGCCAATTGCGCAGCGGCGCTCGCCGAGAAGCCCTGCTGCATCAGCGCCGCCTTAGCTTGCTCCGGATCGGATTGAACGTACGCGAGGTCCGGCCTGCCGATGGCCTCGCCGAGCAGCGCCGTCGCTTCCTTCATCGTGTAAAGGCTTGGCGCGCGCAGATGGAGCACGCGCTTGCCCTTGCCCGAGGGCGTGCGCAACTCGCGCGCAATGACTTGCGCGATATCGGCGGTCGCCACCATCGGCAGCGGCGAATCGGGCGCGGTCATGTCCGCATACGCGCCGATGCTGCGGATCATCTCTATCGCGGCCAGGTGGTTCTCGAAGAAGTAGCCGGGCCGCACGTGCAGCACGTCCACGCCGGCGAGTTCGTCCAGGCGCCGCTCCTGTCGATGCAGGCCCGCGATCGGCCCGGTTCCCGAGTTCACATGCGCGCCGACGCTGCTCAGATTCACGACGCGTTTCACTTCGGCCGCGGCAACTGCCCGCGCGATCGCATCGCCCAGGCGGTCCTGCTCGGCGGCCATGTCGTGCGCTGCATAGTCGGTAGGGATCATCGTGTAGACGGCCGCGGCACCGGCGAATGCGCGGGCCAGGAAGTCCGCATCGGCGATGTCGCCAGCTGCGACGTCGGCGCCCGCGGCTTTCAGCGAAGCGAGCGATCCCGCATTGCGGCCGATGACGCGTACCGCCGCCGTCCCTTCTGCGAGCAGCAGTGCCGCGACTTTGGAGGTGATGTTGCCGTTGGAGCCGAGAAGTACATACATGGCGGTTCCCTTCATGGGTGAGGTTGCGATGGGTGCCATGGTGCGCGCCGCGGTTGTTTCCAGAAAGCGCCTGCGGGAGAATTCATTGTCCAGTTGTGGAGAACAATCGCATGAAGGCTCCCGCCATCTCCTTCGGCCGCCTGGCGGCCTTCGTCGCGGTGGCCGAGGCCGGCACCTTCACCGCCGCCGCCGAGCGGCTGAACACGACCAAGTCCGCGGTCAGCCAGGCGGTGGCGTTGCTCGAGCGGGAGTTGGGCACGCAGCTGTTGCAGCGATCCACGCGCAAGCTCGCAATCACCGACGCAGGGGCGGCGTTTCTCGCCGACTGCCGTGAGCTGCTGGCCGGCGCGGAGGCTGCGATGGAGCGGGCACGCACCGGACACGCGCAACCTTCGGGTACGTTGCGGCTCACCAGCCCGCAAGCATCGGCCGGCATGGTCGCGAGCTGGATCGCGGCTTATAGCGAACGCTATCCGGCAATGCGCGTGGACTATGTGCCCACGGACCGCAAGCTCGATGTGATTGCCGAGCACTTCGATCTCACGATCCGCATCGGGCCAATGGCCGATTCCGGCCTTCGCGCGGTGGTGCTCGAGGAACTCGGGCTTTGGACTGTCGCGGCGCCCAGCTACCTCGCCCGCCATGGCACGCCGCGCAAGCCCGCGGAGCTCGCGGGGCACGAGTGGATTGCGCTGTCGCTGCTGCCGGCTCCGTGGTCGATCGATCTCGAGCGCGGCGGCCGAAAGGTGCGTGTGAAGCTGCGCGGCTCGATATCGGCGGCGAGCACGGACGCCGTGCTGCAACTGGTGCGCCAGGGCGCGGGCATTTCTTTTTTCCCGAGTACGGCAAACGTCCGCGCCGAGGTGGAAGCCGGGCGCCTTGTTCGTCTCTTTCCTGGCTGGGCGTCGGGCCGCATGTTTCTCTACGCGGCCTATCCGGGCAACATCGCTCCCCCCGCAAAGACGCGCGCGTTCATCGACCTTGCGAAGGAAGCCGTGCGATCTCGCGACAAATATGTCGTTCCAGCCTCGGGCTAGGGGCCTCGTTCGCGGAAATTTCGATCACTTCTGACAAAGCGCGCTCGCATCGACGCGAAGAAACAGAAATGCAATGTCGGCACGCAGCGTGCATATCGACATTGCCCGCGGCTTGGACAGTCCGTCCTTCATGCCGGGCATCGACTCATCAAAAAAATCATGAAGAAATTGAAGCCGACAAACCGGAAATTGCATCGGGCGCGTGCCGCGGGTGCTTTATTGACGTCGCTTGTGCTGGTGGCCTGCGGCGGCGGCGGCGGTGGATCGGGCTCGCCCGCAGTGCTGACCACATCCGCTCTTGCTGCCGCTCCCTCTGCCTCCTCGACTCCCTCCACCTCCTCCAATCCTTCCGCCCCCTCCTCCACTCCCTCCGGCCCTTCGACTCCCGATGCTCCTGTTGCCCCCGGTTCCTCCGAACCTGCACCAGCGTCCACGTCGAGCAGCCTTAGCGGCGGATTCGCCGGCGAAGTCACCGGAGGCGGCAAGGCCGCGGCCATCACGGTCTCTACCTCGGCGCAGATGCAGGCCGCCATCGATGCCTACAGCGGCACGGGCGGGCTGGTGATCCGATACAACGGAACGTTCGACTTCTCAAGCATCACCGACGCATGCACGCAATGGCAGCGGCCGGCCGGCGCCATCGTCGAGATCGAGGACAAGAGCGACATCACGATCGAGGGTGCCGACAACTCGTCGGCCAACTTCGGGCTGGCCATCAAGGCCGACGCCACGAACATCGTCATCCGCAACATGACGATCGGCCTGCTGCCGGGTTCGATCGATGCGATCGGCATCGAGGGCCAGGGAGGCAACTTCCCGAGCCACATCTGGATCGACCACAACACGCTGTTCAGCAGCCTGAAGGAGTGCCCGGGCGCTGGCGACCTGGAGTTCGACGGACTGCTCGACAACAAGGCCGGCGCGCACCACATCACCTATTCGTACAACCACATCCACGACCATCACAAGGTCGGCCTCATCGGCTCGAGCGACAGCGATTCCAGCGATCGCTTCATCACCTTCCATCACAACGTCTACGAGAACGTCGGCTCGCGCCTGCCGCTGCAGCGCGGCGGCTACACCCATCTCTACAACAACCTGTACAGCGGCGTGATCACCTCGGGCGCCAACATCCGCATGGGCGGCTTCTCGCTGATCGAAGGCAACTACTTCGAGAACTCGAAGAATCCCGTCACCTCGCGCGACAGCTCGGCAATCGGCTTCTGGGAACTGCGCAACAACAACATCAAGGCGCCGGCCGACTTCAGCACCTTCGGGATCACCTGGGTGGCCAGTTCGTCTTCACCGTCGCGCGACGCGAGCGACTGGATCACGACCGGCACCTTTCCGGTTGCCATTCCCTACGCGTACGCGGCGCAGGACCCAGCCTGCGTGAAGCAGAAGCTGCCCGCGGTGGCTGGCGCGGGCAAGGCCCTCGCAAGCCTCACCTGCAACTGACGACTGTTGGAGATGCCGGAGCGCTATTCCGGCGCGGCCGGCGTACGCAAGGCCGGCGACGCTGCCTGTTGCTGGCTTTGCATCGGGCCGACGAATGCGACCGGTGCGGGCCCGTCTTGCGTCCTGCGCCCAATGCCTCGTACGAGGTGGCGCGGTAGATGGTGTGTTCTTCTCAATTGCTCCAGCGCCTCGCTGCGGGCTGGTTCCGACACCGGTAGAAACATCTGCAATACGCTCATGATGTCATCCCGTGAGGCCAGAAAAGAATGTGGCTGGCTCGCATTGATCGGAGCGCAGCTTCAGGTTTAGCGGCCTCTGGCGTGGTCGCAGGAGGCGGATTATGGGCGCCTTGCGCCGGCACGCCACTACAGCCACTCGCGCAGTAGTGTTGCTGCTGTGCTCATCAGCTGCCGGAGCCTTCGCGCCGGGCGGTCTCTTCAGCGGCGCGGCGGCGCGCACGCCGCATGGCCAGCTCGGTGGCCCGTTGCAGCGCCCGCAGCTGAAAGGTCACATCGTGAATTTCACCGACGAGGCCGAACTGCTTGCAAGCGTTGATGCGATCGGCGGCGGCGCCGCGCCAGTCCACGGGCGCCGAAGCGCCTTTCGGGGCCACGAGGTGCATCAGGTCGGCAACGCAGGCGGTCACGTCGTCGGCGGCGGCTCTCAGCGCGGATGTCGCTGTATCGACATCGCTGTCGCGTTTCATCATTGCGTCCTTGACGGTGACGCGCAGAGGCGGTTTCTGACGCCTCTCCGTGCTTCGCTCCTGCATTTTCTTGTCCACGGCATTCGATTCCGAAAAGGAGTTCATTGCGCTGGTCGGTGAGCAGCATCGGCGGGCGATCCGCCGGCTTGAAGTTGCGCATGCTACTGCTATTGGCCTACCGAGGCTCCAGACGGCCGGATTCGCTCGCCTCAGACCGATGCACACGCATGTTTCTTCGCAGCCACTGTGCGGGCCGGAATAGGTATTGAACCCGAGCGAAACGGCGCCTCGAAGTGTCTAATGCATTGATCATGTAAGGAGCCGCAACATGAGGTATTTGGTTCGCACATGCGCAGCATTCACGCTCGGACTTGCGATCAGGAAGGCAAACGAAGCCCTATGAGCAAACAGCAGAACCGGCGCATCCTGCTGGCAGACGACACGCCCGCCATTCACGAGGACTTCCGGAAAATCCTCCTGACGGAAGCCGCGGCCTCGGACCTGGACGACATGGAGGCCGCGCTGTTCGGCACCTCGGCCAGGCAGACCTCGGTGGACTTTGTGCTGGACAGTGCCTACCAGGGCCAGGAAGCGCTTGCCAAGGTGCGTGAGGCACAGGAGGCGGGCGAGCCCTACGCCATGGCTTTCATCGACATGCGCATGCCCCCGGGCTGGGACGGCGTGGAGACGATCGAGCAGCTGTGGCGGGTCGACGCGCGCCTGCAGATCGTGATCTGTACGGCCTATGCGGACCAGTCGTGGGTCGAGGTGTTCGAGCGCCTGGACGCGCGCGACCGCCTGCTGGTGCTCAAGAAGCCGTTCGATCCGATCGAGGTGCGCCAGCTGGCCAGCGCACTCACGATGAAATGGCAGATGACGGAAGACGCCGCCTTCAAGATGAACCTGCTCGAGCAGGCCGTCGAAGAGCGCACCCGGGAGCTGTCGGACGCCAACATCATCGTGCAGAACAGCCCCACCATCCTCTACCGCCTGCGTGGCGAGCCTGCGTTCCCGCTGATCTATATCTCGCACAACATCACCAAGTTCGGCCACGATCCGGCCAGCCTGATGGCGAATCCGAATTGGGCAGACGTGCTGATCGACCCGGCCGACCAGGCCGGGGTTGCCGACGCGATGGCCCGCGTGCTCGAAAAGGACGCGGAAGGCGCCTCGATCGAATACCGCCTGTGCACCGGCGACGGCGGGCGGCGCTGGGTGGAAAACCGCTATGTGCCGGTCCGCGACAAGGAAGGCCGGCTCATCGAGGTCGAGGGCATCGTCATCGACGTCACGGAGCGCAAGGCGGCGGAAGAGCAGCTCGCGAAGCTGGCGCGCACCGACGGGCTGACCGGGCTCGCAAACCGCGCCACCCTCACCGAACGCCTGCACCAGGCCCATGCGGCCGCCCGGCGAGGCTCCATGCCGTTTGCGCTGCACTATCTCGACCTGGATCACTTCAAGCCGGTCAACGACATGTACGGCCATCCGACCGGCGACCTGCTGCTGCGAGAAGTGGCGCAGCGCTTGAAGACCTGCACGCGCGAAACCGACGTTGTGGCCCGCCTGGGCGGCGACGAGTTTGCAGTGCTGCAAAGCGAAATGGGCGAGCCCGCGGCCGCGGGCGCCCTGG
Organism: Variovorax paradoxus; assembly: GCF_009755665.1. NCBI lineage: Bacteria > Pseudomonadati > Pseudomonadota > Betaproteobacteria > Burkholderiales > Comamonadaceae > Variovorax > Variovorax paradoxus. Next base: position 4,852,896 of record NZ_CP046622.1, read on the forward strand.
CCGCGAAGATCCAGGCGGAACTGGCGCGCCCCTACATGCTGGGCGGCAACGAAGTGCATGTGTCCGTCAGCATCGGCATTTGCCCCTACATCGCGGGCAGTGCCGGGCCGGACGAAATGCTCGTGCAGGCCGACCTCGCGCTCTACCGGTCGAAGGAAGAGGGGCGCAACCAGTTCCACTTCCACTCCGAAGAAATCGACCACGAAGTGCGCGACCGCGTGGCGCTGGGGGAAGACCTGAAGAAGGCGATCGAGCGCGAAGAGCTGGAGCTCTACTACCAGCCGCAGGTCGAGCTGTCTTCCGGAAAGATCGTGGGCGTGGAAGCGCTGCTGCGCTGGAACCACCCCGAACGCGGCCTGCTCGACGCGGGTGCGTTCGTGCCCATTGCCGAGCGCACCGGGAGCATCGTCACGCTGGGCCGCTGGGTGCTGGACCGGGCGTGCGGTCAGATGAGCCAATGGCGCGAACAGGGCGTGGCGCCGCCCGTGCTGGCCATCAACCTGTCGCTCGGCCAGCTCAGAAAAGGCGCCGAGCTGGTTCGCGACGTGGTCGACTGCCTTGCGAAGTGGCAGCTCAACCCTTCCGACCTGGAGTTCGACGTGACCGAGTCGACGCTGGCCCAGATGACATGGAGCCATAACGACGTGCTGCCGCAGTTGCGGGCGCTCGGCGTGCGAATTGCCATCGATGACTTCGGCACCGAATATTCGTCGTTCGAATACCTGCGGACCTACCGCGTGAACCACCTGAAGATCGCGCAATCGATGCTCAAGCGAGCCATCGACGACCCCGACAGCGCGGCCACCGTTCGCGCCATCATGAACTTGGCGCGGGAGGCCCGCATCGGCATCATCGTCGAGGGGCTGGAGACGGAAGCGCAGCGCGCCTTTCTGCATTCGACGGGCTCCACCACCCTTGCACAGGGCTATTACTTCAGCGAGGCCGTGGTCGCCGACGAAGCGGGCGACCTCCTGCGCTCGGGCACCATGGAGCAAAGCGAGCGCAGCAAGGGCGAAGGCCAGGAGTCGGCCGGCTGACTGCGGGCACTGCCCTGCGCCGGCGTGGCGGACGCCCGGCCTACGTATGTAGGCACTTGCCCACGCGCATGAACTGATTTCTCCCGCAAGCCGCAGCCGCCGCAGCGTTCAACCTGCAGTCAGGCTCGCAAAGGCTCCGCGCCCTTTGTGCGGCTTCTCATTGCGGTTCCTCCTCACGGCGCATTCGTGCGTCGTTAAGCGCTCCTTCGGGAGCGCTTTTTTTGCCCGGTATGTTTCTTTCAGTGTGTTTCGCGGCGCAATTGCTGCACGTCTTCATGCAGCGACTGCGCCCAGGCGCGGCGCTCGCGGCCCAGCGAAGACTGCGGCTCGCCGAAGCGAACGATGGCCAAGAGGGGCGGTGCGCGCAGCGTGTTCCACAGCGAGGTCAGCAGGTTGTCGTCGTCGATGTAGCGCGGCGCCTGGCTGGTTTCTCCGGTGGCCGCGTCGGCAAAGCGCAGAGCGGCGGGCAGCACCGGCGCGCCCGACGAGATGGCGGCCTGCAGCAGGTTGGCGTGAAAGGGCAGCAGCCCCCGGCCGTCGCCGGTGGTGCCTTCGGGAAACACGCCGATGCGGTCGCCGCCTTGCAGGGCCTCGGTCATGTGGTGCACCACCCGCAACGCATCGCGCCGGCGTTCGCGCTCAATGTAGAGCGAACCGGCGCCGGTGGACATCGTGCCGATCAGCGGCCAGTGCTTCACGCCCGCCTTCGAGACAAAGCGCACGTGGCAGGCGGCATGAATGGCGGTGATGTCCAGCCACGAGAGATGGTTGCAGATGAGCAGCACCGGCCCGTTGGCGGGCGGCGTGCCCTGCACCTTGAGCGTGACGCCCATGATCTCGAGCAGGCGCCGCGACCACTGCTGCACCCGCAGGTTGCGCTCCTCCTGCGAAAGCCTTGGAAAGGTGAAGCGGATCGTCCACCACCCGCCCAGCGCGTGCCCTACCGCATGCAGCAGGCGCCAGCAGGCCTTCAGCGAACGGACCATCGAGACGTGTGCCCTCTTTCTTCTCTTCAGCCGTGGACTATGCGGCCCGCAACCAGGGTGTGACGCGCTCGCCCTTGCAGCGGGTAGCCTGCAAAAGGCGTGTGCTTGCCCTGGCTCTTGAGCGCATCAGGCTGCACCTGCCATTCGAGGGCCGGATCGAACACGCACAGGTCGGCCACGCCACCCTCCGCCAAGCGGCCGATGCCGGTGCCCGCATCGGCGGCCGCCAGCAAACGCGCGGGCGCGGAGGTAACCACCTCCAGCGCGCGCGCAATGCCGGCGCCGCTGCGCTCGCCCCATTGCAGCGCCAGCGGGAGCAGCAGCTCGAGCCCGGTTGCGCCGGGTTCGGCCTCGGCAAAAGGCAGCGTCTTGGCGTCGGCCTCGACCGGCGTGTGGTCGGACACCAGCGCGTCGATGGTGCCGTCGGCCAGCGCGGCCGAGAGCGCATCGCGGTCGCCCTGCTGGCGCAGTGGCGGGTTCAGGCGCGCGCGGCTGTCGAAAAAGCCGATGTCCGTGTCGGCCAGGTGCAGCGAATTGATGCTCACGTCGCAGGTGAGCGGCAAGCCTTGCGCCTTGGCTTCGCGCACCAGCGCCACGCCGCGGGCGCTTGAGATGCGGCACAGGTGCACGCGCGCGCCGGTGCTCTTCATGAGCTCGATGATCGTGAAGATGGCAATGGTTTCCGCCGACACGGGCACGCCGGACAGGCCCAGCCGCGTGGCCAACGGGCCGCTCGCGGCCACACCCTTGCCCAGGTCGCGGTCCTGCGGGCGCAGCCACACGGTGTAGCCGAAGGTGCTTGCGTAGAGCAGCGCGCGCTGCAGCACCTGCGTGTCCGCAAGGGGTACGTCGGCCTGGCTGAAGCCGATGCAGCCGGCTTCGGTGAGCTCGGCCATCTCGGTGAGCACGCCGCCGGCCAGGCTGCGCGTGAGCGCGCCCAGCGGGAACAGGCGCGCGCCCTGCAGCTTCTCGGCGCGGAACTTGAGCATTTCGACCAGGCCGGGCTCGTCGAGCACGGGGTCGGTGTCGGGCGGGCACACGAGGCTGGTGACGCCGCCCGCAATGGCCGCGGCCATTTCGCTCTCGAGCATGCCCTCGTGCTCGTAGCCGGGCTCGCGCAGGCGCGCGGCCAGGTCGACGAGGCCGGGGGCGACGATGCAGCCCGCGGCATCGATGGTGCGCTCGGCCTTGAAGCCGGCCGGCACGCTGCCGATTCCGGCGATCTTGCCGTCGGCAATGGCGATGTCGGCTTTCTTGTCGGTGCCCGAAGCGGGGTCGACCACGCGGCCGTTGGTGATCAGTGTGTTCATGCTTCGTTACCTGCGACGATGCTCATGACGGCCATTCGCACCGCGATGCCGAAGGTGACTTGCGGAAGGATCACGCTCTGCTTGCCGTCGACCACGGCGGAGTCGATCTCGACACCGCGGTTGATCGGCCCCGGGTGCATCACGATTGCATCCGGCTTGGCCAGCTGCAGCTTCTCGGGTGTGAGGCCGTAGGTCTTGAAGAACTCCTGCGACGAGGGCAGCAGCGCGCCGCTCATGCGCTCGTTCTGCAGGCGCAGCATGATGATGACGTCGCAGTCCTTGATGCCTTCTTCGAGCGTGTGGCACACACGCACACCCATGCCGGCCATGTCGCCGGGCACCAGGGTCTTGGGGCCGACCACGCGCACTTCGGCGCAGCCCAGCGTGGTGAGCGCATGGATGTCGGAGCGCGCCACGCGCGAATGCAGCACGTCGCCGACGATGGCGACCGTGAGGTTGGCAAAGTCCTTCTTGTAGTGGCGGATCGTGTACATGTCGAGCAGCCCCTGCGTGGGATGCGCGTGGCGGCCGTCGCCGGCGTTCACCACGTGCACGTGCGGTGCCACATGCTGCGCAATGAGGTACGGCGCGCCCGACTCGCTGTGGCGCACCACGAACAGGTCCGCCGCCATCGCGCTCAGGTTGGCAATGGTGTCGAGCAGCGACTCGCCCTTGGTGGCCGAGGAGCGCGCGATGTCGAGGTTGATGACGTCGGCCGACAGGCGCTTGGCCGCGATCTCGAAGGTGGTGCGGGTGCGGGTGCTGTTCTCGAAGAACAGGTTGAACACGCTCTTGCCGCGCAACAGCGGCACCTTCTTCACCTCGCGGTCGCTCACGCTCGTGAAGTTGGCGGCGGTGTCCAGGATGTGCGTGACGATGTCCTTGGGCAGCCCCTCGATCGACAGCAGGTGGATCAGTTCGCCGTTCTTGTTGAGTTGCGGATTTCGCTTGTAGAGCATCAGCGGTTCTCCTCGACCTTGAGGCTGAAGGCGCCATCGTCTGCACGTGCGAGCGCGAGCAGCTGCGTGTCCGGCAGCGTGAGTTTCGCAGCCGCGAAATCGGCCGCCACCGGCAGCTCGCGCCCACCTCTGTCGACCAGCACCGCAAGCCGTACACAGGCCGGGCGGCCGAAGTCGAACAGCTCGTTGAGCACCGCGCGGATGGTGCGGCCGGTGTAGAGCACGTCGTCCAGCAGCAGCACGTCGGCGCCATTCACATCGAAGGGCAGCGCGGTCTGCGCGCTGGCCGAAAGGCCGCGGCGCGCGAAGTCGTCGCGGTGCATGGCCGACGAAATGACGCCTGGCGCGCCGGCAAGGCCCAGGTCTTTTTGCAGCCGCTCGACCAGCCAGGCGCCGCCGGAGGTAATACCCACCAGCTTTGTCTCTGTGCGCATCAGCGTTTTCACGCCGTTCAGCAGCTCCTTGTAGAGCGCTTCGGCATCGGGTATTGAACTCAAGGGAGGCTCCTCAAAAATTGTTCCAGGATGATGCAGGCGGAAGCGGCATCGGCGTCTCGTGCGCCCGAGGCCAGCGCCTCTGTGGTGCTGTAGCGCTCGTCGACCTCGAACACCTGGAGATTGAAACGGCCGCGCAGCTGGCGCGCGAACTTCTGCGCGCGGCGGGTGTTCTCGTGGGGGGCGCCGTCGGGGTGATACGGCACACCGACCACCAGCGCGTCGGGCTGCCATTCCTTGATGCGCGCCTCGACCTGCGCAAAGCGGGCATCGCCCTCGGCCTTGATGGTGGCCTGCGGCGTGGCGGCGCCCAGCAAGCGGTTTCCGCTCGCGACGCCAGTTCGCTTCAGGCCGAAGTCGAAGGCCAGGAAGCTCTGGAAATGGGAGGGAACGGCAACGGAAACAGGAGAAGCGGAGGGAACGGGAGCGTCTGGCATGGCAGCGGCCATCACGCGTGTCCCGCTTCCGGCGACAGTTTCCAGGCTTCCAGGCCCAGCAGCATCAGCGCCTTGTCGTAGCGCTGCTCGATGGGCGTGTCGAAGATCACGGCCGGATCGGCGCTCACGGTGAGCCAGCTGTTCTCGGCCAGTTCCGACTCGAGCTGGCCCTCACCCCAGGCCGAATAGCCCAGCGAAACCAGCACCTTGCGCGGTCCGGCGCCGGTAGCCAGGGCCTCCAGCACATCCTTGGAGGTGGTCATTTCAAGGCCGCCCGGAATGGTCATGGTCGAGGCATAGACCGACTCTTCGGGTTTTTCGGCATGCGAGAACACGGGCTCGTGCAGCACGAAGCCGCGCTCGGTTTGCACCGGGCCACCCTGGAAAACCGGCGCGTCGCCGAGTTCGGGGCGGGCCAGGTGGAGTTCGATCTTCTCGAACAGCACCTTGAGATTGATGTCGCTGGGCTTGTTGATCACAAGCCCGAGCGCACCGCGTTCGCTGTGCTCGCAGAGGTAGACGACGCTGCGGTTGAAAGTTTTATCTTCCATCCCCGGCATCGCTATCAAAAAGTGATGCGTGAGGTTCATCGGGGCAGAATCGGAAGCCATATGCCGCCGATTTTACTGGCCGTCGACAAGACCTATCCCAAAGGGCTCATGTGGTTTCGCCGCGACCTGCGCGTGGAGGACAACGCGGCGCTCTACCACGCCCTGCGGGCCTGCCGCCAGGTGGTGTGCGTTTTCGTGTTCGACCGGGCCATCCTGGACCCCCTTCCCCGCGCCGACCGGCGGGTGGAGTTCATCCGCGAGTCGCTCGTGGAGCTCGATGCCGAGCTGCGGGACCTGAGCGGCGGGCTGATCGTGCGCCATGCCGCCGCGGTCGACGAAATTCCGGCGCTCGCGCACGCGCTGGACGTGCAGGCCGTGTTCGCCAACCGGGACGACGAGCCCGACGCGCTGGCGCGCGATGCCCAGGTGCTCGGCGCGCTTGCCAATGCCGGCGTGGCTTTTCACACCTACAAGGATTCGACCGTCTTCGACCGCGACGAGGTGATGACCAAGACCGGCCAGCCCTACACGGTGTTCACGCCCTACAAGCGGGCCTGGCTGGCCAAGGTGGATTCGTTCTTTCTCAAGTCGTACCCGGTTCGGGCCTATGCCGACGCGCTGGCCGCCCCGCCCGAGGCCTGGCGCGCGCCGGTGCCCCCGCTCGAAGAAATCGGCTTTCGGCAAACCAACCTTTCCGAGCTGGAAATTCCCACGGGTACCCAGGGGGCGGCGGCGCTGTTCGAAGACTTTTTCCAGCGCATCGACCGCTACGACGCGGCGCGCAACTTTCCGGCGGTGCGGGGGCCCAGCTACCTGGGCGTGCACCTGCGCTTCGGCACGGTGTCGATCCGGCAGGTGGCGGGGGTGGCGCACCAGCTTTCGCTGCAGGGCGATGCCGGAGCGGCCACCTGGCTCAGCGAGCTGATCTGGCGGGAGTTCTACTTCCAGATCCTGGCGCACTTCCCGCACGTGCATTCGGGCGGCGAATCGAAGAGCTTTCGACCCGAGTACGACAGGATCCAGTGGCACCATGGCAAGCACGCCGACCAGCTGTTCGAAGCCTGGTGCCAGGGCCGCACCGGCTACCCGCTGGTGGACGCGGCCATGATGCAGATCAACCAGAGCGGCTACATGCACAACCGCCTGCGCATGGTGACGGCAAGCTTTCTCTGCAAGGACCTGGGGCTGGACTGGCGGCGCGGCGAGCGCTACTTTGCGCTGCACCTGAACGACTTCGAGCTGGCCTCGAACAACGGCGGCTGGCAGTGGGCAAGCTCCAGCGGCTGCGATGCGCAGCCTTACTTCCGCATCTTCAACCCCGTCACGCAGAGCGAGCGCTTCGATCCCGAGGGCAAGTTCATCCGCCGCTACCTGCCGCAGCTGGCGGGGCTGTCGGATGCCGCGATCCACTCGCCCTGGACGGCCTCGCCCGTGGAGCTGGAAGCGGCGGGCATCAAGCTCGGCGAGACCTATCCCAAGCCGGTGGTCGACCACGCCGAGGCGCGCGACAAAACGCTGCAGCGCTACGGCGCGGCGCGAGCAAAGGCGCTGCAAAAATAAAGGGGCCCGGCGGGCCCCTTTACTGGTCGAGCTCCGGAGAGCGTCAAGCCGCCGCGGCCAACGCCGGTTCGCTCGTGTACGCACGCACCAGGCGCAGCAGCTCGTCTTCCGAGTAGGGCTTGCCCAGGTAATGGTTCACGCCCAGCGTGCGTGCGTAGTCGCGGTGCTTCTCGGCAATGCGCGAGGTGATCATGATGATCGGCAGGCCGGCCATCGACTCGTCCGCACGGATGTTGCGGGCCAGGTCGAAGCCGTCCATGCGCGGCATCTCGATGTCGGACAGCACCACCGCCGGCCGCTCCTGCTGCAGGCGCTCGAGCGCCTGCAGGCCGTCGGCCGCGAGCGACACGCGGTAGCCTTCGCGCTGCAGCAGGCGCTGCGTCACGCGGCGCACGGTGATCGAATCGTCGACCACCAGCACCAGCGGAACCTGCGGCACCGGCGGAGCCAGCATCGGCAACGGCTCTTGCGGGGCGCCGTGGTCGGCTTCGGCCGAACCGGCCTGCGCGGACAAGGCCAGCGCGGCGGCCTGGCGCATGCGCGCCTGTTCGCCGTGCACCGCGGCCAGCGCCACCGGGTTGTAGATCAGCGCCACCGCGCCGGAAGCCAGCACCGAGATGCCGGCCAGACCCGGCAGGCGCGCGAGTTGCGGCCCGAGGTTCTTGACCACGACTTCCTGGTTGCCCAGCACTTCGTCCACGTGCAGGCCCACGCGCTGTGCCGCGCTTCGCACGATCACGACGGTGTTGTTCTTGCTGGTGGGATGCTCGCTGCGCGCCGAGGCCTGCAGCAGCGCGCCGGCCCAGTAGAACGGCACCTGTTCGCTGCCGAACGGATGGCTGTTGTGCAGGTAGGCGGCTTCGAGCTCGGTGCTGCTCACGCGCTGCACCAGCTCCACCAGGTTGGACGGCACGCCGATCGACACCTCGCCGGCACGCAGCATCACCACGTGCGTTACCGCGGTGGTGAGCGGCAGCACCAGCTTGAAGGTGGTGCCCTGCCCGGCCGTGCTGTGCGTTTCGATACGGCCGCCGAGCGCCGCGATTTGCGCGCGCACCACGTCCATGCCGATGCCGCGGCCGGCCAGTTCGGACACCTGTCCCGCCGTGGAGAAGCCGGGCTTGAAGATCAGCTCGGTAGCTTCTTCGGGCGACAGTTCCTGGCCGGCCTCGAGCAGGCCGAGGGTGCGGGCACGCTCGGCAATGCGCTTGTGGTCCAGGCCGGCGCCGTCGTCGCGGAAGCTCACCGAGACGTCGTTGCCTTCGTGGTGCAGGTCGATCACGATCAGGCCGTTGGCATCCTTGCCGGCCTTTTCGCGCGCCGCCGGGTCTTCGATGCCGTGCGCGACGCAATTGCGCAGCAGGTGCTCGAAGGCGGGCGTCATGCGGTCGAGCACGCCGCGGTCCATTTCGATGGAGCCGCCGACGATGTCCAGGCGCACCTGCTTGCCGGTGTCTTTCGACGCCTGGCGCACCACGCGGTAGAGGCGGTCGGAAATGCCTTCGAACTCCACCATGCGCGTACGCAGCAGGCCACGCTGCAGTTCACGCGTCTGGCGTGCCTGCACGCTCAGGTCGTCCTCCGTGGCCTGCACCGTCTTTTGCAGCGTGCGCTGCACGGTGGCCACGTCGTTCACCGACTCGGCCATCATCCGCGTGAGTTCCTGCACGCGGGTGAACCGGTCGAACTCGAGCGGGTCGAAGCTCTGCTGCGAATCCTTGGCTTGCGCCAGGCGGGACTGCATCTGGCTTTCGGCCTGCACTTCGATGTCGCGCAGTTGCTGGCGCAGGCGGTCCAGGTTGCCCGTCAGGTCGGACAGCGAACCGCGCAGCTGGCCCAGTTCGGCCTCGAGGCGCGAACGCGTGATGATGACCTCGCCGGTCTGCGCAACCAGGCGGTCGAGCAGCTGGGTGCGGATGCGGACGGCCTGGGTAGACGCGGTGCGCAGCGGAGCGAGCAGCGCCGGAGCCGGTCGCGGCAGGAGCGACGGCACCGCGGCGGTTTCCACGGCATCCGCGTTCTGGTCGCCGCCGGCAGCAATCTCGTCGTTGGCGGGCACGCCGGCTTCGGCGGCAACCTGCACCAGTTGAACGCCCGGCTGGGCAGCGGTTGCCGCCACCACGAGCTGGGCCACTTCGGCCTGGGTGGCATCGTCCGCCGCGCGCAGCGCGTCGAAGGTGGACTGCAGCGAATCGAGCCGCGTGAGCAGTTTTTCGATTTCGCCCCGGTCGGCACCGCCCTGGGTGCCCAGGACCTCGATCTCGGACTCCATGCGGTGCGCCCGCTCGCCGAGGCGCATGGCGCCGGCCAGCCGCGCACTGCCCTTGAGCGTGTGCAGCGTGCGCAGCACCGAGGCGCGGGGCGCGTTGTCGTCAGGGTGGTGCGCCCACTGGCGCAGCGCCTGGCCGAGCTGCGGCAGCAGTTCCGCAGCCTCTTCCTCGAAGATCGGGAACAGGTCGACGTCGACCGCATCGGCCACATCGATAGCGTCTTCGGAGTCGTCCAGCGCCACGTCGGCAACGCTGTCTGTGGCCACCATGTGCTGGAGCGGCCGCACGTCGGCACGGGCAGCAGCCTCGGGCGGCATGGGTGCGGCGGCAATGTCGCGCAGCGCCTGCAGCGTTCCTTCGGACGGCTCGCGCAGGAAGCCCACGGCAAACTGGTGCAGCAGCCGGCGCAGCTCATCCGCTGCGGCAACCAGCACCACGCCCTGCTCGCGCGTGCCGCTGCCCTGCATTTGCAGATGCTGCAACGCTGCTTCGAGCAGGCGGGCCATGCCCGAAAGGCTGTGGAAGCCGACCGTGGCCGAGCTGCCGGCCAGCGAATGCGCAAGCGCGACGGTCGAATCGGATAGGCGCTCGTGCGATTCGAGCGCCCACTCGCCGACTTCGGTGGCCAGTTGCCTGGACCATTCGTCGGCCTCGTTGAGGTAGACGTTGTAGAGCGCGATGCCGATGCGCAGCGGCCCGATGACCTTGACCTGGTCGTCGGCGCCGGAGGGAGCCGACGCTTCGGCGGTTTCCTGCGTCTCAGGTTCCGGTGCGGGCTGCGGCGCTTCTTCGGCAACTGCAACCGTGTCTGCAACCGCCGCCGGCGGCTCGACGGGCTCTGCCGCTGCCGCGGGCGTTTCGTCCACGGCTGCAGCGGGTTCTTCCGGCGCCAGCAGGAACGCCGGTTCGGTGATCGCCGGCTCTTCTTCCACCGGCTCGGCCACGGCAACGGCCACGGGCTCGCTCTCCTTGGCTGGCAAGGGCTCGGGAGTCCAGTCCAGGTCGGGCAGCGCCACCGGGGTCTGCAGCAGTTCGGGCGCGGCGACCGGTTCCGCGACCGGTTCGGCTGCGAACTGGGCGATAGACGGTGCGGGCTCCACCTTTTCGATCGCCAGGAAATCGAAATCTCCGCTGCCGTTCAGGACCTCGAAAGATTCTTCCGGGCTCGGCTTGGTTTCGAAGTCGAGGAAGTCGGTCGAAGCGAAGTCGTCGTCGGTTTCGTGCTTTGCGGATTGCTCCAGCACCTGCGGCGGCAATTCGAAATCGGCGGCGGGCGCGGGCGCGGAGGCTCGCGACGCGACGGGCGGCAGCTCCAGATCGGGCAGGCCGCGCAGTTCCGCAAGCTCGGGCAGCTCCGGCATCGGCAGGGGAGCAGCCACCGGCGGCTCCGCGGCAATATGGCGCGCGGCCACCGCAAGGGCATCCGCATCGATACGCGGGGGCGCCGTTGGCACGGGCTCGCCGGCCAGCAAGGCATTGGCCACGCGGCTGAAATGCGACGACTGCCAGCTGTGCTGGGCGCCCGAAGCAATGGCTTCGACCCATTCGCTGAATTCGCCGAGCGCGTTGCGGGTGGCGGAAAGCAGTTCGGGCGTGGCGTCGCGCTGGTCGGCCAGCCAGGTGTTGAGCACCTGCTCGAAGGACCAGGCGGCGTCGCCGAAGTCGGTCAAGCCGACCATGCGCGAGCTGCCCTTGAGCGTGTGGAACGCGCGGCGCAGAATGGTGAGTTCTTCGGTGTCGTCGGGGTGGCCGCCAAGTTCGTCGATGGCGGCCAAGCCGTTCTGCACCACTTCGCGGGCCTCGTCGAGGAAGATGTTCTGCAGGTCGTCTTCTTCGAGCTCGGTTACCTCGGTGTCGGGTAGCGCCGCGGGACCGGTGATCTTGTTCGTCCAGCTGTCGGCCTTGCGGCTGAATTCCTCGATGGGCGACACCTTCGCCTTGCGGTTGGGCGTGGCGAGCGCGGCCAGTTTCGAGGCGATCTGGGCATCGACTTCCTCGATGCTCAGCACGGCTTCGGCGCCCGCGGGCTTGCCGTCCGCCACCGCGGTATCGGCGGCATCGCTGTCGGCGGCCTGGCGGCCCATCAGCGGCTTGAGCTCACCGGCTTCGGCGTCGAACACGAACAGGCGCTTGGCCAGTGCGGGCTGGTAGCCCAGCATGTCGATCAGGAAGCCGAGCGCGCCCAGGTTGTTGCCCAGCGCATCGAAGCTGTGCATTTCCTCGACGGGCGATGCGTTGCCCACGAGCATCTGCTCGACGTCGTCGCGCATGCGCTGCACGGTGTGCGCGGCCTGCTCGAGACCCAGCACCGAGAACACACCGCGCATTTGCAGCAGTTGGCTCGGCACGGTGCGCAGCAGCGCCTTTTCGGCCGGGCGGCGGAAGTACTGGTCGAGCGATTTTTCAAGTTCGCTCAGGTGGCTGCGCAGCTCGTCGACCACGGTGCCCATGGTCTGGCGATCGCTCACGCGGCGATACAGGTCTTCCATCCAGGGCTCGAGCGGCTCCGAATGGCCGCCCGCGCGCACGCGCTCGATGCGGCCGGCCAGCTGCAGGGTGCGGGAGGTGAGCTGCGGGTCGCTCGGATCCAGGTCTTCGAGCGCGGCTTCCAGGTAGAGCACCGAGGTCGCGACTTCCATCGCGAGTTCGGTGTCCGGTGCCTGGCCCGTGCGCACAGACGCTTCGACCGCATGCGTCAGCGCTTCCACCATCGGCAGGCTCGGCGGATGCAGCTTCTGCAGGGATTCGCCCAGCTGCGCGAAGGTGTCGGCCACCTGGCGCGTACGGGTGACGTCGCCGCCCGAAAGCGCCGACCACATTTCCTTGGCGGTTTCGATGCGCTTGCGGGCTTGCGTGAGCACCAGCGGATCGAAGCGGCCGAACTGCTCGACGCTGTAGTTGATGTATGGCTCGCTCGCGACGCCCCAGGCGCTGCGCACGGTGCGCAGCGTGGCGGCGTCGTCGCGGCCTGTAGGCACGGCTTGCGCACAGAAGAAAAGCAGATCCTGGCCGAGCCGGTCGGACACGGTGTTGTCGCCGCGTGCCAGCGTGGCGTATTGCAGCAGCACGCGGGAAGCCGCGCGCTTGACGTACGAATCGGCCGGAATCAGCTCGAGCGCCAAAGCCTCGAAGAAGCCAGCGGCCAAGGTCCAGAAGCTCGCGACGCGGGGCAGCAGCGCGCCGCGCCCGAGCCCGAGGCACAGGGCGTGCAGCCGGCGCGCGGCCTGCGCGTCGCCGGTCTTGACCAGTTGCAGCACTTCCCGGTCGAGCCGCGAACGCACCGCCGGGTCATAGGCCAACGCTGCCTGGGTCAGCGCAGGACGGACTTCGACCCAGCGCCAGGCAATGCTCCACAGGTCCGCCGGGTGAACGCGCTCGTTGCCGACCAGTTCGAGCACGTCACGGTATTGGGGAAACAGCGCCACCGACGACACGGGCTTGCCGGCCAGCAACGCGTTGAGGAAATCGACGACGGCAAAGCCGGCGCGCTCGATCTTCAGGACCGCGCCCTCGGTGCAGCGCTGCGGTTCGGCAATGAAGCCCTGGACCGCGAATTCGATGGAGCCGAGCACCAGCGCCGGAGCGGTGTTGCCCACCATCTGCAAGGCACCGACGGATTGGTGCAGTTGCTGGCGAGCCATTTGCAGCGGGCCACTCTCGAGTTCCGAGGTATTGCCCACGTCGCGCACAAAGCGACGCAGCGACTTGGCAACGCTGTCGAGGGATTTCTGGATTTCTCCCAGAACCCAGGCCAGCGGCCCAAGGTCTTCGGTGGCCGGCACGTTGCCAGCGAGGGGGGCCGTGGCAGGGGTTTGAATCGACACGTTGGATGCTCGCCGTTCTTATCTCTTGTCAGGCAATTTTGAAACGGGCGACGGAGCGACGCAGTTCTTCGGCCATCTGCGAAAGCTCGCGCACCTGCTGGGCGGTGGTACGGGTACCTTCTCCGGTCTGCTCGGTCACCGCAAAAATGTGCTGGATGTTGGCAGCCACCACGTTGGCCGAATCGGCTTCACGGGAGGCGGATTGCGAAATCTGCTCGATCAGTTCTGCAAGGCGGCGCGACACGCGGTCAATCTCCGTCAGTGCGGTACCGGCATTGTCGGACAGCTTGGCCCCTTCGACCACACCCTGCGTGGAACGCTCCATGGCGCCCACCGCGTCCTGGGTGTCGGTCTGAATGGCCTTCACCAGCGCCGAAATCTGGCGCGTGGCGTCCGCGGAGCGTTCAGCCAGACGCTGCACTTCTTCCGCCACCACCGAGAAGCCGCGACCGGCTTCACCGGCCGATGCGGCCTGAATGGCGGCGTTCAGTGCCAGCACGTTCGTCTGTTCGGTAATGTCCGAGATCAGCTCGGTGATTTCACCGATCTCCTGCGAGGATTCGCCCAGGCGCTTGATCCGCTTGGAGGTTTCCTGGATCTGGTCGCGGATGGAGTTCATACCGCCGATGGCGTTCTGCACGGCCTGCAGGCCCGACGATGCGGCTTGCAGCGACTGGCGCGCCACCGTAGCGGACTCTTGCGCTTGCGAGGACACGCCGTTGATTCGCTCGGCCATGGTCAGCACCGACTGGCCGGTTTCGCGAATTTCGCGCAGCTGTTCGGTCGAGGCGGCGAGCAGTTCGGTCGAGGTGCTTTCCACCTGCGACGTCGTCTGCGCCACGCGGGTTGCCGTGTTCTGCACGTTGCCCACCAGCAGTCGCAGTTCTTCCACCGTGTAGTTCACCGAGTCGGCAATGGCGCCGGTGATGTCCTCGGTCACGGTGGCTTCCTGCGTCAGGTCGCCTTCGGCCACTGTCTGCAGTTCGTTCATCAGCCGAAGAATGGCGGCCTGGTTGGCGTTGTTGATGCGGCCGGCCTCGTCGCTGGCCTGTTCGGCCGCAAGACGTTCGCGTTCGGCGATGGCGGCGCGTTCGCGGCCTTCGCGCACCTGCACGAAACCGATGGCGCCGGCAAGAGCCAGGGCGGCCAGCGACAGCACGAACAGCAGCACGATCGTTCCGGCGCCCAGGCCGGTGCGTGCGGAGAGCTTGTCCTGCAGCTCGCCGAGCGATTTGCGCAGCGGTTCGCTGTCGGTCAGGATGGAAGCCTGCGCTTCGCGCGCGGCCACCAGGCCCTGCAGGTTGCCCAGAATGGCGGAGGCCTGCGTGCGCATCTGCTCGTAGGTCTTCAGGATGGCTTCGAGCTGCTGGCGCGTTTGCGGGTCTTTCGAGCCGGGGAAGCGCTGCTGCGCATTGCCGTCGAGCAGGCCGCGGGTGGTTTCCTGGAAGGTGTTCAGGTCCTTGCCGAGCAGGAACACGGCGTCCGGGTTCACGCCCTCGACCGTGAAGAACTCGTTGGTCGACTTGCCGATGCGCTGGGTCAGCATCACGAGCTGGCCGGCGGCGGAGATTTCAGGCAGCGTGGCGTTCTGCTGCATCTTCAGCGACGCGACGGTTTCCGTCATTTCGAGCAGCGCGGACGATTGCTGGTTGATGTCGCGCAAGGCGGCACCCACCTGGGTCAGGATCTGGCGCTGCGACAGCACGACCTTGGCGCTGGCGTCGGCACGGGCGACCAGCGGGTTGATCTTGGCCATGTCCTCGTCGTACTGGTTGCCCACGCGCTCGAGGCGCAGGGCATCGTCGCCGTTGGTCAGGCCCTGCACGCGGCGCGTGAGGTCGTCGGCGCTGTCCTTCACTTCGACGAACGCGGGCGCGCTGCCCACGAGAGCCTGCGAAATCGATTTGGCGAGACGCTGCGACTGCATCAGCGACTGGCCGGTGGCGGCCACCTGCTGCGCGAGGCGTTCGGCGCGAAGAATGGCGGAACCGGCTACCAGCAGCAGCAGCAACACCACCACGGCCAGCATGATCGCCAGGATCCGCTGCTGGCGTGCCGGCCTGGAGCCGGCTTTGGCGGCTGCGGCCTGCGCTTCGTCGAGCGGGCCTGCGCCCGCCTCGTTGGCTGCTTCGCTGGGAGGCAGCGCGCCGTCGGCAAAGCCGGTGGGCGCGGGCTCATCGGCGGTGCGGCCTTGCTTTCGGGCCAGCCGGACGGTCTTCTCGTCCAGTGCCTGCACCGTATCGACATCGTCGAGCGATAAGGTGGAACCGGAGCCGTCGACGCGGGCCTTTTCGTTGCCGCTGTTCGCGGGCAGTAATTTCTTGAACTTGTCGGCGATCGAGCTCACGGTCGGTCCTTCAGGGTGGTTGTCTTTGGGCTGTGCGAAAGCACTAGGCGCCAATACTCAAAAACTCGGGTTGCTGCGAAAGCGCCTGCAGGTTGATTTCCTGCCAGCGCTCACCCGCCGCATCGGTGTACAGATGCCCCAGCCACGCGGGTGCTTCTGCGCTTGGCGGCTCCGCGGCCGTGAAGGCCTCGGCGCCGCGCAACCCCGCCAGTCGGTCGACCAGCAATGCGCAGTTGACTTCGAGCAGCTCGTTGAGGGCAACGAGCCGCGATTGCATGCGGGCCGCCTCGGTGGAGGCCGGTCCGCTCGGAACGCCCGAGGCGAATGCCGACAGCTGCACCACGCCGAAGAGGCCGCCGCGCAGGTTGGCAACGCCAAGGAACCAGGGCTCCGTGTAGGGCACGGGCTGGGGGGGCGTCCAGGGGAAAATTTCGCCCGCGTGGCCGAGAGGAAAGAGGTACTTGCCCTCTCCCGCCTCGACCGCGAGCCACGTGGCGGCGACGCCAGTCGTGCGTGCGGCCTGCAGGCGGCTTGCAAGCCGGGACTGGAAGGCTCGGAGAGCGTCGCGATTCGCCATGGACTGAGTCGGCTCCAGCTCAGGCGAGCGCGGTGATCTTCGACATCAGGTCGGCCTCGTTGACCGGCTTCACGATGTAGTCGCGAGCGCCCTGGCGCATGCCCCAGACGCGATCGGTTTCCTGGTTCTTGCTGGTGCACAGGATGATCGGGATGGTGCCGTACTTCGGGTCGCGGGCAATCGCGCGCGTCAGCTGGAAGCCGTTCTGGCCGGGCATGACCACGTCCATGAGGATCAGGTCGGGCTGCTCTTCCTCCAGACGGCGCATGGCGTCGTCGGCGTTTTCAGCGGTCTTGACGGCAAAGCCGTTCTTGCGGAGCAGGTCTGACAGGAACACCAGTTCCGTCTTGGAGTCGTCGACGACGAGGATTTTTCGAATGGGCATTACTGCACTTCCTGTTGAACAATGCCAAACTGCTGCACGGCCTGCAGCAGCTGGTCTTTGGTGAAAGGTTTGGTCAGGTAGTCCTGCGACCCGACCATGCGGCCGCGAGCCTTGTCGAAGACGCCGTCTTTCGAGGAGAGCATCACGACCGGAACATTGGAGAATTGAGCGTTGCGCTTGATGATGGCGCAGGTCTGATAACCGTCCAGGCGGGGCATCAGGATGTCGCAGAAAATCAGATGCGGCTTGTGATCGTTGATTTTCGAGAGCGCGTCAAAGCCGTCTTCCGCAAGAAGAACCTCGTGCCCGCCCTGCTTCAGAAATATTTCGGCACTGCGCCGGATCGTATTGCTGTCATCGATGACAAGCACCTTGTAACCTGATCCATTCGGCCCCATTGCACACACTCCTGCTGAGATGAGACTTGGATGCCCGCCGCGCCGTACATCGACGCAAATCGCGTAGCCCTATGCCATGCTCTTCAGATTTCAACCATTTCGAAGTCTTCCTTGCGCGCACCGCACTCAGGACAGGTCCAGTTCATCGGAACATCAGCCCAGGCCGTGCCTGCCGCGATGCCGTCCTCCGGCACACCAACCGCTTCGTCATAGATCCACCCACAAATCAGGCACATCCAAGTTTTCGTATTCATCGGAGCTTAAAGTCCTTGTTCATTAAATGCAACGAGTGTATCTATGCGTATCTCACTGGCGGACGGTAAACGTCGCGCCTATGCCACCATCCAGGGGATTTTGCCCGGCGTATGACCATTTACTTACATCCAGCAGACAACGCCCGCAACCCGGGCGATCTTAACGACCCCTCGGCGGACGCCGAAGAGGTGGCCGAGCGCGACCTGAATCCGCCCTGCGTGCTGGTCTTCAACGCCAGCGACCCGAGCGGTGCCGGCGGCTTGGGCGCCGACGCCCTGGCCATGGCGTCGGTGGGCGCCCACATGCTTCCCGTAGTGACAGGGGCGTACGCCCGTGACACGGCGGAGATATTCGACCATTTCGCCTTCGACGAGGAGGCCGTGGCCGAGCAGGCGCGCGCCATCCTCGAGGACGTGGAAGTCCAGCTCATCAAGGTCGGCTTCGTGGGCAGCCCCGACACCCTGAGCACCATCGCCGAGACCGCCTCCGACTACCCCGAAGTGCCGCTGGTGGCCTATATGCCCAACCTGTCGTGGTGGGACGAGAACCTGATCGAGCCCTATCTGGACGCATTTCGGGAGTTACTTTTGCCGCAGGCCACAGTGTTGGTTGGAAACCACAGTACGCTGTGGCGGTGGCTGCTTCCCGACTGGAGCGGCGACCGTCCGCCCGGCGCGCGCGACATCGCCAAGGCTGCGGGGGAGTTCGGCGTGCCCTACACCCTGGTAACCGGCATGGTGCTGCCCGACCAGTTCATCGACAACGTGCTGGCCTCCCCGCAGTCAGTGCTCGCCAGCGAAAAGTACGAGCGGCTCGAAGCCGTTTTTGCCGGCGCGGGCGACACCCTGTCGGCCGCGCTGGCCGCCCTGCTCGCAAGCGGCACCGACCTGGTGGCTGCCACCAGCGAAGCCCTGGCCTACATGGACCGCTGCCTCGACGCGGGCTTCAGGCCCGGCATGGGCCACGTGCTGCCCGACCGCCTGTTCTGGGCCGAGCCCGAAGACGACGAAGACGACGGTGAAGACCCCGACGCATCCCCAGACTTTGCCCTGCCCCCTCACGACACCAGACATTGATGCCAAACGCTGACCAAAACGACATTCTTTTCGACCGCGCCCGCGCCGTCATTCCCGGCGGCGTCAATTCGCCCGTGCGCGCCTTCAAGGCCGTGGGCGGCACGCCGCGCTTCATCCGCCGTGCCGAAGGCGCCTACTTCTGGGACGCCAACGACAAGCGCTACATCGACTACATCGGATCGTGGGGGCCGATGATCCTGGGCCACGGCCATCCGGCCGTCGTCGAGGCGGTGCAGAAGGCCGTACTGGAAGGCTTTTCGTACGGCGCGCCGACCGAGCGCGAGATCGAACTGGCCGAAGCCATCCTCGCGCTGGTGCCGTCGATGGAGATGGTGCGGCTGGTGAGCTCGGGCACCGAAGCCGCCATGAGCGCGCTGCGCCTCGCGCGCGGCGCCACCGGCCGCAAGCACATCATCAAGTTCGAAGGCTGCTACCACGGCCATGCCGACGCGCTGCTGGTCAAGGCCGGTTCGGGCCTGGCCACCTTCGGCCACCCGACCTCGGCCGGCGTGCCGCCCGAGGTCACGCAGCACACGCTGGTGCTCGAGTACAACAACATCACGCAACTCGAAGAAGCCTTTGCGCTGCATGGCAACGACATCGCCTGCCTGATGATCGAGGCGATTGCCGGCAACATGAACTTCGTACGCGCCACGGCCGAATTTGCCAAGCGCTGCCGCGACCTGTGCACGCAGCACGGCGCGCTGCTGGTGTTCGACGAAGTGATGACCGGCTTTCGCGTGGGCCTGCACGGCGCGCAAGGCGTGCTGGGCATCACGCCCGACCTCACGGTGCTCGGCAAGGTCATCGGCGGCGGCATGCCGCTGGCGGCCTTCGGCGGCCCGCGCGCCATCATGGAGCAGCTTGCGCCGCTAGGCCCGGTCTACCAGGCCGGCACGCTCTCGGGCAATCCCGTTGCCACGGCCTGCGGATTGGCAACGCTGAAGGAAATCGCGAGGCCGGGCTTCTATGAAGCGCTGTCGAAGAAAACGCAATCGCTGGTCGAGGGCCTCAAGGCTGCCGCCGCGGCCGAAGGCCAGCCCTTCAACGCCGACAGCGAAGGCGGCATGTTCGGCTTCTTCCTCATGAACGAGCTGCCGCAGAACTACGCCACCGTAATGACCACCGACAACGCAAAGTTCAATGCGCTGTTCCATGGCCTGCTCGACCGCGGCGTGTACATCGCACCGGCTCTTTACGAAGCGGGCTTTGTGAGCGCCGCGCACAGCGACGACGACATCGCCGCCACGATCGAGGCCGCAAGGCAGATCTTCAAGGCCTCCGGGCCCCGTTAAGGCCGAACCTCCGGCCAAGAAAAAGCCGGGCTGCGCACGCCAGCAAAACGCTGGCGGTACAGCCCGGCCTTGCCCGAAGGGCGGTTGATGCTCAGTGACGGAAGTGGCGCACGCCCGAAAGCACCATGACCACGCCGCGCTCGTCGGCCGCGTCGATCACTTCCTGGTCGCGCATCGAACCGCCCGGCTGAATGACGCAGCTCGCACCGGCGTCGACCACCACGTCGAGGCCGTCGCGGAACGGGAAGAAGGCATCGCTCGCCACCGCCGTGTCCTTGAGCGACAGGCCCGCATGCTCGGCCTTGATGCTCGCGATGCGCGCCGAATCGAGGCGGCTCATCTGGCCCGCGCCCACGCCCATGGTCATGCCGCCGGCGCAAAACACGATGGCGTTGCTCTTCACATACTTGGCAACCTTCCATGCAAACAGCAGGTCTTGCAGCTGCTCGGGCGTGGGTTGCTTCTTCGTGACCACCTTGAGGTCGCTGGCCGCGAGCTCGTGGTTGTCGGCGGTCTGGATCAAGAGGCCCGAGCCGACGCGCTTCACGTCCATCGCGTTGCGGCCGTTGTCCCAGTCGGTGGCGCCACCCTTGGGCAGGGCGATTTCGAGCACGCGCACGTTGAGCTTGGCCTTGGTTGCCTGGAACACCTCGAGCGCCTCGGGCGTGTAGCCCGGTGCCATCAGCACTTCGACGAACTGCTTGTTAACGGCCTGCGCAGTGGCAAGGTCCACCGGGCGGTTGAAGGCGATGATGCCGCCGAAGGCCGAGGTCGGATCGGTCTTGAACGCCTTGCCGTAGGCCTCGAGCGCGTCCGCGCCCACGGCCACGCCGCACGGGTTGGCGTGCTTCACGATCACGCACGCGGGCACGTCGAAGCTCTTCACGCATTCCCATGCGGCGTCCGCATCGGCGATGTTGTTGTAGCTGAGCTCCTTGCCCTGCAATTGCTTCGCCGACACGAGCGAGCCCGGCGCCGGATACAGGTCGCGATAGAACGCGGCCTGCTGATGCGGGTTCTCGCCGTAGCGCAGGTCCTGCACCTTCACGAAGCGGCCGTTGCTTTGCGCAGGGAACAGCGAGCGCGTGGGCGAAGGCTGGCCGATGCTGGCCTCGAAGTCGATGGCCGAAAGATAGTCGCTGATGGCGCCGTCGTAGTCGGCGATGCGGTTGAACGCGGCCACCGAGAACGCGAACTTGGTCTTGTCGCTGAGCTTGCCGCCGGCCTGGAGCTCGGCCAGCGCCACGGGGTATTGCGAGGCGTCGGTCAGCACGCCCACGTCTTTCCAGTTCTTGGCCGCGCTGCGCACCATGGCCGGTCCGCCGATGTCGATGTTCTCGATGGCGTCTTCGAGCGTGCAGCCGGCCTTGGCCACTGTGGCTTCGAACGGATAGAGATTGACCACCAGCAGGTCGATGGTGTCGATGCCGTGTTCCTGGATGGCCGCCACGTGCGCGGGCAGGTCGCGGCGCGCCAGCAGGCCGCCGTGAATCTTGGGGTGCAGCGTCTTCACGCGGCCATCGAGCATTTCAGGAAAACCGGTGTGGTCGGCCACTTCGGTCACGGGCAGGCCGGCGTCGGCCAGCAGCTTGGCGGTGCCGCCGGTGGACAAGAGCTTGATGCCGAGTCCGTGCAGCGCTTGCGCGAATTCGAGGATGCCGGTTTTGTCGGAGACGGAGATGAGTGCGGTCTGGGCCATGGAATATGCCGTGTAGTTATTTCAAAAGTTTGTGTTCAACCAGCTTCTTGCGAAGCGTGTTGCGATTCAGGCCCAACCATTGCGCAGCCTTCGACTGGTTTCCCTCGGCGCGCGTCATCACGACATCGAGCAAGGGTTTCTCGACCACGCGCACGAGCATCTCGTACATGCCGTCGGGTTCGGTGCCGCGCAAATCGCGAAAGTAGCTGTCCAGACTGGTGCGAACGCAGTCCTCGATGTGTTTCTTGCTCATGCTTTTCTTCTCTTCTTCTCTCTCAATCAGCGGCGCAAGCCGCCTCCTCTTCACCGGACAGCTCTTCGGCCGCCTGGTGCACGGGCATGCGGTCCATGCGGTCCGCCAACCCGTCGAAATAATCGCCGACCGCACGCAGCTGCGCGGCGGAATCTTCGATGGTGTTCATCTGCGCGCGGAAGGCTTCGCCGTCCGCAAGCGTACGCACATACCAGCCGATGTGCTTGCGCGCAGTGCGCACGCCGCTGAACTCGCCGTAGAGCGCATAGTGCTCCACCAGATGATCGAGCAGCAAGCGGCGAACCTCTATGACGAGCGGGGGCGCAAGATGCGTACCCGTTGCAAGAAAGTGAGAAATCTCACGAAAGATCCACGGCCGGCCTTGCGCTGCACGGCCGATCATCACCGCATCGGCACCGGTGGCCGCGAGCACGTCGCGCGCCTTCTCCGGTGAATTGATGTCGCCGTTGGCCACCACGGGAATGCGCACCGCGGCCTTCACCGCGGCAATGGTGTCGTACTCGGCGCTGCCCTTGTAGCCCTGCTCGCGGGTACGGCCATGCACGGTGAGCATCTGCACGCCGGCCGATTCAAAATCGCGCGCGAGCCTCACCGCATTGCGGTGCTCCTGGCTCCAGCCGGTGCGCATCTTGAGCGTGACCGGCACGTTGAAAGGTTGCGCCGCATTCACCACCGCCTGCACGATCTCGCGCGCCAGCGGCTCGTCGCGCATCAACGCCGAGCCGGCCCACTTGTTGCAGACCTTCTTGGCCGGGCAGCCCATGTTGATGTCGATGATCTGCGCGCCACGCTCGATGTTGTAGACCGTGGCCTCGGCCATCATGGCCGCGTCGGTGCCGGCAATCTGAACCGCAATGGGGCCGGGCTCGCCGTCATGGTTGGCGCGGCGCGATGTCTTGAGCGTGTTCCACAGGTCTTTGCGCGAGGTCACCATCTCGCTGACCGCATAGCCCGCGCCAAGCTGGCGGCACAGCATGCGAAAAGGCCGGTCCGTCACGCCGGCCATCGGCGCGGCGAACAGGCGGTTTTCCAGCGTGTGGGTGCCGATCTGCAAGGTCATGGAGGAGAGAGCGTCGCGAGTTCGGCTGCTGAAAAATGAGGCACGATTGTAGCCACGCGCGATTTCGGCGACTGAAACGATTTGCGCCTGGGGTAGGGGCATAAAACCGGGCGGCTTCGGCGCTTTCTCCGACCCGTACAGGCAAGCGGGCTACCTATACTGCGTCGACTCATTTCACCTTATGCAAGCCTGGCTCGACGCTCTTCTGGCGCTACTCGCGCTTCCGCAATACGGACTCTCTACGCTGTTCATCGCGGCCTTCGTCTCGGCCACGCTGCTGCCGGTGGGTTCCGAGCCCATTCTTTTCGGCTTGCTCAAGCTCAACCCCGAACTGTTCTGGCCGGCGGTTCTGGTGGCGACGGCGGGCAACACGCTGGGCGGTGCGGTCGACTGGTGGATCGGCTACGGCGCGCACAAGGTCGCAGACAAATACTCGCACTCGAAACATCATGTGCGCGTATTGAGTTGGCTGGAGCGGCTCGGCCCCAAGGCCTGCCTCTTGAGCTGGCTGCCGATCGTCGGCGATCCGCTCTGCGCGGTGGCGGGTTGGCTCAAGCTGCCGTTCTGGCCATGCCTTGGATACATGGTGATCGGCAAATTCTTGCGCTACGTGTGCATGACGGTGGCGCTGCTCTACATCTTTCCGGGGTAGCCCCGGCGCACGCGCTTCAGCTCAACAGATCGTAGGGGCCGCCGCGTTCCAGCGCACGCCGGTAGGCCGGGCGCGCGTAGATGCGCTCCAGATAGGCCATGAGGCGGGGGCGCGTTGCATTCAGGCCGCCGCGCGCCTGCGAGGCTTCGACGGGAAAGCTCATCTGGATGTCGGCGCCCGTGAACTCATTGCCCGCAAACCATTCGCTCTTGCCGAGCTCGGCTTCCATGAAGTTCAGGTGGCTCTCGATGTTGGGCACGACGATGGCCGCCTTGGCCTTGCCCGAAATCATCTTCGCGACCGGCTTCACGAAGAAAGGCATCTTGCTGCGCTCGATCTTGTCGAACACCAGCTTCAGCAGCAGCGGCGACATGGCCGTGCCTTCTGCAAAGTGCAGCCAGTAGCGGTAGCGCAGCGCCTCTGCCGTGCCCGGCGCCGGCGCCAGTTGGCCGTTGCCGTAGCGCTCGATCACCGTCTCGATGATCGCGCCCGATTCCGCGAGCGTGAGCCCGTCGTCCGTCGTGACCACCGGCGACTTGCCCAGCGGATGAACGGCCCGCAGCGAAGCGGGCGCCAACATGGTCTTCGGATCGCGCTGGTAGTGAACGATCTCGTAAGGCAGCCCGAGTTCTTCGAGAAGCCACAGCACGCGCTGCGAGCGCGAGTTGTTCAGGTGATGGACGGTGAGCACGTGGCGAGCTTCACGAGCTGAAGAGGAAGTTCATCACGTCGCCGTCTTTCACGACGTATTCCTTGCCTTCCGAACGCATCTTGCCCGCGTCCTTCGCGCCCTGTTCGCCCTTGTAGGCGATGTAGTCCTCGAACGCGATGGTCTGGGCACGGATGTAGCCCTTTTCGAAGTCGCCGTGAATCACGCCCGCTGCCTGCGGACCGGTGTCGCCGATGTGGATGGTCCAGGCGCGCACTTCCTTCACGCCGGCGGTGAAGTAGGTCTGCAGGCCCAGCAGCTTGAAGGCCGCGCGAATCAGGCGGTTGAGGCCCGGCTCTTCCTGGCCGATTTCGGCAAGGAACATCTTCTTGTCTTCGTCGTCCATCTCGGCCAGGTCGGCTTCGATCTTGGCGCAGATGGCGACCACGGGAGCGCCCTGCTTGGCCGCGTACTCGCGCAGGCGGTCGAGGTACGGGTTGTTCTCGAAGCCGTCTTCGGCCACGTTGCCGACGAACATCGCGGGCTTGGCGGTGATGAGCGTGAAGCTCTTGACCAGCGGCTGCTCTTCCTTGGTGAACTCGAGCGCGCGCACCGGCGTGTTCTCGTTCAGCGCGGCCTGGCAGCGCTCGAGCAGGCCGACGAGCTTCTGCGCGTCCTTGTCGCCTGAGCGGGCCACCTTGGTGTGGCGGTGTAGCGCCTTCTCTACCGTGGCCAGGTCGGCCAGGCAGAGCTCGGTCTGGATCACTTCGATGTCGGAGATCGGGTCGACCTTGCCGGCCACGTGGATCACGTTCTCGTCGTCGAAGCAGCGCACCACGTTCACCGTGGCGTCGGTTTCGCGGATGTGCGCAAGAAACTTGTTGCCCAGGCCCTCGCCCGTGCTGGCGCCGGCCACCAGGCCGGCGATGTCGACGAACTCGACGATGGCGGGCACCACGCGCTCGGGCTTGACGATCTCGCTGAGCTGCGCGAGCCGCGGATCGGGCACTTCCACCACGCCCACGTTGGGCTCGATGGTGCAGAACGGATAGTTTTCCGCTGCGATACCGGCCTTGGTCAACGCATTGAAAAGGGTGGATTTACCGACGTTGGGCAGGCCGACGATGCCGCATTGCAAACTCATGGGGGGTCCTCTGGGTAACCCAGGATTTTAGGCGAGCCGGCTCAGCCACCGTTTGCGGGGTGTGCGAGACAGCTCAAATTGCTCAGGGTTAAACCCAAGTAGCAAACGTTTGCGCAAACGTTTTCGTTAGTTAATATCGGAGCCCCCGGCAGAGACCGGCGCCCCCGCTCAACCACCTCAGGAGACACATCACCATGAAGTTCACCCGCCGTACGCTGCAAAGCGCAGCCGCTCTGACGTTGCTGGGCGCCTTCGCCGCCACGCCCGCCCTCGCCCAAGAGAAGCCCAAGGTGGCGCTGGTCATGAAGTCGCTGGCCAACGAATTCTTCCGCACCATGGAAGACGGCGCCAAGGCGCACCAGAAAGCCAATGCCTCGCAATACACGCTGGTGGCCAACGGCATCAAGGACGAGACCGACACGGCTGCCCAGATCAAGATGGTCGAGCAGATGATGGCGCAGAAGATCAATGCGCTGGTCATTGCGCCGGCCGATTCGAAGGCGCTGGTGCCGGTGGTCAAGGCGGCCATCGACCGGGGCATCCTGGTCGTCAACATCGACAACCAGTTCGACGCCGCCGCGCTGAAGGAAAAGGGCATCCAGGTGCCTTTCGTCGGCCCTGACAACCGCGCCGGCGCCAAGCTGGTCGGCGACGAGCTGGCCAAGAGCCTGAAAGCCGGCGACAAGGTCGGCATCATCGAAGGCGTTTCGACCACCTTCAATGCGCAGCAGCGCACCCTCGGCTACCAGGACGCGATGAAGGCCGCCGGCGTGACGGTGGTGGGCGTGCAGTCGGGCCAGTGGGAAATCGACAAGGGCAACACGGTGGCCGCCGGCATGATGCGCGAGCACCCCGACCTGAAGGCGCTGCTGGCGGGCAACGACAGCATGGCGCTGGGCGCCGTGGCTGCCGTCAAGGCCGCCGGCAAGACCGGCAAGGTGCTGGTGGTGGGCTACGACAACATCGGCGCCATCAAGCCGATGCTGAAGGACGGCCGCATGCTTGCCACCGCGGACCAGTTCGCCGCCAAGCAGGCGGTGTTCGGCATCGAGACCGCGCTCAAGGCGCTGGCCGAGAAAAAGCCGCAGTCGAGCATGCCGGCCGAAGTGAAGACTGACGTGGTGCTGGTCACCAAGACGTCGTCCAAGTAAGCAACAAGAGAAAGAGTCGCCGTTGAACGCATCCGCCGTCGCCATGAATACAGGTCTTGCCACGCCCGTGCTCTCGCTGAGCGCACTCGGCAAGGACTATGCGGCGCCGGTGCTCGACGACGTTTCGCTGGTACTGAATGCCGGCGAAGTGCTTGCGCTCACGGGCGAGAACGGCGCGGGCAAGAGCACCCTCTCGAAGATCGTCTGCGGCCTGGTGCAGCCGACGCGCGGCCAGATGCTGCTGGGCGGCACGCCGTTCCAGCCCGCATCGCGCCGCGACGCCGAGCGGCTGGGCGTGCGCATGGTCATGCAGGAGCTGGGGCTGGTCAACACGCTGTCGGTGGCCGAGAACCTGCTGCTCGACCGGCTGCCCAACCAGACCGGCTGGATTCGCCGCGGCAAACTGCACGACCTGGCCGCGCAGCAGCTCGCAAAAATCGGCATGCAGAACATCGACCCGGCCACGCCCGTGGCGCGGCTCGGCATTGGCCAGCAGCAGATGGTCGAGATTGCGCGCAACCTGCAGGACGACACGCGCGTGCTGGTGCTCGACGAGCCCACCGCCATGCTCACGCCGCGCGAAACCTCGCACCTATTCGAGCAGATCGAACTGCTCAAGGCGCGCGGCGTGGCCATCGTCTATGTGTCGCACCGGCTCGAGGAATTGCAGCGCATTGCCGACCGCGTGGCGGTGCTGCGCGACGGCCGGCTGGTCGATGTGCGCGCCATGGCCGGCGTGCGCGAATCCGAACTGGTCCAGCGCATGGTGGGACGCGCGGTGCACGAACACGAAGGGCGTGACCGCCGAGTGGCCGGCCCAGTACTGCTGAGCGCGCGCGGCATCGGCCGCGCCGAGGTCGTGAAGGGCGTGGACATCGACCTGCACGCGGGCGAAGTCATGGGCCTGGCGGGCCTGGTCGGTTCGGGCCGGACCGAACTCGTGCGGCTGCTGTTCGGTGCGGACCGCGCCGACAGCGGTGAAATTCTTCTATACGACGGCATCGCCAGCACGCAGCCGGTGCAGCGCGCGCCCAAGGGCTGGCGGTCGCCGATGCAGGCCATTCGCGCGGGCATCGGCCTGGTGACTGAAGACCGTAAGTCGCAAGGCTTGCTGCTCACGCAGCCGATTCGCGTCAATGCCACGTTGAGCGACCTGGGCGCCATCTCGCACGCCGGCTGGCTGCAACGCGCCAAGGAGCGCGGCATTGCCAAGCGGCTGGTCGAGCTGCTGCGCATTCGTTCGCGCAGCATCGAGCAGCCCGTTGCCACGCTGAGCGGCGGCAACCAGCAGAAGGTGGTGTTCGCACGCTGGCTGCACCGCGAATGCAAGGTGCTATTGCTCGACGAGCCCACGCGCGGCGTGGACGTGGGTGCGCGTGCCGACCTGTATGCCGAACTCGACCGCATGACCGAGGCCGGCAAGGCGCTCTTGATGGTGTCTAGCGACCTGCGCGAGCTGATGGCCATGTGCGACCGCATCGGCGTGATGAGCGCCGGCCGGCTGGTGGCAGTGTTCGAGCGCGGCCAGTGGAGCGAACAATCGCTGCTCGCCGCCGCTTTCAGCGACGCGGCGGGACGCGCCCCTGCGCCAATGCCGCCGACGCCCCCGATGGCGGGCTCCGCCATTTCCGATTCGAACAAGGCCCAACCGGCCTCCGCCGAGACACCATGAACGCAGCCGCCGCTACCTCCGCCCAGCCCTCCGCTCTCAAGGGCCAGTTGGGCACCTACCTTGGCCTCACGGTCGTGCTCGTGGGCATGGTCGTGCTTTTCGGTTCGCTGAGCGAGTACTTCTTTACCCGCGAAACCTTCATCTCCATTGCCAACGAAATTCCCGCTCTGGCGGTGATGGCCATCGGCATGACCTTCGTGCTGATCATCGCGGGCATCGATCTTTCGGTGGGCTCGGTGCTCGCCCTCAGCGCCGCGGTCACGGCCGCAGCCATCTTGCAATGGCAGCTCTCGGTGCCGGTGGCTGCCGCGCTGGGCCTTGCGACCGGGCTGGTGTGCGGCACGGTCACGGGCGCGGTGTCGGTGGCATGGCGCCTTCCGAGCTTCATCGTCTCGCTGGGCATGCTCGAAGCAGTGCGCGGCGGTGCGTATCTGGTCACCGATTCGCGCACGCAATATGTGGGCGATGCGATCTCCGGCCTTGCAGCGCCCTGGGTCGGCGGCATTTCGGCGGCTTTCGTGCTGGCGGTGGTGCTGGTGGTGGTGGGCCAACTGGTACTCACGCGCACGGTCTTCGGCCGGCACGTGGTGGGCATCGGCACCAATGAAGAAGCCATGCGGCTTGCGGGCATCGACCCGCGGCCGATCCGCATCATCGTGTTTGCCGCCACCGGCCTCTTGGCCGGGCTTGCGGGGCTGATGCAGTCGGCACGGCTCGAGGCGGCGGACCCGAATGCAGGCGTCGGCATCGAGCTGCAGGTGATCGCGGCCGTGGTGATCGGCGGCACCAGCCTCATGGGCGGACGCGGCTCGGTGGTCAACACCTTCTTCGGCGTGCTCATCATCGCGGTGCTCGAAGCCGGGCTCGCCCAGGTGGGCGCGAGCGAGCCGAGCAAGCGCATCATCACCGGCGCGGTGATCGTGGTTGCGGTGATCATCGACACCTTGCGCCAGCGCCGGGCCGATCGCCGCCTGGCCTGACGCCTTCATGAAAAAGGGAACACGCCATGGCCACCATCAAGGACGTCGCGCTGCGCGCGGGGGTTTCGGTTACCACCGTCTCGCATGTGGTCAACGACACGCGCCACGTGAGCGCCAAGGGTCGCGAACGGGTGGAGCAGGCCATCCGCGAATTGGGCTATGTGCCGAATGCGATGGCGCGCAGCCTGAAGAGCAACACCACGTCGACGCTGGGCATGCTGATTCCAAACAGTTCGAACCCGTACTTTGCCGAGATCGTGCGCATCGTGGAAGACCGCTGCTTTGGCGCCGGTTACACGCTGGTGCTGTGCAACACCGACGACGAGCCCCGGCGCCAGAGCGTGTACCTGCAGGTGCTGGCCGAACGCCGCATCGACGGGCTGATCGTGGTGTCCACGGGCGCGGGCGACGACGACTCGCTGGTCACGCAACTGCACGGCCTGCGCATTCCCACGGTGCTGGTCGACCGCGAGATTGCGGACCCGGCCTGCGACCTGGTGGAAACCGCCCACATGCAGGGCGGCCTGCTCGCGGTGCGGCACCTGCTGTCGCTCGGCCACAAGCGCATTGCCTGCATTGGCGGGCCGGTGGGCGTGATGCCGAGCGAGCAGCGCATCGAAGGCTGGCGCATGGCGCTGGCCGAAGCCGGCGCCACGCCGAATGCCGATGCGCTGCTGTGGCGCGGCGGCTTCACGAGCCAGGGCGGCTACGAGGCGATGCACGCCATCCTGCGTACCGAGCAGGCGCCTTCGGCCGTGTTCGTCTGCAACGATCTGATGGCCATCGGCGCCCTGCGCGCGGCGCATGAAAGCGGCGTGCATGTGCCCGACGACCTGTCGATCGTCGGCTTCGACGACATCGAACTCTCGGCCTACACCAGCCCCCCGCTCACTACCGTGGCGCAACCCAAGGAGCGCATCGGCGCACTGGCGGTCGACATGCTGCTGGAGCGCGTGGGCGGCAAGCGGCGCGATGCGCGCAAGGTGGTGCTGCAGCCCGAGCTTCGCGTGCGCGCCTCGACAGCGCGGCATGCGAGCTTCCGCGAGGCGGCCGTGCCCGCTCCTGCCGCCGCGCCTGTTTCTTCTCCAACGGAAAACCGAAAGTCCCGCGCCCCGTGAGTTCCCAGCCTTCTTTTCCCAGCGCTGCGCAGCAGCAGCCCCGCATCGTGGTGCTCGGCAGCCTGAACATGGACATCGTGCTGCGCGTGCCGCAGGCGCCTTCCGCCGGTGAAACCCTGCTGGGCCGCTCGATCGCCCACATTCCCGGCGGCAAGGGCGCCAACCAGGCCGTGAGCTGCGCGCGCGAAGGCGGCAGGGTCAGCATGATCGGCTGCGTCGGCAGCGACGCGCACGGCCAGGCGCTGCGCTCAGCGCTCACGCAAGACGGCATCGACACCGCCGCGCTGCGCACGGACGGCAGCGAGCCCACCGGCACGGCGCTGATCCTGGTGGAGGACAGCGGCCAGAACCGCATCGTGATGATCCCCGGCGCCAACGCGAAGGTAGAGATCGACGAGGCGGCGCTGCGGCAACAGCTGCAAGGCGCGGCCTTTCTGGTGGCGCAGTTCGAGACACCGATGCACGAGGTTGCCCGCGCCATCACGGTGGCACACGAGGCAGGCTGCAAGGTGCTGCTCAACCCGTCGCCGGTGCAGCCCATCGCCGAGCCGCTGTGGCCGCGCATCGACACGCTGGTCGTCAATGAAATCGAAGCGGAGGCGCTGTGCGGACAGGTCGCCGATAGCTCGCAGGAAGCCGCGCTGGCCGGCCAAGCCTTGCGTGCCAAGGGCATTCAGCGCGTGGTCGTCACGCTCGGCGCGCGCGGCGCGGTGGCTGTCGATGCCGACGGCGCGCGCCACCATCCCGCACCCAAAGTGCAGGCGGTCGACACCACCGCGGCCGGCGACACCTTCCTCGGTGCGCTGGCGGTCGCATTGGGCGAAGGCCAGTCGTTCGACGAAGCCGTTCGCCTGGGCATTCGCGCGGCCGCGCTGTGCATTCAGCAGCCCGGCGCCCAACCTTCCATTCCGCAGCGCGACGCCGTGCTGCAAAGCCCCATGCCCCCTGACTGGACCGCGCTGTGAAACGTACCGCCCTGCTCAACTCCGAACTTTCCCAGGTCATCGCCTCGATGGGCCACGGCGACATGCTGGTGATCGGCGATGCGGGCCTGCCGATTCCGGACGGACCGCGGCGCATCGACCTTGCGGTGACACGCGGCGTGCCGCTGCTCACCGAGGTGCTTCAAGCCGTTCTTTCGGAGATGCAGGTCGAGAGCATCGTGGTGGCGGATGAGGCCCTGAACGGCGCCAACGCCCTGCCCGCCTGGTATCCGCAATCGCTCGGCATTTCGCCGCAAACCGTGTCGCATGAAGAGTTCAAGCGCCGCAGCGCGAAGGCGCGTGCCATCGTGCGCACGGGCGAGTGCACGCCCTACGCCAACATCATGCTGATTGCCGGCGTGAGCTTCTGAGGCGCCTCCGGCTTCAATCCGGCATGCGGGAGCGCACTGCCGGACCGATGCGCTCGATGCGATTGGTCCACAGCCCGCCGCGATAGTCGAGGGGCAGCTCCGCAAGCGTCTCGGTGTTGTCGATGCCACTACTGAAGTCGCCGCCCGCATAGGGCCCGACCACCACCAGCCGAGTGTCGGCTGTCTCCAGCCGGCGCTGCAGCCGATGCGGCCAGCCCCAGAGCCATGGCGCCACATTGACCGGCACCAGCATCAAGCCGCTCCGGCATGCTTCGGGCATGTAGCTCGACCAGCCAAGCGCCGCGTAGCGCAGCAGGCACTGCACCAGCGCACTGCGCGGCGCGATTCGAATGTCCGGCAACGCCTGCTTGAGCGCGCTGACCGGCTCGTCGCTGCCGTACACCACGAGTCGGCTTCTCTGCACGGCATCCAGAGCGGCGAGGCGGCCTGCAAGCAGCCGGCCTTCTTCCGCGTCGCGGCTCTTCATGTGAATCAGAAAGCGCCTCGTCGGGAACTCGCCCAGTACCTGCGACAGACTCGGCATCAATCCGATGCCCTTACCTCGCAACGGATAGGTCTTGCCCCCGTCGTAGGTATAGCCGTAGCCCACGTCCAGCACCTGCAGTTGCGCCAGCGCGTAATCGCGCACGACGCCTCGCCCCTCGGTTCGGCATTCAAGCGTCCAGTCGTGGAACACCGCAAACGCGCCGTCTTTGGTGGGATGGACATCGAACTCCACCATGTCCGCGCCGGCGTCGAAGGCTGCCCGCATCGACGGCAGCGTGTTTTCGATCAACGCATGCGTTGGCGCGTGAATCTGGCCGGCGGTGCAGGTATCGCTGCGCAAACCGCGCACATCGAAAGTCTGATGCACGCCGCGGTGGGAGAGCAAAAAGGGCCGCGCTGCAGGCGGCTGGAGCCATCGCGACTGATTGCCGACAAAAAGCAGCACCGACGCAAGCGCGACGAGCGCCAAAAGCACCGCCAGCCCGCGCAGCGTGCGGCTGCCTTTCCGGCTGCCCTTCATTCGAACCGGTAGTTCGCGCCCACGGCCTGCCCGATTTTGAGCATGTGCTCCATGCCCTGCAGCACGATGCAGTTCATGCCGAAGGTGATCCGCCCGTCGACGCGCGCATCGGCGCGGTAGGTGCGCAGCATGTCGCCAACCTCGGGGCTGCTGACGCCGGTGGCCGGGTCGATGTCCGGAATCGGACAACGCGTGCAGGGCTTTACCGGCTTGAGCTCGGCGTCGCCTTCGGCTGTTTCGATGTGCAGCGCGTCGACGCGGTCTTCATCGTGCGACTCGATGCCCGCCAGCACGATGTTGGGCCGAAAGCGTTCGATGCCGACCGCATCGTGCCCCGCGGCGGCCAGCCGCTCGTTGAGTTCGGCCAGCGAACCCTCGCTGGCCACCAGCAGCGGGTAGCCGTCGGCAAACTGGTTCGTTGCCTCGACGCCCCCCGTCCAATCCAGGCTTGACAGCCGCTTGTGCTCAGGATCGAAGCGCACCAGGCGCAGCGTCTGCGGCTTGCCCGGCTCGGAGAGAAAGTCGCTGAACCACTGCGCCGCGATATCGCCCATGTCGTAGGCGGCTACTTCGTCTTTCCAGACTTTCGCGCGCACCGGCTTTTCGACCTTGTCGAACGCGAGGTGCAGGGCCAGCATGCCGGGCGCCCGCAGCACCACTTCCATCTGCTTCATTTGCGGCTTGATCAGCGCCATGCGCGGCAGCTGGCGCTGGGTGACGAACTCGCCCTGTGCATCGACCACCATCCAGGCGCGGTCGAATTCGAGCCCGGTTTCGGTCAGCAGCGCCTCGGGGAGCTCGACTCCGGCGCATGATTTGACGGGATAGACGAAGAGACGCGCAATGGTGGCCTGAAGATCGAAAGCGGGCTGTGGCACGTGGGGTTCCTTGGAATTCGGCCGAGATTCTCCCGCATCGGCCATTCCGGGGCGAGCCCCGGGCCTGGGCATAGTTCTTACAATGAGCCGATGGCCCTCCCCCCTGAAGTTTGCATACGCGGTGCCGGCATCGTCGGCCGGACGTTGGCCCTGCTGCTTGCGCGCGAGCGCGTGCGCGTTGCGCTGGTGGCGCCGCCCGCCACGGCGGGCAAGGACGACATCCGCGCCTACGCGCTCAACACTGCCTCGAAGAAGCTGCTCGAATCGCTGCGCGCCTGGCCGGATGCGGCGCATGCCACGCCGGTGCGCGAAATGCTCGTGAACGGCGACGAGGGCGGCCGCGTGCAGTTCAACGCCGTGCGCCAGAAGGTCGAGGCGCTGGCCTGGATCGTCGATGTTCCCGCGCTCGAAAAGCAGCTGGCGGACGCGGTCCGATTCCAGCCCCAGGTTGAAGTGGTGGCCGACCCTGTGCCGGCCCCGCTCACCGTGGTGTGCGAGGGCAAGGCCAGCACCACGCGCGAGGCGCTCGGCGTGAGCTACGCGGTGACGCGCTATCCGCAGCATGCGATTGCCGCGCGGCTCGAAGCGGCGCAGTCGCATGACGGCGTGGCACGCCAGTGGTTCAACGACAAGGGCGAGGTGCTGGCGCTGCTGCCGATGGGCGGGGTGCACGGCCGCTCGGTCGCGCTGGTGTGGTCGGTCGACCAGCTTCGCGCGCCTGCGCTGCTGGCGCAGAGCACTGAAGAATTCAACGCCGCCGTGAGCGAGGCCAGCCAAGGCGCCCTGGGCGCGCTGCAACTCACGAGCGAACGCGCCGCCTGGCCGCTCGCGCGCGCCATTGCCGACCGCTGGACCGGCGCCATGCCCAACCCGGCGCAGGGCGCTTCTTCTTTGCAACCCGCGCAGTCGTGGGCATTGGCTGGTGACGCCGCCCACACGGTGCATCCGCTCGCGGGCCAGGGCCTGAACCTGGGCCTGGCCGATGCGGCCATGCTGGCCGAGGTGATCAAGCAGCGCGAGTACTGGCGCAGCGTGGGCGATGCGCGCCTGCTGCGCCGCTACGAGCGCGCCCGCCGCGCCGACGTGCTGCAGATGAGCCTTGCCACCGACGGCCTGCAGCAACTTTTTTCGCACAGCATGGGGCCCCTGCCCGCGCTGCGCAACTGGGGCATGCGCGGCTTCGACCGCACGCGCCTCCTCAAGCACTGGATCGCCAACCAGGCGATGGGCTTGAGGGCATGAATCCATCGACCGGACTTTCAATGAAACTCGCACGCCACCTTCTTCTCGCCGCCTGCACCTTGGGTGCGGCCGTCACAGCCCTTGCCGGCGAAGCCGAGATCCGCAAGAACCTGCAGGCCCGCATTCCGCAGTTTCCGGCCATCGACGAAGTCACCAAGTCGCCGCTGCCGGGCCTTTATGAAGTGCGCGTGAACGGCTTTCAGATCTACTACACCGACGAGCAGGGCAACTACCTGCTGCAGGGCAACCTCATCGACGTGAATGCGCGCAAAAACCTGACCGAGGAGCGCATCGAGAAGCTCAGCCAGGTCTCGTTCGACAAGCTGCCCGTGAAGGACGCGATCAAGATCGTGCGCGGCACCGGCAAGCGCAAGCTCGCGGTGTTCGAGGACCCGAACTGCGGCTACTGCAAGCGCTTCGAGAAAGACATGAAGACTGTCGACAACGTGACCGTCTACCTGTTCCTCTACCCGGTGCTCGGCCCGGATTCGGCCACCAAGTCGCGCGACATCTGGTGCAGCAAGGACAAGGGCAAGGCCTGGGCCGACTGGATGGAAGCCAACGTCAAGCCCACCGCCGCCGCAAGCAGCTGTGACGTGACAGCGCTGCAGCGCAACGTGGAGTTCGGTCGCAAGTACAACATCACCGGCACGCCCACTCTGATCTTCACCGACGGCACCCGCACGCCGGGCGCCATTCCGGCAGAGCAGGTCGAAAAGCAACTCACCGCGTCCACCAACTGATGGCCGCGCCGACGACCGCTTCTCGGCGCGCGCGAGCGGCTGCGCCGGCCGCCGCGGTGCGCTATCGCATCGAATGCGCGGACTTGCACGCGCACCTCTTCAGCGTGACGCTGACCATCGACGCGCCCTCCGCGCAGCAGCGCGTGACGCTGCCCGTGTGGATTCCGGGCAGCTACCTGGTGCGCGAGTTCGCCAAGAACCTGCAGGGCCTGCGCGCCGTTCAAGGGCGCCGCAAGCCCGTGCTGACGCAGCTCGACAAGTGCAGCTGGCAGATCGATTGCGTGCCGGGGCAACCGCTGGTGCTGCACTACCAGGTGTGCGCCT
Organism: Variovorax paradoxus; assembly: GCF_009755665.1. Lineage (NCBI taxonomy): Bacteria > Pseudomonadati > Pseudomonadota > Betaproteobacteria > Burkholderiales > Comamonadaceae > Variovorax > Variovorax paradoxus. Next base: position 4,888,624 of record NZ_CP046622.1, read on the forward strand.
ACGACAACTCGGTGCGCACCGCCTGGCTCGACGCCGAGCGAGGCTTCTTCAATGGCACGAGCCTGTGCCTGCGGGTAGAGGGCCAGACCGATGCGCCGCATGCGCTGGACATCGTTGCGCCCGCGCTGCCACCAGACGATGCGCCCTGGTCGTGCGCCACTGCGCTCGTTCCGACGAAAACCGACAAGCACGGCTTCGGCAGCTACCTGGCCGCCGGCTACGACGAGCTGGCCGACAGCCCGGTCGAGATGGGCGCCTTCTGGAGCGCGGAGTTCGAGGCCTGCGGCGTGCCGCACCGCTTCGTCATTGCGGGTGCCGCAGCCTCGTTCGACGGCGAGCGGCTGATTGCCGACACGCAGGCCATCTGCGAAGCCGAGATCCGCTTCTGGCATGGCGACAAGGCCGGCAAGCGCGGCGGGCCCAAGCTGCCCATCGACCGCTACGTGTTCATGCTCAACGCGGTGGACGACGGCTATGGCGGCCTCGAGCACCGGCACTCCACGGCGCTGATCTGCAACCGGCGCGACCTGCCGCAGCGCAACGCCAAGAAGCAGCCCGAGGGCTACACCACGCTGATGGGGCTGATCAGCCACGAGTACTTCCACACCTGGAACGTCAAGCGCATGCGCCCGGCTGAGTTTGCGCACTACGACTATGGCCGCGAAAACTACACGCAACTGCTCTGGTTCTTCGAGGGCTTTACCAGCTACTACGACGACCTGCTGCTGCGCCGCGCCGGCCGCATCGACGACGCAGGCTACTTGCGCCTGCTCAACAAGACCATCAACCAGGTGCTGCAGACCCCCGGCCGGCTGGTTCAGCCGGTGGCCGACGCAAGCTTCGACGCCTGGATCAAGTATTACCGGCAGGACGAGCAGACGCCCAACAGCACCGTCAGCTACTACACCAAGGGCGCGCTCGTGGCACTGTGCTTCGACCTGACGCTGCGGCGCGAAGGCAGGGGCACGCTCGACGACGTGATGCGCCACCTGTGGATGCAAAGCGGCGGCGGCCCGATCAGCGAAGCCGACATGGCCTCGGCGCTCGAAGCCGTGGGCGGCCGCTCTTATGCAGCCGAAATTGCGCAATGGGTGCATTCCACCGACGAGCTGCCGCTTTCGGACTTGCTGCGCGCGCACGGCGTGGCCGCACTCGAAGACCCCTCGCAGCCGGCACAGGCATTGGGCATGCGCGTGGCCGAAGCCAACGGCAGCGTTCAGGTCAAGGTGGTGCTGCGCGGCGGCACGGCGGAGAAAGCTGGCTTCTCGGCCAACGACGAGTGGATCGGTATCGAGATGCCGGCCGCCGGCAAGAAAGGGCAGCAACGTCCCGCGCAAGCCTGGCGCATCACCAAGCTCGACGACCTGGCGCTGTACCTGGGCGATGCCACGCGCTTCACCGCGCTGGTAGCGCGCGACCGCAAGCTGCTGAGGCTCCCGCTGGTGCGGCCGGAAGGTGCCACCACGTGGCGGCTGTTCCTGCACGACACGGCAAAAGTGGCGGCCTGGCTCGCGCCCGCGCGGCGCTGAACTACAGACGCTCGAATTCTCAAGTAAGTCTTGCCCAGCGTGGCCGCAAAGGCGCCTGCGCCTGATGCTGGGTATAGTGAAGCGAGGCATTTTCTTTCTCCCGGAGACACCATGAGCTACGAAAACATCGAAGTGCGGACCGAAGCAGGCAAGGTCGGCATCATCACCCTCAACCGCCCCAAGGCGCTGAATGCGCTGAACGACGCGCTGATGACCGAGTTGGGCCAGGCGCTCAAGGCCTTCGATGCCGACGATGCCATCGGCTGCATCATCCTGACGGGCAGCGAACGCGCCTTTGCGGCCGGCGCCGACATCGCGGCCATGGCCAAGTACAGCTTCATCGACACCTACAAGGGCGACTACATCACGCGCAACTGGGAAACGATCCGCTCGATCCGCAAGCCGGTGATCGCGGCCGTGAGCGGCTTTGCACTGGGCGGCGGCTGCGAGCTCGCGATGATGTGCGACTTCATCATCGCGGCCGACAACGCCAAGTTCGGCCAGCCCGAAATCAAGATCGGCGTGATCCCCGGCGCCGGCGGCACGCAGCGCCTGCCGCGCGCGGTGGGCAAGAGCAAGGCGATGGACATGGCGCTCACCGCCCGCATGATGGACGCGGCCGAAGCCGAGCGCGCGGGCCTCGTAAGCCGCGTGGTGCCTTACGAAAAGCTGGCCGACGAGGCGCTGGGCGCCGCGCTGATCATTGCCGGCTACTCGCAGATCGCCGTGATGGCGGCCAAGGAGTCGGTCAACCGCGCCTTCGAAAGCGGCCTCTCCGACGGCGTGATGTTCGAGCGCCGGCTGTTCCACGCGCTGTTTGCCACGGCCGACCAGAAGGAAGGCATGGACGCCTTCCTCAACAAGCGCCAGCCCGACTTCAAGAACGCCTGACGGCGCTGCAGCGCCAGCTTGCCTGCTATTGCCGCGCGAGCAGCGCCCGCAGCGCAGCGAGCGCCGATGCTGGCGGCGTGCCGACCGATGGACGGCCGCCCGTTTGCGGCGTCCATCGCACCTGGTCGCCCGCGATCTCGAGCACGGCAAGCAGGGCCGTGCCGCGATAGAGCTCCAGGCGCGCCTCGACCGGCGCCGCCAGGTCGCCGCCAGGAACCGTGGCCGAACGCGCCACCGAATTCACCGATGCCGCCAGTCCTTCGACGTCGCCGCGTGCATGGCGCACGGCTTGCCCGGCGCGCACGTAGTTGAAGGACGTCCAGCCGTCCAGCGCCGAGAACTGCGACGTATCGCCTTGCGGGCTTGCACCCTTGGCGGCGGCTGCTGCGCGCGGAGCGGGTGCCTGGCGCATGGCGGGGGAAGACTCGGTATTGGCATTGCGTTGTGCGGACAACGCCGGCGCGCTGCTGTCCGCAGATTCGCGCTGAACTGATGGCGGGCCTGGCAGGGCCATGGGCGCGGCGGGTGGAGCGGATGCAATCGCGGGCGCGCCACCAATGGCGCCGCTCGGGCGGTCGCTTTCCGATTCGGTTGAACGGCGGTCCTCCGCGCGCGGGAACGCCCGGGGCTCGGTCGCGGATTGCTCCGCAACGGACGGCGGTGGTGCTGCTGGTGCTGGTGCTGGAGGCGCCGCGGCAGCCACGGGCGGCGGCGCCTCCAACGTCTTCCTGCCCATCTCCGGCGTGGCCGCGGCCTGCTTGGCGGACGGCGCCGGTGCGGGCCGACGCAACCCATCGGCCCTGCTCCTGGCCGACTCCTCGTTCGCGGTATCGCGCGCAGGTTCGATGGCCTGCGGGGCCGGCTGGACGGGCGCGGCCTCCCGTGCTGCCGGTGCTTGCGGCTCCGGAGCGACAACTGCGGGACTGGGCGCAGAAGGCTGCACAGGCGCCGGCGCCGCGGCTCCGCCGACCTGCGCCTCTCCATCGAGCCGCGCATCGGGAATCGGCTCGCGGTACCAGAGCACGGTCACGAAGGTGGCCACGAGCACGGTTGCAAAGGCCGCATTCCACGGCATGCCGGAATGCGCTTCTCCGGCGCCGAACAAACGCCGCCACCACGGTGCGGCGCCCTTGTCTTCGGACGCCGGCCCCGGCTTGGAAACGGGCGCCAGGTTGTGCGCCATCTTCCTGATTGCATCCCGGGTGCGTGGATCGGGCATCGCGCCGCTGTCCGGCGCATGGTCAAGGGCGCGGCGCAACACCGGGTCATGCAACGCGCCGTCGTCGCCGCCGTTCTCGAAACCGCTGCTGTTCTTGCCGCCGCTGCTCATGCGCGTTGCTCCAGCACCGACAGATAGCGCTCCATGCAGCCACGCAGTTTCTGCAGCCCGTAGCGCAGCCGGCTGCGCACGGTTTCGAATCCGATTTCCAGGCTTGCCGCGAGCGCCTCGACCGTCAGCCCGTCTTCATGGTGCAGCAGGAATGCGGCGCGCTGCTCGGGCGGCAGTTCGTCAAGGCAGGCCAACAATCGGCGGCCGGCGGCGCGCCAGAACGCGAGCTCCTCGGCCGAAGGATGCGCCGCGGCATCGCCCGCGCCGCGCACGCCACGGTCGAGCGTGGGCACGGCATCGTCGCCGTCGTCCGGATGGGGGTCGAGCGCCACTTCTCGGCCGCTCACGCGCAACCGGTCCATGGCCAGGTTGTGCGCGATGGTGAAAGCCCAGGTTCGCCAGGCGGCGCCTTGCGGCGAAAAGCTGTCGCGCGCGGAAATGATGCGCACCCAGGTGTCCTGGAACACCTCGTCGGCCTGCGCCGCCAGCCGCGCGCCCAGCAGCCGCTTGACGAAGCGGAACAGCCCGCCCTCGTGGCGCGCGTAGAGCACGTCGAACGCGGCGCCGTCGCCGCGCGCGTAGGCCAGCATCAACTGGTCGTCGGGCATGGCGTCGCGTTCGGTGGCGGCTTTGGCGGAAGGGGCGCGGGGGAGCGCGGACATCGGAGGATTCTCACCCGGGCTTGTACGGGCGGCAGCCGGCTTCGGGGTTGGGCGTCGCAAAAAAGACACCGCATTCGGCTTGCCGGAGCTTGATCGAAGGCCCGCAGCCTGCGCTATAATCTTGGGCTCGGCACAAAACTGTGCCGAACGGCTCTTTAGCTCAGTCGGTTAGAGCGATGGAATCATAATCCACAGGTCCGCGGTTCGAATCCGTGAAGAGCCACCAAGATCATTAAAAGCCTTGCAGGTCAACGACTTGCAAGGCTTTTTTGTTTTCCGCGGCGTGCCGGTTCCGCCCTTTTCGCCCCCGTTTTTTCCACTGCCGGGCCCGGTGCCCGTTCAGCGGGCAATGTGGTGCAAACCCGCGCCAGTGCTTGTTCCGGCGACCCGGGTCCTCAGACAACCCACAGAGTTGTGCACAGAAAAACGGGACAAGTCATCCGTTGGACTTGCGCGGCTGCTTGGCGCGCCCCGGCGCCTTGACCGGGGCCTTGACTGGCGCATCGGCCAGCGCCGGAAAAGGCGGCAGGGGACGATAGGCCACCTGCTTGGCCGCGGTTGGTTCCATGCCGAATGCCCGCAGCAGGCAGGTTGCCACTTCTCGCCCATGAGTGGCGGGCAAGCCCCCCATCGCCACGCTGCGCATGGCCTGGGTCACGGCGCCGTTCAACACGTCCATGGCAGCCGCTTCGCTCGGCACCCGAAAGCTCTTCTGCTTGATGCCAAGGCGCATGTCGGCCAGCGCGTAGTGCTGGATCTCGAGCAGCAGCGAGGGCGCCGCCGCGGCGACATCCAGCATCAGCAGCGCCCATGCGGGGCTTTCGTGCGCGAGCCAGATGTAGCGCTGGATACCGATCGCCATGCGCTGCGCCCCCTCGGCCACGCCGGCCTGGCTGTCCGAGATGCGTTGGCACAGCGTTTCCGCTAGCCACAGCGCCACGGCGCCGGCCAGCTCATCCTTGGTTTTGAAGTGGTTGTAGACGGTGCCGGTCGTCATGCCAGCCACCGCCGCAACCTCCAGCATGGTGGCCGCCGCGTAACCGCGTGCGCTGAATACCTTGATGGCGGCCTGCACCAGCTGCAGCCGCGTGCGCTCGCGCTTCAAGAGGCCCGGCCGGGGCGCCACAAGACTTTCGGCCAGGGCGGCCGGAAGTGGTATGGACGGTGCCATGAAGCCGATCGTACTATCCATTTTTGAACGCAATGTTCATTTTTGATCCACTCATGCAATAACGAGAGTTTGCCATGCAATCCGATCCCCGCCCTCGCCCGCAGGCCTTTGCACTGCGCCGTTCCGCACACCCGCTCCGGAGGCTCGCATGAGTGCCGGCGTCAAATGGGCAAGGCGCGCGGCAGTGCTCGTGGCCATTCTGGTTGCCGTTGCGGCCGCGGCGCTGTGGGTCGGAAACGAGCTTGCAACGCGCAAGATGCGGCGTACGGTCGAAGTCGCGGTGCAGCCCGTCGCCTTCCGCAGTGCGAGCGACAGCGCAGCGCTCGAGCGGGGGCGCTACCTGTATGCGTCCCGCGGCTGCGTCGACTGCCACGGTGCAGCGGCCAACGGCCGCACGTTCCTGGACGACGGCAACGGGATGCGCATTGCGGGGCCGAACATCAGCCCGGGGCCGGGCAGCGTGGTGGCGGGCTACACCCCGGTGGACTGGGTGCGTGCCATCCGGCATGGCGTCTCGCGCAGCGGCCGGCCGCTCATGGTGATGCCCAGCGAGGACTACAACCGCTGGACCGACGACGACCTCGCGTCGCTGGTGGCCTACCTGCGCTTCAAGGAACCTGCGAGCGGTGCAGGCGCAGTGGTCGAACTGCCGCTGCCGGTGCGGGCCCTCTACGGATTTGGCTGGATGGAGGATGCCGCGGCAAAGATCGACCACACCCGGCCGCCCGAACAGCCCGTGCCCGAAAGCGTGACCGTGAAGCACGGCGCGTATGTGGCCAACATGTGCATCGGCTGCCACGGCGCGAAGCTCAGCGGCGGCAAGATTCCCGGAGGTCCGCCGGAATGGCCTGCAGCCTCCAACCTGACGCCGGGCGAAGGAAGCGCCATGGTGCGCTATCCGGATGCGGACGCGATGCTGGCGCTGTTCAAGACCGGCAAGCGGCCCGACGGGTCGGCGGTGAAGGTCATGCCCTTCGAATCGCTCCGCGAGATGAACGACACCGACGTGCGCGCGCTGCACCTGTACCTGAAAAGCCTGCCGGCAGGTCCCAAAAGCTAGCGGCCCTCCTTACCCCCGCTCAGCCCGCCTTGCGGAAAGTGAGGTTGATGCGCCGGCTGCCGAGCAGCGCATGCGGCCGGTCTGCGAGCGGCAGCACGCCGTGGTAGCGCAGCCGGTCCGGCCCGCCCCAGACGACGACATCGCCGTGCCCGAGTGGAATGCGAGCGGCCTTGTCGCCGCGCGCGAGCCCGCCGAAAAGAAACGTGGCGGGCATGCCGAGCGAAACCGAGACGATGGGCGCGCCATAGTCGCGCTCGTCCTTGTCCTGGTGCAGCGACAGCCGCGTGCCGGGCTCGTAGCGGTTGACCAGGCAGGCGTCCGGCGCGAAGCCTTCGTACCCCGCTTCGGCGGCGGCGGCTTGCGCCAGGTGCTCGAACACGGCGGGCATCGGTGGCCAGGGCCGGCCGGTCTCGGGATCGAGTTCGCCGTAGCGGTAGCCGCGCCGGTCCGAGATCCAGCCGAGGCGGCCACAGTTGGTCATCGCCACGGACATGGTGAGGCCGCCCGGCGTCACGAGGTGCCGGAATGCGGCGCGCTGTTCGACCTCGTTCAATGCCGGCAGAAGTTCGTCCACGAAGGGCAACGCGAATCCACGCAGCACGAATGCGCCCGGGCCGATGGCCTCTCTGCCGCGCGGCAGGTCGGCATCTGGAGCATCGGAAAAAAGATCGAGCGTCACGGCGCGATTTTCTCGCGCACCGGGCCTTCGGCCGCTGCCTTGGCCACCAAATGCCCCAAGGTTTGCATCGCCTTTTCGGCCTGCGCGTCCCACGCATGGCCGTAGTTCAGGCGCAGGCAATGCGCAAAGCCGCGGGTCGCCGAAAAGATCGGCCCCGGCGCCACGCTGATGCCAAGCTCCAGCGCCTGGCTATGAATGTCGAGCGCATTCACGTGCGCCGGCAACTCGACCCACATGAAGTACCCGCCAAGCGGCCGCGTGGCCCGCGTGCCCGCCGGAAAGTAGTGGCCCACAGCTTGCGCAAAGCTCGCCTGTTGCACGGCCAAAGTCTGACGGAGCTTGCGCAGGTGCTTGTCGAGGCCGCCCTTCTCCAGATAGCTGGCCAGCGCGAGCTGCGCAGGCACCGAAGTGCTGAGCGTGGTGGTCAGCTTCAGCCGCGCCACCGAGCGCGCAAAGCGCCCTGCCGACACCCACCCGATGCGGTAGCCCGGTGCCAGGCACTTCGAGAATGAAGAGCAATGCAGCACGAGGCCCTGCGTGTCGAAGGCCTTGGCCGGAGGCGGGCGCCGGTCGCCGAAATAGAGCTCTGCGTACACGTCGTCTTCGATCAGCGGCAGCGCGTGCCGCGCGAGCAGTTCGACCAGCGCCTTCTTCTTCGCCTCGGGCATCAGGCTGCCGAGCGGGTTCTGGAAGGTCGTCATCAGCCAGCAGGCCTTGGGCCGGTGGGCCGCAATGGCGAGCTCCAGCGCGTCGAGATCGATGCCTTCGCCAGGATGCGTCGGCACCTCGATCGCGCGCAGGCCCATGCGCTCCAGCGCCTGCAGGGCCGCATAGAAGGTGGGCGATTCGACGATCACCGAATCGCCAGGCCGCGTAACCGCCGCAAGGCACAGGTTGAGCGCCTCCAGCGCGCCGTTGGTGACGACGATTTCATCGGCCGGCACCTGCATGGCGTCGCCAAGGTAGCGCAGTGCGATCTGCCGGCGCAGTGCCGCGCTGCCGGGCGTCAGGTCGTCCACCGTGCTCCACGGGTCGAGCGACTTGGCGCTGGCGGCCATGAACTGGCCCAGCCGCGCGAGCGGAAACAGCAGCGGGCTCGGAAACGCCGAGCCGAAAGGAACCACCTTGCGCGACATGCTGGCTTCGAGGATGTCGAACACGTGGCCGCTCACGTCGAGCGACTTTGGCCCCTCGGCCGGGCGCGAAGTGAGATTGGCCTCGGGCGGGGCATCGCGCAGCCCGCCGGCCGTGACGTAGTAGCCCGAGCGGTCGCGCGCACGCACCAGTCCGCGCGCTTCCAGCAGGTAATACGCCTGGAACACGGTGGACGCGCTCACGCCCCGGCTCTCGCCGGTCTGCCGCACCGAAGGCAGGCGGTCGCCGGTCTTCAGCGTGCCTTGGCGAATCGATGTCTCGATATCGGCGGCAAGGGCTTCGTAGCGCTTCATCGCGGGGCTGCTTTCATCTAGGGGACTGTATCTGCACTGGTGGTTTGATCCAGAACTGCATCTGTTTTTTTGCGTGCGATTGCGGCACAGTCGGTGCATGGTCAATCTCATGCGCGCGGTACGCGCTGTTCTCTGGAGTTTCATCGGGCTGGGTGGCCGCCGCGCGGATGCCGAACGGCGCACCGAGCAGGTCGGCGTGCTGCCGCTGATCGGCGTGGCGCTGGTCACGGTGCTGCTGCTCATTGCGGGGCTGCTGGCGCTTGCGCACTTTGCGGCCGGCACGTGATGAAGACCGTGCGCCACTTTTTCGCAAGCCTTGCAGGAATCGCATTGCTGTTGCTGCTCGGCGGCCACGGGGCTGCCATGGCGGCGGGTGGCATCGAGCAGCGCGTGGCCGCCTGCATTGCCTGCCACGGACGCGAAGGCGCCACCACCAATGCCGGCTACTTTCCGCGCCTGTCCGGCAAACCCGCGGGTTATCTGTTCAACCAGCTGCGGAGCTTTCGCGACGGCCGGCGCTTCAATGCCGACATGACCTACATGGTGCAGCACCTCTCCGATGCGTACCTGATGGAAATGGCCGAATACTTTGCGGGCCTGGACCTGCCCTACCCGCCCGTCTCGGCCGCGAGCGATGCAACGCCCGCGCAGATGGCGCGCGGCCGCCAACTGGCGCTCGAAGGCGATGCGGCCCGCCGCATTCCGGCCTGCGTGCAATGCCACGGCGCTGCGCTCACCGGCGTGCAGCCGACCATTCCGGGGCTGCTCGGGTTGCCTCGCCTTTACGTTTCTTCGCAGCTCGGCGCGTGGCTTACCAGCGAGCGGCATGCGCTCGCACCCGACTGCATGGCCGAGATCGGCCGCCGCATGACCACCGCCGACATCAACGCCGTGGCCAGCTGGCTTGCAGTGCAGCCCATGCCGGCCGACCCGAAGCCCGTGTCATCTTTGCCCGCAGCGCTGCCGATCGCGTGCGGCGGCATGCCGAAGTGAGGCGGCCATGAAGAAGATGCGATATCTCGGCTGGACGCTGCTGGTTCTGGTGCTGCTGCTCGGCGGCGCGGCCGGCGGTATCGTGGCGCTGAACCTGCGCGGCGAAGACCCGCTGCCCGAACACGCCGAAACCTTCAACGCCACGCCCCAGCAGGTCGAGCACGGGCGCTATCTTGCGCTGGCCGGCAACTGCGCCGGCTGCCACACCACGCGGGGCGGCCAGCCCTATGCCGGCGGCCTGCCGATCGAGACGCCATTTGGCACCGTGTATTCGAGCAACCTGACGCCCGATGACAAATCCGGCATCGGCGGCTGGAGCAGCGCGCATTTCTGGCGGGCCATGCACAACGGCCGCAGCAAGGACGGCCGGCTTTTGTATCCCGCGTTCCCGTATCCCAACTTCACGCAGGTCACGCGTGAAGATTCGGACGCCATCTACGCGTTCCTGCGCAGCGTGCCGCCCGCCCAGGTGCCCAACTTGGCGCACCGGCTGCGCTTTCCCTACGACACGCAGGCCGCGCTGGCGGTGTGGCGGGCCCTTTCCTTCAAGCCCGAGAGCTTCGTCGCGAACGCCGGCAAGCCCGCCGAATGGAATCGCGGCGCGTATCTGGTCGGCGGGCTGGGCCATTGCATCGCCTGCCATGGCCCTCGCGATTCGCTGGGCGCAACGCAGACCCAACTCGGCCTTTCGGGCGGGTTGATCGCAGTTGAGAACTGGTATGCGCCTTCGCTTGCCGATCCGCACGAGGCGGGCGTGGCCGACTGGCCCACGGCCGAAGTGGTCGCGCTGCTCAAGAGCGGCATCGCACCGCGCGGCTCTGTCATGGGGCCGATGGCCGACGTGGTGTTTCGCAGCACGCAGTACCTGAGCGAAGCCGACCTGGCCGCGATGGCAAGCTATTTGAAAGACCTGCCCGGCGCGCCGGCTCCGGCGTCTGGCGCGTCCGTGCGTCCTGCCATCGCCGTGCGCAGGGACGCCGGCACCATGGTGCGCGGCGCAAAGATCTACGACCAGCGTTGTGCCTATTGCCATGGCGACCAGGGCCAGGGAGTGCCGGGGGCGTTTCCGCCGTTGGCGGGCAACCGCGCCGTGAACATGGCGCAGACGGCAAACCTGATCCAGGTGATCGCGCACGGAGGCTACCTGCCCTCCACCGAAGGCAACCCGCGGCCTTACGGCATGCCGCCGTTCGGGCATCTGCTGGACGCGGCCGACGTGGCCGCGGTGCTCACCTTCATCCGCGGCTCATGGGGCAACGACAGCCCGCCAGTGACGCAACTCGACACCATGCGGCGCTGAGCGGACGGCGCAAGGCGCACTGGAGAGCTGTCGATACCGCGGCTGCTCAACCTCGATTTTTTGAACTCTTTTGTTTTCATCCGGGATTGCCCGAGGCGCCGCATCCCTTGTTTGCTGTTCCAATTCGTTACGGGAGTTGTTCTTAGGCGCCCCAGAACGCGCCACTCGAAGGAGAGCAACCTTGAGCCTTGTCGCTACGAATTTCTCGCACGCCAGCGTCGAGCGGCTGTGCGACTACGAACTGCCAGACCCGCTGGCACATGCCGCACCGCCGGCCGCACCGCCGGCCGACCCGCTTGCTGAACCCAACGGCGCAGAGAACGTTGCGCTGGCCTGGTGGCTGTGGATGGACGAAGTGGGCAAGACCATGCTGCGGCACTACGACACCTGGCGGCAACAACACCTCGGCGATCATCCGGCCAAGAGCCCGCCGCGAGGCCACTGAGCCGCCCCTGCTGTTCAGGCTGCGACCGCTTCGCCCCGCTGTGCGCCGGCCTTGGCGGGCACCGGCATGTGCTGCGCCCAGTCGATGATCTCCAGCGTGCCGTCGGCATGCTCGGCCAAGGCCGTGAGGCTTTCGACCCAGTCGCCGTCGTTGCAATAGAGGATGCCGTCGATGTCGCGCATTTCGGCATGGTGGATGTGGCCGCAGACCACGCCCTGCACGCCGCGCTTGCGGGCTTCGCGCGCCACGGCGTTCTCGAAGTCGCCCACGTAGCTCACGGCACGCTTGACCTTGCCCTTGAGGTACTTGGAAAGCGACCAGTACGGCAGCCCCAGGCGCGCGCGCAGCGAGTTGAGGTGCCGATTGAGCTTGAGCGTGAACTCGTAGAGCGAATCGCCCACGTGCGCGAGCCACTTGGCGCACTGGATCACGCCGTCGAACAGGTCGCCATGAATGATCCAGAGCTTGCGGCCGTCTGCCGTCTCATGGATCCATTCCTCCGCCACGTCGATACCGCCGAAGTTGTGGTGCAGGTACTTGCGGGCAAATTCGTCGTGGTTGCCCGGAATGAAGATCACGCGGGTGCCCTTGCGCGCCTTGCGCAACAGCTTCTGGATCACGTCGTTGTGCGCCTGCGGCCAGTACCAGTGGCGCTTGAGCTGCCAGCCGTCGATGATGTCGCCGACCAGGAACAGGGTTTCGCACTCCGTGTGCTTCAGAAAGTCGAGCAGGGCGCGGGCCTGGCAACCGGGCGTGCCCAGGTGCAAATCGGAGATCCAGAGGGTGCGATAGCGCAGCGGCGGGCGCGCAAGATCGTCGTCCTCCGGCTCGGGGGCCCGGGTCGCGGTGTCGCGCCATGCGCGGAGGAAAGCATCGTCGCGTTGCATGGACGGGTAGGCTCCCACCGCCGCGTGACGGCGCGATGGCTTTCCCATGACACTCCGGTGACGCGTGGCCAGGACGCCACGCGCCGCAGTCAACTCAAGTTGTGCAGCGCTGGATTTCCACGGTCGAGTGGCGGATTTCCTCGTGCATCGAGAAGCAAGCGCGCACCTCGTCGGCCGAGAGCGTGGGGGAATGCGTCACCACGGTGAGCGCACAGGCATAGGCCTCTCGGCCCACGCGCCACACGTGCAGGTCGACCACGCGCGTCTCGGAATCGGCCAGCATGGTCTCCACGCCTTCGCGGATTTCGGCCGTGACGGGATGATCCATTTCGCGGTCGAGCAACACGCGGCCGGTTTCCTTGAGCAGCCCCTTGGCCCACACAGACACCAGCACCGCACCGACGATGCCCATCATGGGGTCGAGCCAGGCCCAGCCGAAGAACCAGCCGCCCAGCAGCGCCGCAATGGCGAGCACCGAGGTGGCGGCGTCGGCCACCACGTGAAGGTAGGCGGAACGCAAATTCAGGTCGTGACCGTGAGGGCCGTGTGCATGGCCATGGTCGTGCCCGTGCCCGTGGTGGTGCGCCGATCCGAGCAGCCGCGCACACACAAGGTTGACCACCAGCCCCAGCACGGCCACGGCCACGGCTTCGCGGTAGTGGATGGCCGAAGGCGAGAGCAGCCGTTCGATGGAGCCCACCACCATCAGCGCCGCAACCCCGAGCAGCATCAGCGCGCTCGCAAAGCCGCCCAGCACCTCGATCTTCCAGGTGCCGAACGCAAAGCGCGGATCATGCGCGTAGCGCCGTGCCGCCGCATAGGCAAAGGCGCTCAGGCCGATCGCCAGCGCATGCGAACTCATGTGCCAGCCGTCGGCCAGCAAAGCCATGGAGTTGAACCACCAGCCGGCGCCGATCTCGACCACCATGGCGGCGACGGTGATCCACATCACGAGGCGGGTGCTGCGCTCGGCCGATTCGTTGCCCGCGCCAAAGTGGTGGTCGTGCTGCCAGGCACTCAGGTCATGGGTATGCATTGGGGTAAAACTCAGATTCCGAAAAGGTCTTGTCCGTCGGAGCGGCTCGAAGGCGGCGTCACGCCCAGGTGGCGGTAGGCCGCCAGCGTGGCGATGCGCCCGCGCGGGGTGCGCTGCAGGTAGCCCTGCTGAATGAGGTACGGCTCGATCACGTCCTCGATGGTGCCCGGCTCTTCGCCGATGCTGGCCGCCACGTTGTCCAGCCCCACCGGCCCGCCGTCGAAACGGTGGATGACGGCTTCGAGCAGCTTGCGGTCCATCAGGTCGAAGCCCTGCGGATCGACGTCCAGCATGGCGAGCGCCTTGTGCGCAATCTCTTCGGTGATGCGGCCGGTGCCCTTCACCTCGGCGTAGTCGCGCACGCGGCGCAGCAGGCGATTGGCAATGCGGGGCGTGCCGCGCGAACGGCGCGCAATCTCGAAACCGCCGGCTTCATCGGTCTCGACCTTGAGCAGCCCGGCGCTGCGCCGCACGATGAGCGCCAGTTCTTCAGGCGTGTAGAACTCCAGCCGGGCCACGATGCCGAAGCGGTCGCGCAGCGGGTTGGTGAGCATGCCGGCACGCGTGGTGGCGCCCACCAGCGTGAAGGGCTGCAGGTCGAGCTTGATGCTGCGCGCCGCGGGGCCTTCGCCGATCATGATGTCGATCTGGTAGTCCTCCAGGGCCGGGTAGAGGATTTCCTCGACCACGGGGCTCAGGCGGTGGATCTCGTCGATGAAGAGCACATCGTTGGGCTCCAGGTTGGTCAGCAGCGCCGCCAGGTCCTTGGGCTTTTCGAGCACGGGGCCGGAGGTCTGGCGCAGGTTCACGCCCAGCTCGGCCGCGATGATGTGCGACAGCGTGGTCTTGCCGAGGCCGGGCGGGCCGAACAGCAGCACGTGGTCGAGCGCTTCCTTGCGCTTGCGCGCCGCGCCGATGAAGATTTCGAGCTGCTCGCGCACCTTGGCCTGGCCGACGTATTCATCGAGCAGCTTGGGGCGTAGCGCCCGCTCGATCGCCTCTTCCTGGGGCGAAGCCGGGGCGGCGGACACCACGCGGGGCGGTGCGGGGGCGAAATCGTCGGTCTGGATGGTCATGAAATGAGGGGCTTCGGCGGCAAGTTTAGTCCGAGCGCGCGTCGGGCCGCCCCAAGCAAGCGAGTGGCCCCCTCGGGGGGCAGCGAGGACATGAAGTGCCGAGCGTGGGGGCCAATCCCCACACTGGCAGAATGCTCCGGCCGTCTCAGGCCATATAACAACCAGGGGAAGCCAGCACGTGTCCATCTACGAACTGAAACCGCGGTTCCAGGCGCTGTTGCGGCCACTGGTGGCACGCCTGCACGCCGTTGGCGTCACCGCCAACCAGGTTACGCTGGCAGCGTGCGTGGTTTCGGTCGGCATCGGGCTGTGGCTTTTCTTTGCGGCGCCATCGCTCGCGGCCTTTGCGCTCATACCGGCCTGGATGTTCGTGCGCATGGCGTTCAACGCCATCGACGGCATGCTGGCGCGAGAGCACGGGCAGCAGAGCAAGCTCGGCGCCTTCCTCAACGAACTGACCGACGTGGTCTCCGACGCCGCGCTGTACCTGCCGTTTGCGCTGGTGCAGCCGTTCAGCCCGTTCTGGGTCGGCACGGTGATCATGCTCGCTGGCCTGAGCGAGTTTGCCGGCGCACTCGGCCCCACGGTGGGCGCCTCTCGCCGCTACGACGGGCCGCTCGGCAAGAGTGACCGCGCCTTCGCGTTCGGCGCGCTCGGCCTTTATGTGGCGCTGGGCTGGCCGCTGCCGGGCTGGACGGCCTGGCTGATGCCGCTTCTCGCCGCGCTGGTCGCCTGGACGGTGGCCAACCGCGTGCGGCGTGCGCTGGCCGAAGCCGCATGAACCCATGCACAACAAACAAAAGAACAGCGATCTGGATTCAATGACCGATACCAACACTCACCAACGCATGGCGCAAGAGCGCCAGTTCCGCACGCACGACGGCGAATCGCTCTTCTACCGGCACTGGCCGGCCGCGGGCGCGGCGCGCCGGGGCGCCATCGTGCTGTTTCATCGCGGGCACGAGCACGGCGCGCGCATGGCGCACCTGGTCGACGAGCTCAACCTGCCCGATTTCGACTTTTTTGCCTGGGACGCGCGCGGCCACGGCCGCTCGCCGGGGCAGCGCGGCTACAGCCCGAGCTTTGCCACGTCGGTGCGCGACGTGCAGACCTTCGTGCAGCACATCGGCAGCGCGCACGGCGTGGCCGAGCAGGACATCCACGTGATTGCGCAGAGCGTGGGCGCCGTGCTGGTCTCCACCTGGGCGCACGACTACGCCCCCAAGGTGCGCGGGCTCACGCTGGCCTCGCCGGCTTTCAAGGTCAAGCTGTACGTGCCGTTTGCGCGCGCCGGGCTGGGGCTGATGCACAAGCTGCGCGGCCTGTTCTTCGTCAACAGCTACGTGAAGGCGAAGTTCCTTACGCATGACCCCGAGCGCATTGCCAGCTACGAAAACGACCCGCTGATCTCGCGGCCCATTGCGGTGAACATCCTGCTGGGGCTCTACGAAGCTGCCGACCGCGTGGTGGCCGACGCCAATGCCATCACGCAGCCGGTTCAGCTGCTGATCTCGGGCGCCGACTGGGTGGTGCACCACAAGCCGCAGCACCAGTTCTTCGAGCGGCTGGGCAGCGCCATCAAGACCAAGTTGGAACTGCCGGGCTTCTTTCACGACACGCTGGGCGAGAAGGACCGCGCACCGGCGGTGCAGGCCATCCGCGAGTTCGTGCTGCAGCTGTTCGAGGAGCCGCCGGCACCGGTCGACTTGCGCGCGGCGCACCTGAACGGCAACACCGCCGACGAGTCGCGCGCGCTGGCCGAGCCGTTGGCGCCGCTGTCTCCGCGTGGCGCCTACTGGGGGATGACACGTGCCGGGCTGCGCTTTGGCGGCACCCTTTCGCGCGGCGTGAAGCTGGGGCACGACACCGGCTTCGATTCGGGCAGCACGCTCGACTACGTCTACCGCAACGAGCCGCAGGGCAAGGGCCCGCTCGGCCGCTCCGTGGACAAGACCTACCTGAACTCGATCGGCTGGCGCGGCATCCGGCAGCGCAAGATCCATGTCGAGGAGCTGATCCGCATCGCGATGGAACGCCTGGCCGAAATGCACCGCGAGGTGCGCGTCATGGACATTGCGGCGGGCCATGGCCGCTACGTGCTCGACGCCGTGACCGCGAGTCCCGTCAAGGCCAGCTCGATCCTGCTGCGCGACTACAGCGACATCAACGTGCGCGACGGGCGCGCGCTCATTGCCGAAAAAGGCCTGGAAGACGTCGCGCAGTTCGTTCAGGCCGACGCCTTCGACCGCATCAGCCTGGCCACCGTAACGCCGCGCCCCACGCTGGCCGTGGTGTCGGGCCTGTACGAACTCTTTCCCGACAACGAAATGGTGCGCCGCTCTCTTGCGGGCGTGGGCGACGCGGTGGAAGACCGCGGCTACCTGGTCTACACCGGCCAGCCCTGGCACCCGCAGCTCGAGATGATTGCGCGCGCGCTCACCAGCCATCGCCAGGGCGAGGCGTGGGTGATGCGCCGCCGCACGCAGGCCGAGATGGACCAACTGGTGGAAGAAGCGGGCTTCCGCAAAATCGACCAGCGCATCGACGAGTGGGGCATCTTCACCGTCTCGCTCGCGGTGAGGGTGGCATGACCTCGGAGCTTGGCGCGAAATGAAGCGCTGGCTGGCACGGCGTCCTTGGAAGCGGGCCGCTGCATGGCTGGTGTTTTTGGGGCCGCTGTTCTATGCGACCTACGGCCTTGCCAACTGGTGGGCCACCACGCGCGCGCAGGTGCCTTCGATGGCCTTCGAGTGGGAACGGCAGGTGCCGTTCTGGGCCTGGACGATTTTTCCGTACTGGACGATCAACGTCTTCTACGCGCTCTCGCTCTTTCTGGCGCGCAGCAAGCACACGCTCGACAGGCACGCGCTGCGGCTGATGAGCGCAACGCTCATCGCCTGCACCTGCTTCGTCGTCTGGCCGCTGCATTTCAGCTTTGGGCAGCCGGCAGTCGAAGGCGCGCCGGCCTTCTTGTTCAATGCGCTGCGCGGCTTCGATCAGCCCTATAACCAGGCGCCTTCTCTGCACATTGCGCTGGCGGTGATCCTGTGGGACTGGTACCGGCAGTTTCTGCGTGCAACATGGGCAAGGCTGGTACTGCATGTGTGGGCGTTCGCCATCTGCGCGTCGGTGCTCACCACCTGGCAGCACCACTTCATCGACATTCCCACGGGTGCGCTGCTCGGAATCTTCTGCGTCTGGCTGTGGCCGCTGGAGCGCACGGTATCGATGCCGCACGCCTGGCAATGCGCGCGCGATGCGCAGCGCTGGAAGCTCGGGGGCTTCTACGCAGTGGGCGCAGCCTTGTTTCTTGCAGCCGCGTTGTATGGCGGTGGCATGTGGCTGTGGCTCGCCTGGCCCGCGGTTTCGCTGGCGCTGGTGGCGCTCAACTACATCGGCTTTGGCGCGCGCGGCTTCCAGATGAACGGCGTGGGTCGCATGAGTTGGGCCGCGCGCTGGCTGTTTGCACCCTATCGGCTTGGAGCCGCCATCAATGCATGGCTCTGGACGCGCACGCTGCCGGCGTCGGTCGAAGTAGTGCCGGGGCTGCGCCTCGGACGCTTGCCGACGAAGGCCGAATGGATCGACGCCGGGCGGCCGCGGCTCGTGAGCCTGTGCGCCGAGCTGCAGGCGCCGGCCGGCGTTCCGCATGCGCGTTGCGTGCCGATGCTCGACCTGACCGTGCCGCCCACCGTGCGGCTGCAGCGCGCCGCCGTGGTGATCGAAGGCCAGCGCCTCCATGCCGAAGGCGCTCCCGTGTGGGTCTGCTGTGCGTTGGGCTTCTCGCGCAGCGCCGCGGCTGCCATTGCATGGCTGGGGCGCTACGGCGCATCGGGCGGCCTGGCGCAGGCGGAAGACGCTGTGCGCCTCGCGCGCCCGCAGATCGTTCTGCGTGCTGCCTGGCGGACCTCGCTCGAACCATTAGGTGCCGCTGCACCTGGAGTGCCGCCCCATGACTGAGAACGAGCGCGCCACCTGCGCGGCCCTGGCCGGGTTGCTGCGCGCCGCAGCGGTGCTGGCGGCCTGGGGCTTCGCGCTCATGTGCATTGCGGCGCTGGTGCTCGCGCTCACCATGCGCTCGCTCTCGACCACGGCCGCCATGGGCTTTGGCGCAGTGGTGGTGCTGGGCACGCTCGATCGCTACTTCGCATTCAGGCTGCGGCTCGACCAGGCGCTGTTCGCCGACTTGGCGCGCGGCACCATCGCATCGCTCAGTGCGCTCGACGGCGCGCTCGACCGGCTCGGCCTGCGGAGCGCGCAGCCGCCCGCGGCCCTGCGGCCGCTCGATGACCGCGTGCAGGGCACCCGGCAGCTCATGCAGCGCCATGCCATCGTGGTCGCATGCCAGAGCGCCATGTTTCTCCTTGCCTTGATGACACAGGACCTGTCGTGACCGAAGAAGAAAACAACAATGAAAAAGACCGCCGCCCAGAAAGCACGGTGCTGCGCCGTGCGCTTGCCGTCGTTGCGGGCAAGCTGATCATCGGCGCGGCCGGCCTCTTGACGGGCGTACGCGCCATCTGGAGCGGCACCACGCCCAAGGCCGAGCAGACGCTGTACTTCGCCAACCACACGAGCCACGGCGATTTCGTGCTGCTGTGGGCCACGCTGCCGCCCGATCTTCGAGCGCTGACGCGGCCTGTAGCCGGGCAGGACTACTGGATGGCGTCGAAGGTGCGGCAGTTCATCGGCGCGGATGTGTTCAACGCGCTGATGATCCGCCGCGACGGCTCGGGCCAGGGCGGCAACCCGGTCGACCAGATGAAGGAAGCGCTGGAAGGCGGGGACTCGCTCATCATGTTTCCCGAGGGCACGCGCAACACCGGCGACGAGATCCTGCTGCCGCTCA
Organism: Variovorax paradoxus; assembly: GCF_009755665.1. Taxonomy (NCBI): domain Bacteria; kingdom Pseudomonadati; phylum Pseudomonadota; class Betaproteobacteria; order Burkholderiales; family Comamonadaceae; genus Variovorax; species Variovorax paradoxus. The sequence goes on from NZ_CP046622.1 coordinate 4,907,980, forward strand.
AGAGCGGCCTCTATCACCTGGCGCGTGCCTGCCCCACCGTGCGGCTGGTGCCGGTGTGGATCGAGAACCTGAAGCGCGTGCTGCCCAAGGGCACGCTGGTGCCGATTCCTCTCGCCTGCACGGTCCGCTTCGGCACGCCGATCCAGCTGGCCGAAGGCGAAGACAAGACCGGCTTTCTCGCCCGCGCGCGTGCCGCCATGCTCGACCTGCGCCCCGAATACGACCGCGTGCCCGAACAAGAAAAAGCAGCCGCAACGACGCCATGAACATCTCGCCTTTTACACAGACCACGCTGCAATTGTTCGGAGGCGTGGCCGGCGTGCTGATCCTTGCCTCGGCCATCGGCGCAACGCTCAAGTGGCGCGTGGCGCAAGGCAGGCCCCATTCGGTCATCGACAACCTCAACGCACGCGTCAATGCGTGGTGGCTGATGGTGGCGGTGATCGGCCTCGCTTTTGCATTCGGCAAGGGCGGCGTGATCGTGCTGTTCTATCTGATCTCGTTCTACGCGCTGCGTGAGTTCATCAGCCTGGCCTACACCCGGCGCGGCGACCATCATGCAATTGCGGCGGCGTTCTACATCGGGCTGCCGGTGCAGTACTTCCTAGTGTGGATCGAGTGGTACGGGCTCTATTCGATCTTCATTCCGGTCTACGCCTTTCTTGTGCTGCCGATTCTTGCGGCCGTGGGCGGCGACACGCAGCGCTTTCTGGAACGCACCTCCAAGATTCAGTGGGGCCTGATGATCTGCGTGTTCTGCATCAGCCACGTGCCCGCGCTGCTTACGCTGCAGATTCCCGGCTTCGAAGGCCGCAACCTGCTGCTGATCGCTTTTCTCGTGATTGTGGTGCAGGGCAGCGACGTGCTGCAGTACGTCTGGGGTAAGCTCTTCGGCAAGCGCAAGGTAGCGCCCGAGCTCTCTCCTTCCAAAACCTGGGAAGGCCTGGTCGGCGGCGTCGCCAGCGCCACCGCCCTGGGCGCGGCGCTCTATTGGGCGACGCCGTTCAACCCTTGGCAGGCGGCGCTGATGGCGCTCACCATCTGCCTCATGGGCTTCTTCGGCGGGCTCGTGATGTCCGCCATCAAGCGCGACCGCGGCGTGAAAGACTGGGGCTCGATGATCGAGGGCCACGGCGGCATGCTCGACCGGCTCGACTCGGTGATCTTCGCGGCGCCGATCTACTTTCACGCGCTGCGCTACTGGTGGGTACCGTGAGTACGGCAAGCACAAAGAAAGCGGCAGTTGCCGAGCGCGTTCCGCATGACACGCCCGTCGAATGCACCACCGCCGCCTCATGGGAGCGCTGGCTCAAGCGACACCATGCCGCCGCGGCCGGCGTGTGGCTGCGAATGGCCAAGAAGGACAGCGGCATTGCGTCGGTCAACCACGCCGAGGCGCTCGAAGTGGCGCTGTGCTACGGCTGGATCGACGGACAGCGCAAGGCGGAAGACGACAAGCACTTTCTGCAGCGCTTCACCCCACGCACGCCGCGCAGCACCTGGTCGAAGATCAACCGCGACAAGGCACTGAAGCTGATCGAGGAAGGCCGCATGCAGCCTGCCGGCCTGGCCGAGGTCGACCGCGCCCGCGCCGACGGCCGCTGGGATGCGGCCTACGACGCCCAGAGCGTCGCCACCGTGCCGCCCGACCTGCGGGCCGCGCTGGACGCGAACCCCAAAGCCGCCGCCTTCTTCGCCAAGCTCGATTCGCGCAACCGCTACGCGGTGCTGTTCCGAACGCAGGGAGCGAAGAAACCCGAGACACGGGCGCGGCGTATTGCGCAGTTCGTGGAAATGTTGGCCAAGGGCGAGAAGATCCACCCCTGAGCACCGCCGCGGGCGCTACGTATCCAATCGCTGGAGCGTGTACTCGCCGGGCTTGTAAGGCCCCATGGCCACGCCGATGTCCCACAGCTTCAGCGCGCCCGGCAACACGGCCCGGCTACCGACCTTGGCGACACCGCGTTTTCGGATCTCGCGATTGAGCCTGGATGAGAAAGATGTGATCTTTGCGAAGTCCCACGCCCCGACATCGCCCATCTCCTCCACTGTGTCCGACCACGATTGCGCACGCTTGAGCGAGTTGTGGTTGGTGTGCGAGTCTTCCAGCCGCTCGTCGCCCGCGGAAGCCGAGCCGAGGTAGAGCTGCACCAGGCCCCATCCGTCCGCGTCGTAGCGGAAGGTGGCGCCGCCGCAGGCTACAGGGTCCAGTTCCACGCGGCGAGGTTCGAACGCAGGACCCGCGCCGCGCACATACAGCTGCAGATGTACGGAGCGCCACTTCTTGCCATTGGGATAGCTGCGCTCGAACTGCGCCAGCACCTCCGCCGCGGAGCGGAAGCACTTCAGCGGCTGCTCGAAGTCGGACGCAAGTTCATACACGTCGCAGCTCTCTTCCGCGAAGAGCCACGTGAGCAGGCCCTCGTGATCTTCCTTCGTTGCATAAAAGTCGCAGTTGGGCATGGCCGATTCCCGTGTCTTGCGCTACTTGGCCAGCGCCTTCAGCGCGAGCTTGATGCCCTCGCTCACTGTCGCATCCTTGGGCAAGGCCTTCAGCGCCAGCGCGGCTTCCTTGTCGCTGTAGCCCAGCGCGATGAGCGCCTGCAGGATGTCGGCCTGCGCGTCGGAGGCCGCATGCGCGGGCAGGCCGATGTCGGCGCCCAGCTTGCCCTTGAGTTCCAGCAGCAGCCGCTCGGCGGTCTTCTTGCCGATGCCCGGAATCTTGACCAACCGGCCGAGTTCCTGCGTGGTGATGGCCTGCGACAGCTCGCCCACGCTCATGCCCGACAGCAGGCCGAGCGCCGTGCGCGGGCCCACGCCGGTGATCTTGATGAGTTGCCGAAAAGCCGCACGCTCCTCAGCGGTGCCGAAACCGTAGAGAATCTGCGCGTCCTCGCGCACCACGAAGTGCGTGAGCAGCGAGACGCGCTCTCCGGTGCCGGGCAGGTTGTAGAACGTGCTCATCGGCACATCGACCTCGTAACCGACGCCGTTGCAGTCCACCACCACTTGCGGTGGGTTGCGCTCGGCAAGGATGCCGGTGAGTTTGCCTATCATGGGTGCCCTTTTTCCTTGAAATGTCCGGCGTGATTCTGCGACACACCTTTGCTCCCCCCAACAACTCGCGCCTCGGCCACCTGTGCGGACCGCTGGATGCGCACCTGCGCCGTATCGAAGAGGTGCTGGGCGTGAAGATCGCGCATCGCCACGAGCAGTTCAAGGTCGACGGGCCCAAGGCCTCCGCGCAGCGGGCGATGGACGTGCTGCAGGCGCTGTACGAAATTGCCCAGCGCCCGATCGACCCGGCCGTGGTGCAGCTCACGCTGGCGGGCGACGGTTCCATGATCGACGGCGACGAGGACGCGGCCATGCTCGTCACCCGCCGGGCCGACCTGCGCGCGCGCACGCCCACACAGGCGCTGTACCTCGACAACATCGCCAAGCACGACATCACCTTCGGCATCGGTCCGGCCGGCACCGGCAAGACCTACCTGGCCGTGGCCTGCGCGGTCGATGCGCTGGAGCGCGCCGCGGTGCAGCGCATCGTGCTCACGCGCCCGGCGGTGGAAGCCGGCGAGCGGCTCGGCTTCTTGCCGGGCGACTTGACGCAGAAGGTCGACCCTTACCTGCGCCCGCTGTACGACGCGCTCTATGACCTGATGGGCTACGAGAAGGTGCAGAAGGCGTTTGAGCGCAATGCACTGGAAATTGCGCCGCTGGCCTTCATGCGCGGGCGCACGCTGAACAACGCCTTCGTGATCCTGGACGAGGCGCAGAACACCACGGTCGAGCAGATGAAGATGTTTCTCACGCGCATCGGCTTCGGCGCCAAGGCGGTGGTGACGGGCGACGTGAGCCAGATCGACTTGCCCAAGCAGCAGCTGAGCGGCCTGATCGACGCCGAGCGCGTGCTGCGGCGCGTGAGCGGCATCGCGATCACGCACTTCACCAGTTCCGACGTGGTGCGGCATCCGCTGGTCGCCAAAATCGTCGATGCCTACGACGGCCAGCGCAAGCGTGCGGGGTCGCACTGACATGGCACTGGCTCAGCTTTCGCTTTCGCTGCAGTTCGCACCGCGCTTCAAGGATATCGAGCGGCATCGCGCCGCATTGCCGCGGCATAGCGTGGCCCGCTGGATCCGCCATGCGCTCGACGCGGACGGCGAGATCACGGTGCGCATCGTCGATGCCGAGGAAGGGCAGCGCCTGAACCGCGGATTTCGCGGCAAGGACTACGCGACCAACGTGCTGACGTTCGACTATGCGCAAAGCCCGATGGTGATGGCCGACCTGGTGCTGTGCGCGCCGGTGGTTGCCGCCGAGGCCAAGGAGCAGCGCAAGACATTGGCGGCGCACTACGCGCACCTGCTGGTTCACGGCACGCTGCACGCGCAGGGGTGGGACCACGAGACCGGTGAGGCCGATGCAGAGGAAATGGAAGCGCGCGAGATCGAGATCCTGGCGGGCCTCGGCATCCGGAATCCGTACGGCAGGTAGCGATGGCGGCGCATGGGGCGATTACCACCGATCCGTGGCTGGACCGCTGGCTGGGTCTGGTCGCCGAGCGCGCAGGCGCTGCCCCGGTGCTCGAACTCGGCTGCGGAATGGGCCGGGACAGCGCTGTGCTGGTGAATGCGGGGCAGCGCGTGGTGGGCATCGAGCTCTCGACTGAATCGGTTGCGGCGGCGCGGGAGCGCGTGCCGCAAGGCGCGGAGTTTCACTGCAGCGATTTCCGTGCGCCCTTTCCAGTGGCCGACGGAAGTGTCGGCGTGGTGCTCGCGAGTCTTTCGCTGCACTACTTTGCCTGGGATGAAACGCTGACGCTGGCACGGCGCATTCACCGCGTGCTGCGACCAGGCGGCGTGCTGCTGTGCCGGTTGAACTCGGTGAACGACTTTCACCACGGCGCGAGCGGCCCGCCACCGAGAGGCGAAGATTCTTTCTACCTGGTGGACGGCGTGCCCAAGCGCTTTTTCGACCGCGAAGCGGTGGAGCGGCTCTTCACCGAGGGCTGGCGCATGCTGCAGCTGGAAGAGCTCATGGTCGAGCGCTACGAACAGCCGAAGGTGCTTTGGGAAGCCGTGCTCGAACGCGAGTGAAGACGGCGCGCTAGGCCGTCATCTGCAGCGGAATGGTGACTGGCCCGTCGTTGACCAGGTGCACCTGCATGTCGGCGCCGAACTCGCCCGTGGCAACGACCGGATGCGCGGCGCGCGCCTGCGCCACGAAATAGTCATAAAGCCGCCGCCCTTCGTCGGGCGCCGCCGCCTGCGTGAAGCTCGGGCGATTGCCGCCGCTCACGTCGGCCGCAAGCGTGAACTGGCTCACCACGAGCAGGCCGCCGCCGATGTCCTGCAGGCTGCGGTTCATCTTGCCCGCTTCATCTGAAAAGATGCGCAGCTTCAGTATCTTTGCAAGCATGCGGTCGGCCAGCGCATCCACATCGCCGCGCTCCGCACAAAGCAGCACGAACAGGCCGGCCTCGATGGCGCCCACGGTCTGCCCGGCAATATCGACGCGCGCGCTTGCCACGCGTTGAATCACGGCCTTCATGCCTCGTCCTTCATCCGGGTGGAGCGCGCTTCCATGCCCAGCGGCAGCAGCTGGATGGTCACCCGCAGGCCGGGCACGGCATCCATGAGGGCCTGCTCCAGTTCGTCGCGCATGGCGGCCGCGTGCTGCAGCGTCCAGTCGCCCGGCACGTGCATGTGCAGGTCGGCAAACCGGCGCTGGCCCGCGCGCCGGGTGACCATGTCGTCGAAGCGCAGCCGCGCGCCTTCGGGCAGGCGTGCGGCGAACTCGTCGAGCGTGGTGCGCAGCATGGTAATGGTTTCGGGCTCGAGCGCCTCGTCCATCAGCCCCTGCGACGAGCGCCACACGAGCTTCACGCCTTCCCGCACGATGTTGAGCGCCACGCCGATGGCCAGCAGCGGATCGAGCCAGAGCCATCCGCTGAAGTGCACGGCCACAATGCCGATGACTACGGCGGCCGAGGTCCAGACGTCGGTCATGAGATGCCGCGCATCGGCCTCCAGCGCGATCGACCGGTGGGTACGCGCCGCGCGAAACAGCGCATAGGCCAAGCCGGCGTTGAAGGCGGAACTGAGCACCGAAAGCGCGAGCCCCCAGCCCAGTTGCTCGAGCGGCTGGGGAGAAAGCAGCCGCTGCAGGGAAACCCAGAGAATGGCAGCCGCTGCACCAACGATCAGGATGCCTTCGAAGCCCGACGAAAAGTACTCGGCCTTGTGGTGGCCGTAGGGATGGTCCTCGTCGGCTGGCCGTGCCGCCACCGTCACCATCGCCAGGGCGAACATCGCGCTGGCAAGATTGACGAAAGACTCCATGGCGTCGGAGATCAGGCCCATCGAGTTCGTCACGTAGCCCGCCAATCCTTTGAGCAGAATTGTGATCAGCGCGACGAGAACGGAAATGCGGAGCAGCGTCTTGGGCGTGAAGGTCATGCGAGCGAGAGGCGTCGGGCTATAAAAACGACGGAAATGCGGCAAAAGACCGAATCTTTGTAGCCGAGTCATCAAATGAGGCCTCCGCTTCTAACAGGTTCAATTTAATATTTGTGTCACCGCGAGACATTCGCAGAGAGTGATGATGAAAAAATTCCTGATCGCCCTGGGAGGCTTCGCCTTTTCGGGCGCAGTGGCGCTGGTCCACGCACAAGCAACTCCCACCGCACCCGCAGCCGCGCCGGTCGCCGAACTCCAGGCGGGTTTCGTCAAATCGGTGCGCGGCAACGTGCAACTGCTCAGTTCGGCCGGTACGCCGCGCGCCGCGAGCGCAGGCGACGCGCTCACCGCCGTGGACCGTATCGTGACGGGCCCGGACTCTTCCGCTGCCGTGGTCTTGCGCGACGACACGACCCTCGTGGTCGGCCCCTCGTCGCGGCTGGACTTGAAGGAATTCCACTTCAACGCCACCACGCATGAAGGCGGCGTACTCGTGTCGCTGCTGCGCGGCTCCATGCGCATGATCACGGGCCTCATCGGCAAGGCCAACCCCGACGCGATCCGCGTGGAAACGCAAACGGCCACGATCGGAATCCGCGGAACCGACTTCATCGTGCAGACCGACGGCCAGCCATGACGATGAAGTTGCGGCCCCATGCCTCCTTCCTTCTTGCCGCCCTGACCACTGCGCTGCTTGCCGCCTGCAGCTCACCGGGCACCCGCGTGGTGCTGCTGCCCCAGGCGGACGACAAGCCCTCTGCGGTGGTGGTGCGCGCGAAGGACGGCGAAGAAGTTCTTTCCAGGCCCTATCAGCGCGCAACCGCGGCGGTCGGCGCTTCGGGCGCACCCGTGGTCGACCAGGCAGATCCGGCCAAGGTGCGCGCCGAAAACAAGGCACTGTTCGACATGCGCCCGCCTCCGCCGCAGCGGTACACGGTGTTTTTCGACGCGGGGGGCACCACGCTCACGCCCGCGTCGCAGCAGGTCATGAACGAGGCGCTGGTTGCGGCTCAAACCCGCAGCGGCAGCGACATCGTTGTGACGGGGCACACCGACACCAAAGGCGCGCTGGAGCAGAACGACATGCTTTCGCAGCGCCGGGCGCAGGAAGTGGCGCAACTCTTCATCGACCGGCAGTTTCCGGCCAAGCGCATCGAGGCCGTAGGCCGCGGCGAACGCGAGCTCGCCGTTTCCACGGCCGATGAGGTGGACGAGCCGCGCAACCGGCGCGTCACCATCGAAGTCCGGTAAAGGCGGCTGGCGGCCAGCGCCGCCGCAGCTCTTCTGTCAGCTGACGGTCACGCGCGCAAACTTGCGCTTGCCGACCTGCACCACGTAGCTGCCCGCCGGCAGTTTCAGTGCCTTGTCGCTGATCACGACCGAATCGACGCGCACGCCACCGCCGTCGACCAGCCGGTTACCTTCGGAGGTCGAGGGCGCCAGGCCGGCCTGCTTGAGCAGCTGCGCAATGCCCAGCGGCGCACCGCCAAGCGTCACTTCGGGAATGTCGTCCGGCACGCCACCCTTGCTGCGGTTGATGAAATCCTGCTCCGCCGCCTCGGCCGCCGCCATGCTGTGGAAGCGCGCGGTGATTTCCTTGGCCAGCGCCACCTTCGCATCCTTCGGATTACGGCCGGCCGCAATTTCGGCCCTGAGCGCCTCGATCTGCTCCAGCGACTGGAAGCTCAGCAAGGTGTACCAGCGCCACATCAAATCGTCGGAAATCGACAGCACCTTGGCGAACATGGTGTTGGCGTCTTCGCTGATGCCGATGTAATTGTTCTTGCTCTTGGACATCTTTTCGACGCCGTCGAGACCTTCCAGCAGGGGCATAGTGAGTATGCACTGCGGCTCTTGCCCGTATTCTTGCTGAAGATGGCGACCAACCAGCAAATTGAACTTCTGGTCGGTGCCGCCCAATTCGAGGTCGCTCTTGAGCGCCACCGAGTCATAGCCCTGCATCAGCGGGTAGAGGAACTCGTGCACGGAGATCGATTGCCCGGCCTTGAAGCGCTTGTTGAAGTCGTCGCGTTCCATCATGCGGGCGACCGTGTATTTGGCGGCCAGCTGGATCATGCCGCGCGCGCCCAGCGGGTCGCTCCATTCGGAGTTGTAGCGAATCTCGGTTTTTTCAGGGTCCAGTACCAGACTGGCCTGCCGATAGTAGGTCTGGGCGTTGGCCTCGATCTGCTCCCGCGTGAGCGGCGGCCGGGTGCTGTTGCGGCCCGAAGGGTCGCCAATGGTGGTCGTGAAGTCGCCGATCAGGAAAATCACCCGATGCCCCAGGTCCTGGAGCTGACGCATCTTGTTGAGTACAACCGTATGGCCGATGTGGATATCTGGGGCGGTTGGATCGAGCCCCAATTTGATGCGCAACGGCGTTCCGCCGGCCTCCGAACGCTGCAGCTTGCGCACCCACTCGTCCCGGGGCAGCAGTTCGTCGGTCCCCCGGAGGGATATCTCAAGCGCTCGTCTTACACCATCAGACAGGCCATTGGATGTAACAGATTCGGCATTCATAGGCTTTTTGGCTGATTTTTCAGGTTGCCGAAGCTATACTCAGCCCGACTTTTCAAGCGCCGGATTCTAAGCGGCGCTTTTTCCGCACCGTCCTGCCGCCCTGTCCGTTCTGGGCTTTGCAGCGCGGATTTGCAGAACCTGAGCTGGAATTCAAAGTTTGATCAACGGCATTCTCGCCGCCGAGGAGCTCTTGGCTTCTCGCGTGGCCTATACATTCCGCACGTATCCCAAGCAGATTACCGCGGCCATCGCGGCTGCCTTGCTGAGCGCCGGAACACTGGCGGTGGCCTCCCTGGGCCCCGACGCCTCCGACCTCCCGGTCCAGCAGGTGCTTGAAGCGACCGCGCCCCTGTCTTTTGCAGAACAGAGCGAATCGCTCGAGAACTTCAGCTTTACGCTGTTTCGCACCGATATCACCCGCTCCAGCGACACGGCCGAGGCCCTGCTGAAGCGCCTGGGTATTTCCGACCCTGCCGCCACCGCCTTCGTGCGCGCGAGCGGCGAAGCCCGCAATGCGCTGTTCGCGCGCGCGGGCCGCACCATCACGGCTGAAGCCACCCAGGAAAACCAACTCAAGAAGCTGAGCGCCCGCTGGATTCCCGACGGCGACGGCGGCTTCAAGCGCTTTGTGATCGAGCGCACGGCAGTCGGCTTCGTCGCGCTCACCGAACGCGACACGCTCACGCCCGGCACGCGCCTGGCCAGCGGCACCATCCGCACCTCGCTGTTCGCAGCCACTGACGACTCCCGCGTTCCCGATTCTGTCGCGAGCCAGCTGGCCGACATCTTCGCGGGCGACGTCGACGTGCGCGCGCTGCGCAAGGGCGACCGCTTTGCCGTGGTGTACGAAACCTTCGAGGCCGACGGTCAGGCGCTGCGCAGCGGCCGCGTGCTCTCGGCCGAATTCGAGAGCGGCGGCAAGGTGCACCAAGCCGTGTGGTTCCAGCCCCCCGGACAGAAGGGCAGCTACTACCGCCCGAACGGCGACAGCCTGCGCAAGGCGTACCTGAGCTCGCCCGTTGAGTTTTCGCGCGTGTCGAGCGGCTTCGCGATGCGCATGCACCCGATTCTGAACAGCTGGCGCCAGCACAACGGCATCGACTTTGCCGCGCCCACGGGCACGGCGGTGCGCAGCGTCGGCGACGGTACGGTCGATTTCGCCGGCACGCAAAGCGGCTACGGCAACATCGTCATCATCAAGCACCGCAACAATCAGCAAACGGCCTACGCCCATCTGAGCCGCGTTGACGTCAAGGCCGGCGAAAGCATCAGCCAGGGCCAGACGATCGGCGCCGTGGGCTCCACCGGCTGGGCCACCGGCCCTCACCTGCATTTCGAGTTCCGCGTGAACGGCGAATACCAGGATCCGGCCTCGATCGCCCAGGAAGGCGGCGCCCCGATCACCGCAGCCATGCGCCCGGCGTTCGAGCGCATCGCCGTTGGCGCGCGCACCGAACTGGCTGCGGCGTTCTCGGTCATCCAGGCCAGCGCCGACTGAGCAACCGCAGGGCAATAGCGGCAGCGCAACAAACGCCGCCGCCCCGTTCAGCAATGGCCGCCGAACTGTTCATCGGCTTGATGTCCGGCACGTCGCTCGACGGCGTCGATGGCGTTCTGGCGGACTTTTCCGAAGGCCGTATCGCGGTGCGGGCCTACGCCACGGCCCCTTTCCCCTCCGAACTGCGGGCAGAGCTGATGGCGCTCAACACGCCCGGCGATAACGAGCTGCACCGCGCCGCGCTTGCGGGCAATGGCCTGGCCCGCGTCTATGCAGACGTGGTCGGCCAGCTCCTCGCAGGCAGCGGGACTCCTGCAGGCGCCGTCACGGCGCTTGGCGCTCATGGCCAGACGGTTCGCCATCGCCCCACCGAGTTCGATGCCGTGGGCTACACGCTACAGATCAACAACCCTTCTTTGGTGGCCGAACTGACCGGCATCGACGTGGTCGCGGATTTTCGCAGCCGCGACCTCGCGGCAGGCGGCCAGGGCGCGCCACTGGTGCCGGCATTTCACCATGCGCTGTTCGGGCGTGCCAGCGAACCGGTGGCGGTGCTGAACATCGGCGGCATATCCAATCTGAGCCTGCTGCCCGCCGCCGACGCGCCGGGCAGCCCCGCCGTGCTGGGTTTCGACTGCGGGCCGGGCAATGCCCTGATGGATTACTGGTGCCAGCTTCAAACCGGCCGGCCGTTCGATCGCGGCGGGCAATGGGCCGCGAGTGGGCAGGTGCTGCCTGAGCTGCTTGCAACGGTGCAGGCCGAGCCCTATTTCGCAAAGGCACCGCCCAAGAGCACGGGTCGCGATCTGTTCAATCCACCCTGGCTTTCAGCGCGCCTCGCCGGGGTTGAGGGCGCCGCGCCTGCCGACGTGCAAGCGACCCTGACCGAATTTACCGCCAGCGTTTGTGCGACCGACGTGCAGCGCTATGGAAACGGTAGCAAGCTGCTGATCGTTTGCGGCGGCGGCGCCATGAACGACCACTTGCTCGCGCGCTTGCGCGCGTTGCTGCCGGGCGTGGAGGTGGACGCGTCCACGAAGCACGGCCTGCCGCCGCTGCAGGTCGAAGCTGCGGCCTTTGCATGGCTGGCGCGCAGCACCGTGCGGCGCGAGGCGGGCAACCTTGCCAGTGTGACGGGAGCGCGCGGGCCGCGCGTGCTGGGCGCGGTTTATCCGGCCTGAAACTCCGCACGCGGGGCGCGCCCCTCTTTGGGGGCCAGAATAGAAGCCCCAGGCAGCAAAAAGCCGCCCGAAGGCGGCTTTTATCAGCAGCAGAACGAAATCAAGCCGAAAAGCTGGATCCGCAGCCGCAGGTGCTGGTGGCGTTCGGATTCTTGATCACGAACTGCGCGCCCTGCAGGTCTTCCTTGTAGTCGATTTCAGCGCCGACCAAGTACTGGTAGCTCATGGCATCGATCAGCAGCGACACGCCGTTCTTGGTCATGGTCGTATCGTCTTCATTCGTGATTTCGTCGAAAGTGAAGCCGTACTGAAAGCCCGAGCAGCCACCGCCCTGCACGAACACGCGCAGCTTGAGGTCGGGATTGCCTTCCTCGGCGATCAGGTCGGCTACCTTGGCGGCCGCACTGTCCGTGAAGACGATCGGTTCGGGCATCTGGGTCTGGATGTTTTCGGCAACAACGCTCATGTGGGATAACTCCTTGAGGGCCGAACAGGCGGCCAATGAACCAATGCTACTGCAATGCGGCATTCTCGGCAGGGCGGCATCGGCGAGCACCCAACACAAGTGGGGTCGAAACCGCCCCGGCCAAGAGCCGCAATGAAAAAGCCGCCCGAAGGCGGCTCTTGCTTGCAGCAGACAGTATCAGCGCTTGCTGAACTGCTTGCGGCGGCGTGCAGAGTGCAAACCGACCTTCTTACGCTCGACTTCACGCGCGTCGCGGGTCACGAAGCCAGCTTGGCTCAGCACCGGCTTCAGGCTCGCGTCGTAGTCGATCAGCGCACGGGTGATGCCGTGGCGCGTTGCGCCGGCCTGGCCCGATTCACCGCCGCCGTTCACGTTGACCATCACGTCGAAAGCTTCGAGGTTGTTGGTCAGCACGAGGGGTTGCTTCGCGATCATGATCGAGGTTTCGCGGCCGAAGAACTCTTGAATGTCCTTGCCGTTGACCGTGATCTTGCCCGAGCCCTTTTTCAGAAACACGCGGGCGACGCTCGATTTGCGACGGCCGGTGCCATTGTTCCATTCACCAATCATTCTCAAGGCTCCTTACAGTTCCAGCACTTTGGGCTGTTGGGCGGTATGCGGGTGCTCAGCGCCACCGTACACCTTGAGTTTCTTGATCATCGCGTAGCCGAGCGGGCCCTTGGGCAGCATGCCCTTGACAGCCTTTTCCAGGGCGCGGCCCGGGTGCTTGGATTGCATGTCGCGGAAGTTGGTCGCCGTGATACCGCCCGGGTAGCCCGAGTGACGGTAGTACACCTTGTCGATCGACTTGGCGCCGGTGACGCGCAGCTGGGCTGCGTTGATGATGACGATGAAGTCACCGGTATCGACGTGAGGCGTGTAAATGGCCTTGTGTTTGCCGCGCAAACGGAGAGCAACTTCGCTGGCTACTCGTCCGAGGACCTTGTCGGTCGCGTCAATCACAAACCACTCGTGCGTCACGTCAGCGGGCTTGGCGCTGAACGTTTTGGTCATGAGTTTTCTCTTAAAAAGAGGGTTTGGCGAGCCCTTTTCCACGGTCGGCGTTCCTCTGACGGGAATCTCTTAGGTGGGTTTCACGCGCCCGCATGACGGGTGAGTGCCTTCGCCGCGGGGCTACAAAAACGCTGCGAAGCCCGCGATTATATGAAGAAATGGCCAAACGGCCAACTTCCGGCGTCCTCAGCGCTGGATCCGGACCAGTTCCAGGCTCTCGTTGGTCACGCTGGCATAAGCGCGTCGGTGCGTGGCCTCGAATTTGACGATTCGTCTCAGTGCGGGACTGTACGAGACGCCCACCTTGAACGGCGTGCCGGTCAGCGCAGCGCCCGTGCCGGCGGAGGCGTAGATCCAGCCTTCGTAGCTGATGCGCATCACCGTAAGCTCCACGCCGTCCACAGTGGCCGTGTGTTCGGCGCCCACCGTGGCATTGAGCTCATGCCGCAGCCGGTCGCCGGTGGTCGTCACATAGTCCAGATGCCAGCGCATGCCCGGCTGGACATCGTCCTTCGGCATCCAGCCGCCCGGCGGCGATGCGCTGTCGAACAGGCCGCCGACCGGCGAGGTGAGCGATACCACCTGCCCATCGGCCTTCTCGATCCGGCTGCCGGCATTGAACGACACCTCGTCGCCGCTGACCCGGTCCACGCGGTAGATCACCGGCGTGCGGTTGCCCGTGAGACGATCGGTGCGCACGTACTCCAGCGCGTCGCCGGCGCGCAGCGGGTCCGCCAGCGCCACGCCGACACGGCGGCGGGCAGCGCCTTCGGGTTCGCTGGCCCGCGCAGCCAACTGCGCCTGGGCGCGGGCCGGCAGTTCCGCCAGGAACTCGGCCGGCATCGCGAAATTCAGGTTGCCGCCGTCACGGGCGGCGAAGGTGGTGATGCCCAGCAGCCGGCCGTCGCTGTCGAACAGCCCGCCGCCACTCGATCCGGGTGCGATAGCGGCGGTCGTCTGCAGCAGCCGCGCCTCGCCGTCGCCGCCGCGCAGGCCCGACAGCAGCCCTTCGCTCAACGTGTTTTCGAGTCCGCGCGGATTGCCAATGGCATAGACCCGCTGGCCGACGCGCGCACTGCCGGTGGGCGCCATTGCCACCGGCGGCGCCGTGAAGTTGGCAACCTTGATCTGGCAGAGGTCGCGCCCCGGGTCCGGGTACTCGAGAGTGGCCCCGTACGTGACGTTGTCGCGCTTGACGACGAAGTTGCTGGCCTTGGCGAGCACGTGGCAGTTGGTGACCAATCGGCCGGGAGCGATCACCACGGCGCTGCCGGCGCGCAGCGGGCGCTCCTGCGCGTCGAAGGTGCGCACGGCCCAGACGCTGCCCGACAACTTGGCAAACAGTGCGTCGGGCTCCAGCGCGGCGGCGTGGCCGGCGGCCAGCAACACGCCTGCGGCACACAGCCACGGCGCGTAGTTCGTCCACATCGGCTTCACGGCTTGGCAGGCAACAGGCCGCGCAGGTCGTCCATCGAGACCCGGGCGTCGGGCGCCACGGATGGCGAGGCGGCAGGAGGCGCCGGGCGCGCCGGCGCGACGGCCACGGGAGGAGGAGGAGGAGGCGGAGCCACGACGGCGGGCGCCGGCACAGCCGCAGCGGCCGTCTTCGGCGCCGCCACCTCGGTTGTGCCGATCTTCATTCCGACCGTCGCCTCGTCGCCGGTCTGCGCGGTGCGGTCGAAACTGCGCACCTCGCCGAAGATCAATCGGATCCAGCTGGGGTAGTTGAAGCCCGCCCCGGTGCCGGCGTCGATCGCCACACCGATCAGGCCGCCGATCATCACGTTGCCAACCAGCCCGACGTTGGCGCGCGAGATCGCCTGGCCGCGTGCCGGCGGCAGGCCGGCCTGGGTGCATTCGATGCTCAGGTTCTCGCCCGAGCGCCTCACCGGCAGGGTCAGGCCGGAGGGCACGACAGCATCATTGCGGTCATTGGAGACCCGGCAGCGGGCGCCGTCGACGACCTTGCCCTCGGGCGACAGGGTCTCTATCTTCACGTTCTGCGTCGTCCCGTGGGTTACCGAGGCGCAGCCCGTCAAAATAGACAAAACGCCCGCGCCGACGCACAGGCCCCAAAATCGCCATTCGGCTCCTCGCATTGCTGCCCCTCGTTGTGTTTTGTAAATCAATGTAGCGCCGCGCGAGTCTAGCGCTCACCTTCCACTTTTTTCAGGCCTCATTCCATGTTCAGTTACCGCCACGCCTTCCATGCCGGCAACCACGCCGACGTGCTCAAGCACACGGTGCTGATTGCCACGCTCGACCACCTGCTTGAAAAAGAAGCAGCCCTGACCGTCATCGACACCCATGCCGGCGCCGGCCTGTACCGCCTCGACGGGGACTACGCCGGCACCAGCGGCGAAGCGGCCGAAGGCATATTGCGCCTGCTTTCGGACAAGAAAGCTGCTGCTCCCACGGCGCAACCAGCTCCGGCGGCAAAGTCTGCTACTAAAAAGGTCGCGCCCGAAGCCGAAGCGCCGCTGGCTGACGCGATTGCACGCTACCTCAGCGTGATTCACGACTTCAACCCCAAGGGCGGCGCGCGCATCTACCCCGGCTCACCCTTCATCGTGCAGCACCTGCTGCGCGACCACGACAAGCTCAAGCTGTTCGAACTGCACCCCACCGACGCCCGCACGCTGGACGCCAACATTGCGCAACTCGAAGCCGGTCGCCAGATCGCCGTGCTGCGCGAAGACGGCTTCGGCAGCGCCACCAAGTTCCTGCCGCCGCCATCGCGGCGCGCGCTGGTGCTGATGGACCCGAGCTACGAAATCAAGAGCGATTACGGCCGCGTGCTCGACTTCGCGGCCGAGGCGCTCAAGCGCTTTGCGACCGGCACCTATGCGGTCTGGTATCCGATCATTCCCCGCCCCGAGGCGCACGATCTGCCCCGACGCCTCAAGACGCTGGCGACCAAGGCCGGCAAGTCGTGGCTGCATGCCACGCTCACGGTCAAGTCGAGCAAGCTGATCACCACGACCACCGGTGAAACCCAGCGCCCGGGGCTGCCCGCCAGCGGCATGTTCCTGATCAACCCGCCCTATACGCTGAAGCCGCTGCTGGCAGCCGCCTTGCCGCAGCTGGTGGAGCGGCTGGCCCAGGACAAGCACGCCGCGTTTTCGCTCGATTCGGGCGGCTAGCCCTTTCCGGTTCTTCTTCGCCCGACGTTTTCAGCGTCGGCGGCGTGCCGGCACATTCACCTTGCGGCGCGGAGCCGCTGGTGCGGACGCCAGCGCTGGCTCGGCCGCCTCCACATCGGCACCACCGCAGCGCATGCCCTCGCGGTCGATGATCGTCAGCGCCACCTGCTTGATACCGAGACCGATCATGCCGATACGCTCGGCCGCGGCACGGCTCAGGTCGATGATGCGGCCCTGCGCATAGGGACCGCGGTCGGTAATGCGCACCAGCACTTCGCTCCCGGTGACCAGGCTGCGCACGCACACGCGTGTATTGAACGGCAAGGTCTTGTGGGCCGCCGTCATGGCCATCATGTCGAAGCGTTCGCCGCTCGCAGTCTTGCGCTGGTGAAACTGGATGCCATACCAGGACGCTCCACCGCGTTCGTAGATCTCGCGAGGGCCACCGTCGCCCGGCACGCCATCGTCCGGCCCCAGGTCGCCAGAGCTTGGCGCCGCAAGGTCGTAGCGGACCGAAGGCACGCTCGACCGGGCCGGTGCGCCTGCAGGCACCGCCAGCTGGCGCGGCAAGGGCGAAAGCTTTGCATCTTTCGTGTCAGCCGCTGCACCTTCGGTGGCCGGGGGCATGGCACAGCCTGCCACCGCGCAGGTTGCTGCGACAAGGACCACGCGCAAGGCCCCGCGCAGCGAGCGTCCTGCTTCCGCGCGCCCTCTCAATCGAGACGCTCCAGCACAGCCAGCGTCGGCGCCGACTGGTTCATTGTGTAGAAATGCAGCGCCGGCGCGCCGCCATCGCGCAGGCGCGCGCAGAGGTCGGCCACCACGTCGAGGCCAAAGGCCTTGATGGATGCCGTGTCGTCGCCGAAGCCCTGCAGCCGCAGGCGAATCCAGCGCGGAATCTCGGCGCCGCAGGCGTCGGAGAAGCGCATGAGCTGCGTCGAGCTGATGATCGGCATGACGCCCGGGACGATCGGCGTGTCGAGCCCCAGCTTGCGGGCGTCGTCGACAAAACGGAAATACGCCTCGGGGCTGAAGAAGTACTGCGTGATCGCCGAATCGGCGCCGGCCTTCACCTTGGCGGCAAAGGCCTGCATGTCGGCTTCCGGCGAACGCGCCTGCGGATGCACCTCGGGGTAGCAGGCAACCTCGATGTGGAAGTCGCGGCCGGTTTCTTCGCGAATGAAGGCCACGAGATCGCTCGCGTATAGAAATTCGCCGCCGATGCCGTAGCCGCTCGGCAGGTCGCCGCGCAGGGCCACCAGACGCTTCACGCCCATGGCCTTGAGTTCGGCCAACTGCTCGCGCACGGTGGCGCGCGTCGCGCCGATGCACGAGAAATGGCTGGCGGCATCCACGCCTTCGGACAATATCTCCTGCACCGCGCCAAAAGTGCCCTGGTGCGTGGAGCCGCCCGCACCGTAGGTGACCGAGCAGAACTCGGGCTTGCGCGCATACAGCTGCTGGCGCACCGCACGCAGCTTGACCGCGCCTTCAGGCGTCTTGGTCGGAAAGAATTCGAAGCTCAGCGGAAGGCGCACCTGCGTCTCCTTAAGAGCCGTCCGCTTGAACAGCGCGCACGGCGTGAATGAAAAACTCGCGGTTGCCGTCGCCACCGGCGATCGGGCTGTCGAACCACTGCAACACGCGAAGCTCGAGGGCTTCGCAGGCATCGCGAAGGCGCTTTTCGACCACGGCGTACATCGACTCGTCGCGCACAATGCCGCCCTTGCCGACCTGCCCCGGCTGCAGCTCGAACTGCGGCTTGACCAGCATCAGCAGGTGGCCGTCGTCGGCCAGGAACGGCATCAGCGCCGGCAGCACCAACGTCTGCGAAATGAACGACAGGTCGCCGACGATGAGGTCGAAGCGCAGATCGGAAGGCTCCTCGCCCTCCTCTTGCAGATCGTCCGCCGACAACGCACGCGCATTGACGCCTTCGACGGCGACAACCCGCTCATCCTCGCGCAACCGCGCATGCAACTGCCCGTGGCCCACGTCGACGCCCACTACCTTTGCGGCGCCGCGCTGCAGCAGGCAATCGGTAAACCCGCCGGTCGATTGGCCGACGTCGAGGCACAGCTTGCCCGATGGGTCCAGGCCGCTTGCGGCCAGCGCACCTTCGAGCTTGAGCCCGCCGCGCGACACGTAGCGGGCCTCCGCCGCATTGTCGAGTTCGACCTCGGCCGACTCGGGCACTTCGTCGCGGTTCTTCACGACGGAGCGCCATGCGTCGCCCGCACCCGCGTCTCGCCAGCGCATGCCGCCGGCAATCAGCCGCACGGCCTGCGAGCGCGACGCGGCAAAGCCGCGTTCGACCAGCAATTGATCAGCGCGCATTCAGTACCGGTACGTGTCCGCCTTGTACGGACCCGCCTTGTTCACGCCAATGTAGGCGGCCTGTTCGTCGGTCAGCTCGGTGAGCATGGCGCCAACCTTCTTCAGGTGCAGGCGCGCGACCTTTTCGTCCAGGTGCTTGGGCAGCACGTAGACCTTGCCGGCCTGGTAGGCATCGGGCTTGGTGAAGAGCTCGATCTGGGCGATGGTCTGGTTCGCGAACGACGACGACATCACGAAGCTCGGGTGGCCCGTGCCGCAACCCAGGTTCACGAGACGGCCCTTGGCCAGCAGGATGATCTTCTTGCCGTCCGGGAAGGTGATGTGGTCGACCTGCGGCTTGATCTCTTCCCACTCGTACTTCTCGATCGACGCCACGTCGATTTCGTTGTCGAAGTGGCCGATGTTGCAGACGATGGCCTGGTCCTTCATCGCAGCCATGTGCTCATGGCGGATCACGTCCTTGTTGCCCGTGGTGGTCACGAAGATGTCGGCCTTGTCGGCGGCGTATTCCATGGTGACGACCTTGTAGCCTTCCATTGCGGCCTGCAGTGCGTTGATGGGGTCGATCTCGGTCACCCACACCTGGGCGCTCAGTGCGCGCAGCGCCTGGGCCGAGCCCTTGCCCACGTCGCCGTAGCCGGCCACGCAAGCCACCTTGCCGGCAATCATCACGTCGGTGGCGCGCTTGATGCCATCCACGAGCGATTCGCGGCAGCCGTACAGGTTGTCGAACTTGCTCTTGGTGACCGAATCGTTCACGTTGATGGCGCGAAACAGCAGCGTGCCCTTGGCGCTCATCTCGTTCAGGCGGTGCACGCCGGTCGTCGTTTCTTCGGTCACGCCGATGATCTCGGCCGACTTGCGCGTGTACCAGGTCGAATCGACGGCCAGCTTGGCCTTGATGGCCGCGTAGAGGATGCGCTCTTCCTCGCTGGTCGGGTTGGCGAGCACGCCCAGGTCCTTTTCGGCGCGCTGGCCCAGGTGCATCAGCAGCGTGGCATCGCCGCCGTCGTCCAGGATCATGTTCGGGCCTTCGCCCTTCGAACCCTTGGGTCCGAAGTCGAAGATGGCGTGGGTGTAGTCCCAGTAGTCCTTCAGCGACTCGCCCTTGATTGCGAACACCGGCGTGCCGGCGGCGGCAATGGCGGCGGCAGCATGGTCCTGCGTCGAGAAGATGTTGCACGAGGCCCAGCGAACGGTGGCGCCGAGCGCCTGCAGCGTCTCGATGAGCACGGCGGTCTGGATCGTCATGTGCAGCGAACCCGTGATGCGCGCGCCATTGAGCGGCTGCGCCTTCGAGAACTCTTCGCGGATGGCCATCAGGCCAGGCATTTCGGTTTCCGCGATGCGGATTTCCTTGCGGCCCCAGGCGGCCAGCGACAGGTCGGCAATCGCCTGGTCGGCGGAGGAAACGGGGGTGGGCTTGAGAACAGCGCTCATGAGAACTCCAACAAAGCAAGTTTGAAAGGTGCCACTGCGTTCGGGGAAAAGACTCACCGCGAGAACAGCGGGTGAGCGTGGTTGCGATGTAGTCCGAGCCTCACGCCTGATGGCGCTGCAACGCTCCTCGGAACGGGGGATTGTAAACGGGGTGGGGAGGCGAGCCAATCGCCCGGGCATCCCACATGCCGGAATGTAAGGGCGTGCACGCCTCTTTTGGGTTACCAGGCAAGACCAAGGGAAATCCCGCAGGCAAATTTGTTGCCGGACCCATCGCCCGCGAGGCCGGCCCGGCGTATCGTGCCGAGGGACTTCGCCGTCCGGCCGGTCCTTGCCATTCACCCGTTCACCCCGACACAGGAGATACCGCACCATGGCCACAGCCAAGAAAGCCGCCGCGAAGAAAACCACGGCCAGCAGCAGCGACAACAGCAACGGCAGCACCAGGGCATCCGCCCCCGATGCCGCCGACATGCTGAATCCGCTGAAGAATCTCAAGGCCATGACAGATCGCCTGCAGGAACTCAACCTGACCGGCGGGGCGAGCAAGCTGCTCGAAAGCGGCCAGAAGGATCTGCAGGCGCTGATGCAGGCCAACGAAAAGTCCTACCAGGGCCTGCAGACCGTGGTGCAGCGGCAGACGGAGATGATCAAGAACGCCATCACCGAATGGCAGACGGCCGCCAAGGAAATGCCCGGCAAGGACCCGAAGGCCAACTTCGCCAAGCTCGACGAACTCGGCCGCCAGTCCTTCCAGCGCGCCATCGACGACATCAAGGAACTGGCCAACCTGGCCGCCAAGTCGCAGGCCGATGCGTTCGAGCTGGTGCGCCAGCGCATCCAGGCCAATGTGGACGAAGTGACAAAGATGCTCAAGCGGAAGTAAGGCGGCCACGGGGGCGTTCGGGTCCAGGCCGGAGGGTTCCCGGCCGGCCTTCTAAAATCGGGCAATCCCCCTGCAGATTGCCCACCTTGTCTTTTGTTGCCGAAACCCGCCGCCGTCGCACCTTCGCGATCATTTCCCACCCTGACGCCGGCAAGACCACGCTGACCGAGAAGCTGCTGCTTTTCTCCGGCGCGATCCAGATTGCCGGCTCGGTGAAGGCGCGCAAGGCTTCGCGCCACGCCACGTCCGACTGGATGGAAATCGAAAAGCAGCGCGGCATTTCGGTGGCCTCGTCGGTCATGCAGATGCTGTACCGCGACCACGTGATCAACCTGCTCGACACGCCGGGCCACAAGGACTTCTCCGAAGACACCTACCGCGTGCTCACTGCCGTCGACTCGGCCCTGATGGTGATCGACGCGGCCAACGGCGTGGAAGCGCAGACGCGGCGGCTGATCGAGGTTTGCCGCCAGCGCGACACGCCCATCATCACCTTCGTCAACAAGATGGACCGCGAAGTGCGCGAGCCTCTCGACATCCTGGACGAAGTGGAGCGCGAGCTCGGCATGCCCTGCGTGCCGATGACCTGGCCGGTGGGCCAGGGCAAGAGCTTCCGCGGGATCATGAACCTGCGCACACAGACGATGACGGTGTTCGAGTCGGGCAGCGAGCGGCTGCCGCAAGACTTCGAGACCAGTCCGCTATCGGAGCGCGACACGCTCACCCAGCGCTTCGGCGCTGATTTCGAATCCGCCATGGACAGCATGGAGCTGGCGACCGGAGCCTCGCCCACCTGGGACCGCGAGGCCTTCCTGGCCGGCAAGCAGACGCCCGTGTTCTTCGGCTCCGGCGTGAACAACTTCGGCGTGATGGAAGTGCTCGACGCACTGGTCGACCTTGCGCCTTCGCCGCAGTCGCGCACCAGCACCACCATGGTCAATCGCCAGCCGGTAGTGAAGGAGATCCAGCCCGAGGACAAGGACTTCGCGGGCGTGGTCTTCAAGGTGCAGGCCAACATGGACGCCAACCACCGCGACCGCATCGCCTTCGTGCGCATGGCCTCGGGCAAGTACACGCCGGGCATGAAACTCAAGGTGCAGCGCACCGCCAAGGAGCTGCGTCCCACCAGCGTCGTCACCTTCATGAGCCAGCGCCGCGAGGCGGTCGAAGAGGCCTACGCGGGCGACATCGTGGGCTTTACCACGCATGGCGGCGTGCAGCTGGGCGACACCATCACCGACGGTGCGAGCCTGCAGTTCACCGGCTTGCCCTTCTTCGCGCCTGAACTCTTCATGACCGTGATCCTGAAGAACCCGCTGCGCACCAAGCAATTGCAGCAGGGCCTCGCCCAGCTCGGTGAGGAAGGTGCCATCCAGGTGTTCCGCCCCGAAATCGGCGGCCCGATGCTGCTGGGCGCGGTCGGCCAACTGCAGTTCGAAGTGGTGCAGCACCGGCTGAAGGCCGAGTACGACGCGGATGTGCGGCTCGAAGGTTGCCAGTACACCGGCGCACGCTGGATCACGGCCGACTCGCCGGCCGAACTGCGCGAGTTCGTCAACGCCTACCCGCAACGCATGGCAAGGGACGCCGCCGATACGCTGGCCTTCCTGTGCACTTCGCCTTACGACGTGCGGCTGGCGCAGGAGCGCTTTCCGAAGATTCATTTCCATCCGCTGCGGGAGCACGCGGGCCTGGCGCTGCAGAGCGCGGGCTGAGCCGGGCATGCGCCAGCCGTCCTCCCTGCCGCCCTCCCCCACCCACCTGCTGCCGCTGGCGCAATGGCCGGCGGCGGCGCGCAGTGCGCTCATCGGCGTGTTCACCGACATCGACGACACGCTCACCAGCGAGGGCGCGATCACGGCCGATGCACTGCAGGCGCTCGGCGAC
The DNA here is from genome assembly GCF_009755665.1 of Variovorax paradoxus. NCBI lineage: Bacteria > Pseudomonadati > Pseudomonadota > Betaproteobacteria > Burkholderiales > Comamonadaceae > Variovorax > Variovorax paradoxus. The sequence goes on from NZ_CP046622.1 coordinate 4,930,813, forward strand.
CTCAAGGCAGCCGGGCTCTCCATCGTGGCAATCACCGGACGGCCTGTAGGCTGGAGCCTGCCCTTCGTCAACACCTGGCCGGTCGACGCCATCGTGGCCGAGAACGGCGCGGTGGCATTGCTGCCGGCCGCCGGTGGCAAGATCGAAAAGCGCTACCAGCAAGACGCCCCCACGCGCGCCGCCAACTTCGAGCGCATGCAGGCCGTGCTGGCTCGCATCGAGCGCGACATTCCAGGCGCCAGCCGCGCCACCGATTCACCGGGCCGCGAGACCGACATTGCCGTCGACCACAGCGAGTTCGTGCAGCTGAGCGACCAGACCATCGCCCATGTGGTGGAACTGATGCGAAGCGAGGGCATGCACGCCACGGTGAGCAGCATCCACATCAACGGCTGGTACGGCGACAACGACAAGCTGGAAGGCGCGCGCTGGATCGTGCACGAGCTCTGGGGACGCACGCTGGAGGACGAGCTCGATCGCTGGGCCTACGTGGGCGACTCCACCAACGACCAGCTGATGTTCCGCACCTTCGCAAGCAGCATCGGCGTGGCCAACGTTGCGCGATTTGTGCCGCAGCTGGAGCACTTGCCGCGCTACGTGACGAACGGGGAGCGCGGCACGGGCTTTGCCGAGGCGGCGCGCGCCGTGCTTTCGGCGCGCGCTACTCGCTGACCGGCAGGCTGCGCACCGAAGCGCCCCGCAGTGCCGCCCATTGGCGCCAGGCGCCGAAAGCTGCGATAACCAGCAGCACCGCCGCATAGCCTTCCGCCACGCGCAGCAGCCCCAGCGGCGCCACCAAAAAGCCCGCGAGCATTGCGGGCAGGCTGAACGCAAGGTACGAGACCACGAAGATGGCCGCGAACAACTCGCCGCGCTCGTGCGCACCGGCAAGCGGGGCGAGAATTTGAATCAGCGCCGAGAACGCGCCGCCGAAGCCGATTCCCGCGACCGCCGTACCGATGAAGAAAAGCGCGAGCGACCGCGTGGCCAGCGAAGCCAGCAGCAACACCAGCCCCGCCGCGATGCTGACTGTGCCAAAGACGACCGAACGAGGCGCGCCCAAGCGGCCCAGCAGCGTGGGGGCAACCGCGCCAAAGCCCGACAGCACCGCAATCGTGAGGCCGTTGACCACGCCGTTGTCGATGCCGAACACGTAATGCATCAGCGTGGGCGCGAGCGACAGTTGCAGCCCGCCGAGTGCCCACACCACGACGAACACCGGCAGGCCGCGTGCAAACTCGCGCCGCGCCCGCGCGGGAATCGACACGCGCGGCACCAGCGAGGCCAACGCGCCGGCACGCGGCGTCACGGTTTCCGGCAGCCACAGCACGGCAACTGCGCCCAGCGCAAACACCGCAACCAGCACACCGAAGACCAGCGCCACCGGCACGCCGGTGAACTTCACCGCCATGCCCGTCAGCAGCGCCCCCACCGCAAGCCCGGCAAGCGGCGACACGCTCGTGATCAACGCCCCCAGCCGCTTGCGCGACGCGGGCGCCGCCTCGACCACTGCGGCGCTCAGTGCGCCGCTCGCCACGCCCGTGGCCACGCCTTGCACGATGCGCGCGGCAATCAGCCCCGTGATGTCATGCGCCCACAAGAAGAGCCCCATGGCCCCAGCCTGGAGCACCAGCGCCGCCAGCACCACCGGCCGGCGCCCGATGTAGTCCGACAGCGACCCCGCCACCAGCAGCGAGATCAGGAGCGCGATCGCATAGACCGCAAAGGCCACCGTGAGCATCGACGCCGAAAAACCCCAGGCATGCTGGAACACCACGAACAGGGGTGATGGCGCGGCGGCCGCAAAGAAGAACGCAAAGAGCACCGCCCCCAGCAAGGCGAAGCTGAGCGGCGCCGGCAGGCGCCGGGGGTTCGAGCGGGCCGCGGCGGCTGTGGCAACCGCGAGTTCAGGGCAGGAGGACGACATGGCAGATCCTTAACGCAACTTTTTTGGCTTTTGCGATTCTAGACCTCCATATCCTCTAAAGCAAATATCTTTGCGTTAAAGTGTTGCCATGAATGATGTCGTCCTTCCCAGCAAACGTCCCGGTGGCCGCAGCGCACAAGTGCAGGCGCTGGTGCGCACCGCCCTCGAGGAACTGGTGGCCGAACAGGGCCGCGAGCGCGTGACCGTGCCGGCCGTGGCCGAACGCGCGGGCGTCAGCGCCTCGAGCATCTACCGGCGGTGGGGCGACCTGTCAGGCCTCCTGGCCGAAACCGCGACCCACCGGCTCGACCCGAACCGGCCCCTGCCCGATACGGGTTCGCTGCGGCAAGACCTGGTGGCTTGGGCGCAGGAACTCATCACCCATCTGGCGCAGCCCTGCAGCAAGTCCTTGTTGAAGGCCGCAGCCGCGCTGGCCAACGACGGCGCAGACACCGACTGCCTGCGCAACCGCCGCAAGGAGGCGGCCACGCTGGTCGAGCAGGCGCGCGCCCGCGGCGAGCATGCGCCCGAAACACAGCAGGTGATCGATCACCTGATCGCGCCCATCGTCTTCCGGCTGGTGTTTGGCGCCGAGCCGGTAAAGCCCGAGCTCGCCCAGCGGCTGGTGGGCGAGCTGTTCGCAATCAGTTCGTCTTCGGCTGTTCCTTCGCCAGGCCCAGCTTCTCGATGACGGCCTTCTCCTTCACCACGGTCTCCTGCGCAAACTTGGTGTAGGTGGCCGAGCTCATGTAGTTAGGCAGCATGTCGTAGCGGCCGAGCGACGCCACGTAGCTCGGCTCTTCCATCGCCTGCTTGAACGCATCGTGCAGCTTCTTCACCACCTCGGGCGGCGTGCCCTTGGGGGCGCCGATGCCGAAGGGTGAGTTCTGCACCACGTCGTAGCCCAGTTCCTTCAGCGTCGGCGCATCGGGGAACTTGGCCAGGCGCTTTTCGCCCCAGGTGTTCAGCACGCGCAGCTTGCCGGCTTCGACCTGCGGCGCAAAGCCGGTGCTGTCGGCGGCAGCCATCAGCTGGCCGCTGACCACGGCGAGCATCAGGTCGGCGCTGCCCTTGTAGGGCACGTGCTGCAACTCGATGCCGGCCTTCTGCGCAATGATTTCGGTCGTGAGGTGCGGGCTCGTCAGGTTGCCGGTAGAGCCGTAGGTGAGCTTGCCGGGGTTGGCCTTGGCGTAGGCGACGAAGTCGGCCCAGGTCTTGAAGGGGCTGCCGGCCGGCACCACGATGCCGAAGGCGTAACCCGTCACGTTGATGACGTAGCTGATGTCCTTGAGCGGGTCCCAGTTGATCTTGGTGGTGTAGCCGAGGCGGAACACGCCGAGCGGAATCTGCGCGACCGTGTAGCCGTCGGGCTGCGAGGTTTGCAGCGCCTGCGCGGGCAACGTGCCGCCGGCACCGGGCTTGTTATCGACGATGACGGGTTGGCCGAGGATCTTGCTCGCGTTGTCGGCCAACTGGCGCATGGTGATGTCCGTCGGGCCGCCCGCCGGGAAGGCGATGACCAGCTTGATCGGCTTGCTGGGAAAAGCCTGGGCAAGCGCCGCCAGCGGAAGAGCAAGACCGCACGCGGCAAGCGTGGCGGCACAGAGAAGGGAACGGCGGGACATGGCGGAAGACTCCTGAAACTGAAATGAACCGCGCATTGGGCCTTGCTCCGTCGCCCCTCGCAATCGGGGCTCACCCGACTGCTGTCGCCGAAGTTCCTCAGCCGGCCCGCTGGTCGAAACCCTCGAGCACATTCACGGTGTTGACGCCCACTTCCGCGACGGCGTAGCCGCCCTCGAACACGAACACCGTGGGCAGCCCGGCGCACGCCAGGTCTTCCCCCATACGCAGGTAGTCGTCGCTTTTCAGCTTGAAGCCGGAGATCGGATCGCCCTCGAAGGTGTCGACGCCGAGCGACACCACGAGGGCACCGGCCTGCACTTTCGCGATGCCGTCGAGCGCCGACTCGAGCGCCGCGCGCCATGCGGTAAAGCCGGTGCCGCGCGCGAGCGGCAGGTTGTGGTTGAAGCCTTCTCCTTGGCCGGCACCGCACTCGTCGGCATGGCCGAGGTAATACGGGTAGTCGGTGAGCGGGTCGCCGTGCAGGCTTGCAAAGTGGACATCGCTTCGCTCATAGAAGATGGCCTGGGTGCCGTTGCCATGGTGGTAGTCCACATCGAGCACGGCAACGCGCTCCACGCCGGCGTTGCGCAGCGCCTCTGCAGCAATCGCAGCGTTGTTGACGAAGCAATAGCCGCCGAAGAAATCGGCACCCGCATGATGGCCCGGTGGCCGAGTGAGCGCAAAGGCGGCGCGCCGGCCCCCAATGACGCGCTGCGCCGCAGTCCATGCACAGGCGGCGCCATGCCGCGCAGCGGCCCAGCTGCCGGCCGTGAGCGGAGTGCCCGCGTCGAACGAGAACAGGCCCAGGCGGGCGGGAAAGCTTTGGGGCAGCACATCGGTGCGCATGCCGCGCGCGGGCCAGTAAGAAGGCAGCGCATCGCGTGAGGCATTGGCCGCGTCGAGCGCCACCCACTCTTCCCAGGCATGCGCAATGAAGTCCAGGTAGCGCGGCGCATGCACCTTGGCCAGCAGGGCTTCGTCGAAATCATCGGGCGCCTGCAGCGGGCCCAGGCCCCGGCGCTCCAACTCATGCTTCACGTGGTCGACGCGATCGGGCACCTCGAAGCACGGCACCAGCTCGCCGCGGAACATCTCGACTTTGCCTTGGTGCAGCGCGTGCTGGTCGTTGTAGATGGTGAGCATGCCTCGATCATGCCGCACGCCGCAGCACCGCGCGGCGCCGGCCCGATGCAGTCAGGCCGAACAGATCCTTCGGGTCGTCCAGCTCGGGCACCAGCGCAATCTGCTGGCCCACGCCCCGCTCGATGGCCAGCTGGTGGATGTAGCGCAGCGCGGTGTAGTCCTCGAGCGCGAAGCCGACCGAATCGAATACCGTGACCTGGTCGGCGGTTTCGCGGCCCGGCACGTCGCCGACAAGCACCGTCCAGAGTTCGTGCACCGGAAAGCCGGCCGGCAGCTGCTGGATCTCGCCCTCCACGCGGGTCTGGGCTTCGTATTCGACGAACACGCGCGCCAGGCGCAGCACATCGGGGTGCAGCTCGGTCTTGCCGGGCGAATCGCCGCCCACGGCGTTGATGTGCATGCCGGGCTCGATCATGTCGGGCGTGAGAACGGTGGCCTGCCCCTGAAAAGCGGTGATGGTGGTGACGATGTCCGCACCTCGCACTGCCTCGGCAACGGACCGGGCGCGCACCACGTCCATTGGCGTGCACGCGGACAAGTGGCGCACCAGCTTGTCGGTTGCCTGGGGGTCGATGTCGAACACGCGCACTTCCTCGATGCCCAGCAGCGCATGAAAAGCCAGCGCCTGGAACTCGCTTTGCGAGCCGTTGCCGATAAGCGCCATGCTGCGCGAGCCGGGCCGCGCCAATGCCTGCCCCGCCATCGCCGAAGTGGCGGCGGTGCGCAGCGCGGTGGTGAGCGTAAGTTCAGACAACAGCACCGGGTAGCCGGTGTCGACCTCGGCCAGCACGCCGAATGCCATGACGGTGGGCAGGCCGACCTGCGTGTTGTGCGGATGGCCGTTGACGTACTTGAAGGCATAGGCGCCGTCGTCGGCCACCGGCATCAGCTCGATCACGCCAAGGTGCGAATGGCTCGCCACGCGCGCTTTCTTGTCGAACTCGCGCCAGCGCAGGAAGTCGTCGCGCAGCGCGTCGGCCAACGCCGTGAGGAATTGCGGAACGCCGGTTTCATCCACCAGGCGAACCAGGCTGTGAACATCGATGAAGCGGGTCATGACATGGCTCCTTGCGTAGCCCCGGCACGGCGCTTCATCCTGTCACCCGACTCGATCGATCCCCCATGGCTGATTCAGGATGCGCCTGCGCCAAGGATTGAAGCCATTGTGCGCCCGCTTCCGGCGCTTTGCGAGCCCCCGCGGACCGGCGTTGGCCGGCCCGCAGTGCTGCGCTATCTGGTGAGCACCGGCGCCAGCGCCACGCCCGTATGGGTACCCAGCCGAACCACCTCTTCCGGCGGTGCCGCGGCAACGATGCGCCCGCCGGCATTGCCGCCTTCCGGGCCCAGGTCGATGATCCAGTCGGCCTCGGCGATCAGGTCGAGATCGTGCTCGATCACCACCACGCTGTGGCCGCCGTTCACCAGCCGGTGCAGCACGCGGATCAGCTTTTCGACGTCGGCCATGTGCAGGCCCACGGTCGGCTCGTCGAGCACGTAGAGCGTGTGCGGCGCCTTCTGGCCGCGGCGCGTGATGTCGTCGCGCACCTTGCTGAGCTCGGTCACCAGCTTGATGCGCTGCGCCTCGCCGCCCGAGAGCGTGGGCGAGGGCTGCCCCAGCGTGAGGTACCCCAGGCCCACGTCCTTCAGCAGTTGCAGCGGATGGCTGATGTTGGGCATGGCGGCAAAGAACTCCACCGCCTCGTCCACTTCCATCTGCAGCACGTCGCCGATGCTCTTGCCGCGCCAGCTCACGGCCAGCGTTTCGGGGTTGAAGCGCGCGCCGTGGCACACCTCGCAGGGCACCTTCACGTCGGGCAGAAAGCTCATCTCGATGGTGCGCACGCCCGCGCCTTCGCAGCCGGGGCAGCGGCCTTCGCCGGTGTTGAAGCTGAAGCGCGCGGGGCCGTAGCCGCGCGCCTTGGCCTCGAGCGTGTCGGCAAACAGCTTGCGGATGGTGTCCCAGAAGCCGATGTAGGTGGCCGGGCAGCTGCGCGGCGTCTTGCCGATGGGGGTCTGGTCGACCTCCAGCACGCGATCGATGGTTTCGTAGCCCTCCACGCGATCGCAGCCGGACCATGCCGGGCGCTTGCCCGCGGCGTCCGCGTCGCGGCCGGCCTTGGTCATGCGCTGCACCACCACGGCCTGTACGCTGGCCAGCAGCACGTCGCGCGCAAGCGTCGACTTGCCCGAGCCGCTCACACCGGTGACCACCACCAGGCGGTGCAGCGGCAGCGTAGCGGTCACGTCCTGCAGGTTGTGCAGGTCGGCGCCGTGCACCGTGAGCCAGTTGCCGCTGTCCTCCGCCTTCGGGTCCGGCGAGGGAATCAACCGGCGTGCCTGCAGCGGATGCTTGATGGCGTCGCGCAAATAGCGGCCGGTTTGCGAATCGCCCGCCGACTGGATGTCGGCCACCGATCCCTCCGCCACCAAGCGGCCGCCGCGCTTGCCGGCACTGGGGCCGATGTCGATGATGTGGTCGGCACGGCGAATGGTGTCTTCGTCGTGCTCCACCACCACCAGCGTGTTGCCCTTGTCGCCGAGCTTGTGCAGCGCGTCGAGCAATATCTGGTTATCGCGCGCATGCAGGCCGATGGTCGGCTCGTCGAGCACGTAGCACACGCCCTGCAGGTTGCTGCCGAGCTGCGCCGCAAGTCGAATGCGCTGCGCCTCGCCGCCGCTCAGCGTGGGCGCGCCGCGGTCGAGCGTGAGGTAGCCCAGGCCCACCTCTTCGAGAAACTCGAGCCGGCTCTTGATCTCGGGCACCAGGTCGCGCGCGATCTCGGCTTCGCGGCCGGTCAATGCAAGTCCTTCGAACCATTGCCGCACCTCGGTCACGCTCATGCGCGCAAGTTCGGTAATGCCGATGCCGCCCATGCCGTCCGCCAACGATGCGCCGAAGCTCACCGCGCGCGCCGTGGCATTGAGCCGCGTGCCTTCGCAGGTGGGGCACACCACGTCGGCCAGATCTTCCACTTCGGGCTCTGCAAAGGTCTGCTCGCGGCCCTTGTTGTCGTCATCGCGAATCGAATCGTCGAAGACCTTGCGCTGGTCCTTGCTGAGCTTGACGCCCGTGCCCACGCAATCGGGGCACCAGCCGTGCTTGCTGTTGTAGCTGAACAGGCGCGGATCGAGTTCGGCATAGCTGGTGCTGCAGATCGGGCACGCACGCAGCGTCGAAAACACGTTGACGCGGCCAATGCCGGAGGCCGAAACGCCCGCCATCATCGCCGCCTTCAGGCCGTCGAGCTCGCTCAGCACATGCACCACGCCCTTGCCATGCTCGAGTGCCTTGGTCAGTGCCTCGCGCAACTCGGTTTCCTTCGACGGCAGCACGTCGAGGCTGGCCACCGGCAGTTCGATGCTGTGTTCCTTGAAGCGGTCGATGCGCGGAAAGCCCGTGGTCGGAAGAAACTCCCCGTCCACGCGCAGGTGCGTAAAGCCGCGCGGGCGCGCCCAGTCTGCCAGCTCGGTGTACACGCCCTTGCGGTTGCTCACCAGCGGGGCCAGCAGACCGATGTGTTGGCCCTTGAAGTTGCGCATCAGCTGGGCCGCGATGCTGTCGGGCGTTTGCGGCTGCACGGCCGCGCCGTCGTGCGTGCAATGCTGAATGCCCAGCTTGACGTACAAGAGGCGCAGGAAGTGCCACACCTCGGTGGTGGTGCCCACCGTGCTCTTGCGGCCGCCGCGCGACAGGCGCTGCTCGATGGCCACCGTGGGCGGAATGCCGTACACCGCATCCACTTCGGGCCGGCCCGCGGGCTGCACGATGCTGCGCGCATAGGCGTTGAGCGATTCGAGATACCGCCGCTGCCCTTCGTTGAACAGGATGTCGAAGGCCAGCGTCGACTTGCCCGAACCGCTGACGCCCGTCACCACGCTGAACTTGCCTCGCGGAATATTGACGCTGAGGTTCTTCAGGTTGTGCTCGCGCGCATTGACGATCTCGATCGCCTTGCCGCCCGGCGCCGTCTTGGCATTGGCCACATAACGCCGTGCTGCGCGTTCGGCCACCTTGTAGGCCTCAGGGCCGATGGCCAGTTCGTAGTCGGCCAGCGCCGCGCCGGTGAGCGAAGAGCGGTTCTCGCGAAGCTGCTCGGGCGTGCCCTCGGCCACCACCTGTCCACCGCCTTCGCCGCCTTCGGGCCCGAGGTCGATGCACCAGTCGCTCGCGCGGATCACGTCGAGGTTGTGCTCGATCACGATCAGCGAATGCCCTGCGTCCAGCAGCTTGCGCAGCGCGCGCATCAGGCGCGCAATGTCGTCGAAGTGCAGTCCGGTGGTCGGCTCGTCGAAGAGAAACAGCGTGCCCTTGCGCGCCACCGATTGCTTGCTGGCCGTGCCGTTCTTTGCCGCTTCCGCCAAAAAGCCTGCGAGCTTCAGGCGCTGCGCCTCGCCGCCGCTCAGCGTGGGCACCGGCTGGCCGAGCTTCACGTAGTCGAGCCCCACGTCTGAAATGGGCTGCAGCACGCGCAGCACGTCGCGGTCGGCCTCGAACACGGCGGCAGCTTCGGCTACCGTGAGCTCGAGCACGTCGGCCACGTTGTAGCTCTTGCCCTTGCGCTCGACCTTCACTTCCAGGATTTCGGGGCGGTAGCGCTTGCCGTCGCAATCGGGGCAGCGCAGGTACACGTCCGACAGGAACTGCATCTCGACGTGCTCGAAGCCCGAGCCGCCGCAGGTCGGGCAGCGCCCGTCGCCCGAGTTGAAGCTGAACTTGCTCGCGGTGTAGCCGCGCTGGCGCGAAAGCGCGGCGGTGGCGAAGATCTCGCGAATCGCGTCCCAAGCGCCCACGTAGCTCGCCGGGTTGGAGCGTGCCGTCTTGCCGATGGGCGACTGGTCGACAAAGACCACGTCGCCCAGGTGATCGGCGCCCAGCAGGCGGTCGTGCGCACCGGGCGTTTCGGTGGCCTTGCCAAAGTGGCGCATGAGCGCTGGCGCCAGCACGTCCTGGATCAGCGTCGACTTGCCCGAGCCGCTGACCCCGGTCACGCACACCAGGCGCGCGAGCGGAAACTCGACCGTCACGTTCTGCAGGTTGTGCTCGCGCGCACCTTCAAGAATGAGGCGATGCGTGTTCTCGCTCACGAGCCGCTTGAAGCCCATGCCGATCTTCTTGCGTCCGCCCAGGTATTGGCCGGTGAGCGTGTCGGCATCGCGCAGCTGGTCGGTGCTGCCGTCGAACACGATCTGCCCGCCGCGCACGCCGGGGCCGGGGCCCATGTCGATCACGCGGTCGGCCGCCAGCATCACGGCCGGGTCGTGCTCGACCACCACCAGCGTGTTGCCGGCGTCGCGCAGGCGCAGCATGGCCTCGGTGATGCGGTTCATGTCGCGCGGATGCAGGCCGATGCTGGGCTCGTCGAGCACGAAGAGCGTATTGACCAGCGAGGTGCCGAGCGCCGTGGTGAGATTGATGCGCTGCACCTCGCCGCCCGACAGCGTGCGGCTCTGGCGGTCGAGCGTGAGGTAGCCGATGCCCACGTCGTGCAGGTAGCGCAGGCGTGTGGTGATTTCTTCGAACAGCAGCTTCAGCGCCTGCGCCTCGCCCTCGCTCGCGGTGTTGCCGTTGCCGTGCCGCTCCACACGGTCGAAGAAGCGCCGCAACCGCTCGATCGGCAGCAGCATCAGGTCGTGCAGGCACAGCCCCGGCAGCGCCTCGAGCTGCGCGCGCGTCCACTTGGCGCCGGTCGGCATGAAGCGCTTGGCGGGCTCCAGCACCGCGTCGGCGTCTTCCTTGCTGCCGATGCGCCACAGCAGGCTGTCGAGCTTGAGCCGCGCGCCGCTGCACACGGGGCATGGCGTGTAGCTGCGGTACTTGGACAAGAGCACGCGGATGTGCATCTTGTAGGCCTTGCTCTCCAGGTAGCCGAAGAAGCGGCGCACGCCGTACCACTGCTTGTTCCAGTTGCCTTCCTTGTAGTTGGGCGTGCCCTCGATCACCCAGTGCTTCTGCTCGTCGGTGAGCTTGTTCCAGGGCGTGTCGCGCGGGATGCCGGCCGCCTCGGCGTGGCGCATGAGGTCGTCCTGCGCTTCTTTCCAGGCGGGGGTCTGGATGGTCTTGATCGCGCCGGCGCGGAGCGTGAGCTTGTCGTTCGGAATCACCAGGCCCAGGTCGACGCCGATCACCCGGCCGAAGCCGCGGCAGGTGTCGCAGGCGCCCACCGCCGAGTTGAACGAGAACATCGACGGGATCGGGTCGGTGTAGCGGATGTCGCTCTCGGGGCAGTGCAGGCCGGTCGAGAACTTCCACACATCGGTCGATGCGTTTTCTTCAGCGCCTGTTGCATGCACCGTGACCCGCCCGCTGCCTCGCTTGAGCGCCACTTCGATGGCTTCGACGACGCGCGAACGCTCGGCACTCGAAATGCGGAAGCGGTCGGCCACCACGTCGAGCATCTTGCGCGGCCCGGTGGGCGTTGCCACCTCGCGCTCCGCCTGCACGCGCGTGAAGCCGCTGGCTGACAGCCACTGCGTGACTTCTTCCGCAGAAGTACCCGCGGGCAGCTCGACCGGAAAGGTGACCACCAGCCGAGGATCGCCCGCCGCGGCCGCCCGCTCGGCAATCTGCGCATAGATGCTGTCGGGGGAATCGTGGCGCACAGGCAACGCGGTTTCGCGGTCGAACAGCTGGGCTGCGCGCGCGTAGAGCAGCTTCAGGTGGTCGTTGAGTTCGGTCATCGTGCCGACCGTGGAACGCGACGAGCGCACCGGGTTGGTCTGGTCGATGGCAATGGCGGGCGGCACGCCTTCCACCTTGTCGACGGCCGGCTTGTCCATGCGGTCCAGGAACTGGCGCGCATAGGCGGAGAAGGTCTCCACATAGCGCCGCTGGCCTTCGGCATAGAGGGTGTCGAACACGAGGCTCGACTTGCCCGAGCCGCTGGGCCCGGTGACCACGGTCATCTCGCCTGTGCGGATGTCGAGGTCGAGGTTCTGGAGGTTGTGCTGGCGCGCGCCGCGAATCCGGATGGAGCCCTGTGTCATGAGTGCCTTGGGGGGTGGGGCAAACATTCTAGGGAGTGGCTGGTGACGAATTTGCGCACTCCGTCACATGGACTGTGCCCGTGCAGGGGTTTATACGGATTCAGCCAAAGACACTTTGAGTAACAAATAGACGATTTTATTTACGTTTATCCGAACACCTCCGGACGACCACCCATGAAGACGCTGCACGCGCTTTGCGCCGCCCTCCTGACGATGGCCGCTACGGCCGCTTCGGCCCAGATCCTGATTGGCCAGACGACCGGCGTGACCGGCTCGGTAGCCGCCAGCGTGAACGAAGCCCTGGGCGGTGCCCAGCTGGTGATCGATGCCGCCAATGCCCAGGGCGGCATTCACGGCGAGAAGATCGAGATCCTCCGCATGGACGACGCTTTCGACGTGAAGCGGGCCGGCGAGAACGCCCGCGTGCTGATCGAAGACAAGAAAGTGCTGGCGCTGTTCCTGAGCCGCGGCACGCCGCATTCGCAGGCCATCGTGCCGTGGCTCGACAAGCACGGCGTTCCGCTCATCGCGCCTTCCACCGGCGCCATGGCGCTGCACAAGCCGGTTCTCAAGCACGTGTTCAACGTGCGCGCCACCTACCAGCGCGAAGCGGAAAAGGCGATCCAGCACCTGCTCACCACCGGCATTGCCCGCATTGCGGTGGTCTACGTGACCGACTCCTTCGGCCAGGACGCGCTCGAAGGCGCAATGACCGGCTTTGCGAAGGCCCAAGCCAAGCCCATCGTCACCGTGCCGGCCGACCGCGAGAAGCCCGACTACAAGTCCATCGTGCCGGCCATCAAGGACGCCAATGCGCAGGCGGTGCTCTGGATCGGCTCGGGCGTCGCCGTGGTCGACGGCATCAAGGCGCTGCGCGCGGGGGGCTCATTCGCGCAGGTGGTCACCTTGTCGAACAACGCCTCGTCGGGCTTCATCAAGCAATTGGGCGATGCGAGCAAAGGGGTGATCGTGACCCAGGTGTTCCCGAACGAACGTTCCATCAGCTACCCGATGGTCAAGGAAGCCATGGCGCTTGCGCAGGCCAAGGGCCAGGCCGAACTCTCGCCCGCGGCGCTGGAGGGCTTTGCCTCGGCCAAGGTGCTGGTGGAGGCGCTGCGCCGCGCCGGGCCCAAGCCCACGCGCGCCAAGGTGCTTGCGGCGCTTGAAACCCTGCGCGCCTATGATCTCGGCGGCCTGGAAGTGAGCTATTCGCCGCAAGACCATTCGGGCATCGACTTCGCCGACCTGGCCATCATCAGCGACGGCCGCTTCAAGCGGTAAACGGCGCCCGCGCGAGCCACGTTGTTGCGGGGCTCCTTGTCGATTCCATAGGAAACTATGGTTTGACAGGGTTTCCACGAGCGAGTGAACGCCACTCGCTGCAACACATTTGCGCATCTTCCGACGGAAGCATCCGCTTCGCGTAAAGGCTCGTTCGATGAAGATGTACAGGTTCCACGCCGGCGCGCTTTTCCTGGCCGTGACCTTGGCCGCGGCGGTCTCCGGCGCATCGGCGCAGATCGTCATCGGCCAGTCGGCCGACCTGTCGGGCCCGGCGGCGGTGGGTGTGAAGGAAACGATCATGGGCTCGCAGCTGGTCATCGACCATGTGAATGCCCAGGGCGGTGTCCACGGCCTGCAGATCGAGGTGATCCGGCTGGACGACGGCCTGGACCCCAAGCGCTCGCTCGAGAACAGCCGCATCCTCATCGAGGACAAGAAGGTGCTGGCGCTGCTGCTCAACCGGGGCACGCCCAACACCCTTGCCGTCATTCCCCTGCTCGACCAACACGGCGTGGCGCTGGTTGGCCCTTCGACCGGCGCCATGGCGCTGCACAAGCCGCTGCAGAAAAACGTATTCAACGTGCGCTCGACCTACCAGCGTGAGGCCGAAACGGCGGTGCAGCACCTGTACACCACCGGCATCCAGCGCATTGCGGTGGTGCAGGCCGATGATTCCTTCGGAAGAGACGCGATGGAAGGCGCGAGCCGAGGCTTCGAGCGGGCCGGGCTGGCGCCGGCCGTGCTTGCGTTGGCCGACCGCAGCAAGCCCGACTACGCGGCGATCGTGCCGCAGCTCGTCAAGGCCAACGCGCAGGCGGTGCTGTGGATAGGCTCCGGCACGGCAGTGACCGACGGCGTGAAGGCACTGCGCGCCGCGGGCTCGGCGGCGCAGATCGTCACGCTGTCGAACAATGCGGCGTCAGGCTTCATCAAGGAGCTCGGCTCCGCCAGCACCGGCGTGATCGTGACGCAGGTGCTGCCCTACGAGCGCGCGCTCGGCCATCCGCTGGTCAAGGAAGCGATGGCACTCGCGCAGGCCCGGGGTCAGACCGAGCTGTCGCCGGCATTCCTCGAAGGCTTTGTAGCCACCAAGGTGCTGGTGGAGGCCCTGCGCCGCACCGGCCCCAGGCCGACCCGCGCCAGGCTGATCGCCGCGCTCAACCGCTTTCGCTACGACGTGGGCGGCAAGCTCGACGTGAACTACTCGCCGCAGGACCACACAGGCATCGACTACGTCGACCTGTCGATCGTCAGCGAAGGCCGCTTCAAGCGATAGCGGCTTACTTGGCCGGCGCTGCGGGCGCTGCGGGCGCCGCCGGGGTAGCGGGCGCGGGCTCATGCGTCACATCGCCGCCGTGCTTCTCGCCGGACATGTCGATCTTGTCGCCGCCCTTCGAAATCACGTAAAGGGCCACAGCGGCAAAGATGACGAAGCCGACAACGAGTTTCCACATGGGTTCTATCTCCTGATGGGGTTCAATGGGTTCAAGAAAAAGGCCTCATGCCGACGGCATGAAGCCCCTTTGTTGAACGGAGGGCCGGCTTGCGCCCTCCTCTCGAACATGCCTCGCGTCAGTCGTTCGCGTAGATGTCCACGTCCTTCGTCTCGCGGATGAAGAGCATGCCGACGACCAGCGTCACCCCGGCGATGATGATCGGGTACCAGAGGCCGTTGTACATGTTGCCGGTGGTCGCCACGATAGCGAAGGCGGTGGTTGGCAGCAGGCCGCCGAACCAGCCGTTGCCGATGTGGTACGGCAAGCTCATCGAGGTGTAGCGGATGCGCGTTGGGAACAGCTCGACCAGCATGGCGGCAATGGGGCCGTACACCATGGTGACCAGCAGCACCAGCCAGAACAGCAGCGCCACGACCATCAGCTTGTTCATCTTGGCCGGGTCGGCCTTGGCTGGATAGCCCGCCACCTTCAGGTCGTCGGCCACGGCCTTCTTGAAGGCTGCGATTTCCTTGGCGGACGATTCGTCGAACTTCAGGTTGACCACGTTGCCGACCGGCGCCTCGATGGTCTTGGTGCCGATCTTGACGATGGCCTTGGAGCCGGGGGCGCCTTCGACGTTGTCATAGCTCACCGAGTTCTGCACCAGGTAGCGCTTGGCGATGTCGCAAGAACTCCTGAAGTCGATCTCGCGTGCCACCGGGTTGCCCTGGAACGAACACGACTTCGGATCGGCCGTCACCGTGACGCCGGCGGTCGCTTGCGCGCGGGCCAGGTCGGGGTTGGCATATTCCGTGATCATCTTGAAGACCGGGAAGTAGGTCACCACGGCCAGCAGGCAGCCCGCCATGATGATCGGCTTGCGGCCGATCTTGTCGGACAGCGTGCCGAAGACCACGAAGAACGGTGTGCCGATGAGCAGCGAGGCCGCGATCATCAGATTGGCGGTCGTGGGATCGACCTTGAGCTGTTGCGTCAGGAAGAACAGTGCGTAGAACTGGCCCGTGTACCAGACCACGGCCTGGCCGGCGGTCAGACCGATGAGCGCCAGGATCACGATCTTGAGGTTCTTCCACTGGCCGAACGATTCGGACAGCGGCGCCTTCGAGGTCTTGCCCTCGGCCTTCATCTTCTGGAAGGCGGGCGACTCGGAAAGCGACAGGCGGATCCACACCGAGATGCCGAGCAGTGCGATCGACACCAGGAAGGGAATGCGCCAGCCCCAGTCGCCGAACGCCTGTTCGCCGAGCCAGGTGCGCACGCCCAGGATGACCAGCAGGCTCAGGAACAGGCCGAGCGTTGCAGTGGTCTGGATCCACGAGGTGTAGGCGCCGCGCTTGCCGTGCGGCGAGTGCTCGGCCACATAGGTAGCGGCACCGCCGTACTCACCGCCGAGCGCAAGGCCCTGCAGCATGCGCAGCGCAATCAGGATCACCGGCGCGGCAACGCCGATGGTCGCGTAGCTGGGCAGCAGGCCGACGATGAAGGTCGACAGGCCCATGATCAGGATGGTGACCAGGAAGGTGTACTTGCGTCCGATCATGTCGCCCAGGCGGCCGAACACGATGGCGCCGAACGGCCGTACCAGGAAGCCCGCTGCGAATGCCAGCAGCGCAAAGATGAAGGCCGCGCCCGCATCGAGTCCGCTGAAGAACTGCTTCGCGATGATCGCGGCCAGCGAGCCGTAAAGATAGAAGTCGTACCACTCGAACACCGTGCCAAGGGAGGAAGCGAAGATGACCTTCTTTTCCTCCGCGGACATGGGCCGGGGGGCCGGGTGCGGCATCCCCCTCGAATCCAGTGTTGCTGCCATTTGCGTCGTCTCCTGTGTATGCGTTCGTTCAGCCCCGGCAATCGGGACCGTGGCGCATTCTTGGAGGCGCGACTGACCCGAGCCTTTCGCGAAACTGAACCGACGCTTACGGATTAAGGTGAAACCCGCAGGGTTCGTTTCAGGTTGTAAGAAATCGGGAAACCACTAGTCAGTTTTTGCTGCTGCGCAGCATCGAAGGCCGCTGGTCGGCGCCGGCCCAGTGCGGCCCGTCGAACCATGTGTCGCCGCCCATATAGGCGCGCAGCATCGCAAGCCCGTCGAAGCCCCAGAACTGGCGGCCGTCCACCACATAGGCGGGGGTGCCGAACACGCCGGCTTGCACGGCCTCGTCGGTGTTGCGCTTGAGCAGGGCCTTGCTCTCGTCGCTGTTCATGTCGCGCTTGAGCTGCAGTTGCGCAGCCAGCGCGGCCAGGCGCGCGGCGTCGCCGGCCTCTTCTCCGCCGCGCCACACGTTGCGAAAAATCGTCTCGGCCGCCAGGCGGCTGATGCGGCCGTCGTCCGAAGTCGAGACCGCAAGCCGCAGGTGCGGCAGCGGGTTGTACGGATGCGATGCGGGCATCTCGATGTGAATGCCGTTCGCATGGCCAAGCCAGAGCACATGCCGGTAGGTCCAGGCGCGCTTGGCTGGAATCTCCGCTGGGCCGAGCTGGCCGTGGTGCTTGAGCAATGCGCCGAGCAGCACGGGCTTGTAGGCCACGCTGTAGCTCAGGCCTTCGAGCGCCTCTGGCAGGTGCTCGAACGCAAGGTGTGCGTAGGGCGAGATGAAGTCCAGGTAAAAGTCGATGTGCTTCATGCGTGGTTGTCTCCAGATGCCTCGGGGAGCCGCCAGATGCCGGCTCGCGCCCGCAACTCTATGGCACGCCACACGCCGCGCCGCGCTGCGTCGTCCATCTTGCCCCAGGCCGCAATCTCGGGAATGGTGCGCAGGCACCCTTCGCAAAAGCCGCTCTGGCGGTCCATGCGGCAGACGGAGGTGCAGGGCGAAGGCGCATCGCCGGCCGAGCGCTGTACGGCGTTGGCGCGCTCGGCCAGCAGTTCCGCAGCGTCGAAGTTCACACCACGTCCGCCACCGGCGCGCCGGTGAGCTTCTCGAGGTCTTGCGGGCGCAGCTGGAACACCGCATGCGGATGCCCGGCCGCGGCCCAAATCTCCTCGAACCGGAACAGCTCGCGGTCGATCAGAACCACCGGCTCAGTGGTGTGCCCTACCGGCGACACGCCGCCGATGGTGAAGCCGGTGCGGGCCTTCACAAACTCGGCGTCGGCGCGGCCGGTCTTGCCGATGAGTGCGTCGACCTTCTTCTCGTCGACACGCTTGTCGCCCGAGGTGATGACCAGCACCGCCGCGTCGTCGCTCTTGCGCCGAAAGATGATGCTTTTGGCGATCTGCCCGACCAGGATGCCGAGTGCATCGGCCGCCTGCTGCGCGGTGCGGCAGGCATCGTCGAGCATGCGCGGCGAATGGGGATGGCCCGCGTCCTGCAGCACACGCGAAACGCGCTGCACGCCTTCTGGCAGCGAATGAAGTTCAGCGCCGCACATCAAGCTTCCCTTTTCGTACGGATTGCCTTCGACGCCCGCGAATTCGGCTCGCGCCCCAGCGCCCCGCTGATATACACGCCCGCGTCGATCAGCTTGTCCAGGTCGATGCCGGTCTCGATGCCCATGCCGTGCAGCATGTACACCACGTCTTCGGTCGCCACGTTGCCCGTGGCGCCCTTGGCGTAAGGGCAGCCGCCAAGGCCGGCGGAGGACGACTGGAAGTTCCAGACCCCCAGCTCCAGCGAAGCCAGCGTGTTGACCAGCGCCTGGCCGTAGGTGTCGTGGAAGTGGCCCGAGATGTGGTCCACGCCGAAGTGCGCCAGCGTGGCCTCGATGGCGGCCCGCACCTTGCCCGGCGTGCCCACGCCGATGGTGTCGGCCACATCCACGCGCTGCACGCCGATGTCCTTCATCAGCTTCGCCAGCATGCCCACGCGCTCGGATGCAACCTCGCCTTCGTAGGGGCAGCCGACGGTGCACGACATGGCGCCGCGCACGTCGATACCCTTCTCGCGAGCCGCGGCCACCACCGGCGCAAAGCGCTCGATGCTCTCGGCAATGGAGCAGTTGATGTTCTTCTGGCTGAAGGCCTCGCTCGCGGCGCCGAACACAACAATCTCGTCGGGCCACTCTTCGCGCGGCGCGGCAATCGAGGCCTCGAAGCCCTTCATGTTGGGCGTGAGCACCGAGTAGCGCACGCCGGGCTTGCGCTTTATGCCGTGCATCACCTCGGCGTTGTCGGCCATCTGCGGCACCCACTTGGGGCTCACGAAGCTGGTGACCTCGATCTCCTTCAGGCCGGCGTCCTGCAGGCGATGCACCAGCCCGATCTTGACTTCAGCCGAGACCGGCTGCTTCTCGTTCTGCAGTCCGTCGCGCGGACCGACGTCAACGATCTTGACCTTGGCGGGGAGTTTCATGGCGTGTCTCTGGAGTTCGCAGGAAGAAGAAAAATAGGCCGTCCTTCGATTGTCGGCCACCTGCGTCCGCCGTGCTCGGCCGGGCTGTTGCGCGGGGGTTGCAATGCCCGCCACTGGCGTTGCAAATCGCGCCAGCGCAGCAACATCGCTCAATACGACTTGGGCAGGCCGAGCGCTTTTTCCGCGATGAAGTTCAGGATCATCTGCGGGCTCACCGGCGCAATGCGCGGAATGTAGCTCTCGCGCAGCAGCCGCTCGACATGGTATTCCTTCGCATAGCCCATGCCGCCAAGCGTGAGCACGGCGTTCTGGCAGGCGTCATGCGCCGCTTCGGCCGCCAGGTACTTGGCTGCATTGGCCTCGATGCCGCAGGGCTCGCCCGCGTCGTACAGCGTGGCGGCCTTGAACACCATCAGGTCGGCGGCCTCGAGGTTGGCCCAGGCGCGTGCGAGCGGATGCGCCACGCCCTGGTTCTGGCCGATGGGCCGGCCGAACACGACGCGCTCCTGCGCGTACTGCGAGGCGATGCGCAATGCGGCGCGGCCGATGCCGATGGCCTCGGCCGCAATCAGGATGCGCTCGGGGTTGAGCCCGTGCAGGATGTACTCGAAACCGCGGCCTTCGTCGCCGATGCGGTCTTCCTCGGGCACCTGGAGCCCGTCGATGAAGAGCATGTTCGAGTCGACCGCCGCGCGCCCCAGCTTGTGGATCTCGCGCACCTCGACCTTGCTTCGGTCCAGCGGCGTGTAGAACAGCGTGAGGCCCTGCGTGGGCTTCTTCACCTGGTCGAGGGGCGTGGTGCGTGTGAGGATCAGCATGCGGTCGGCCACCTGTGCGGTCGAGATCCATATCTTGCGGCCATGCAGCAGATAGCTGCCGTTGGGCTGGCGCACCGCCTGCGTCTTGAGGCTCGTGGTGTCGAGCCCTGCGTCGGGCTCGGTCACGGCGAAGCAGGCCTTCTCGGTGCCGGCAATCAGCGGCGGCAAGAAGCGCTGGCGCTGCGCCTCGCTGCCGAACACCACCACCGGGTTGAGCCCGAAGATGTTCATGTGCACCGCAGAAGCACCCGACATGCCCGCCCCCGATGCGCTGATGGCGCGCATCATCAGCGCCGCTTCGGTAATGCCCAGGCCCGCACCGCCCTGCGCCTCGGGCATCGCGATGCCGAGCCAGCCGCTTTCCGCCACGGCGCGGTGGAACTCGTGCGGGAACGCGGCGCGGTCGTCGTGGTCGCGCCAGTAGTCGGCGGGAAAGTCTTCGCAGAGGCGCTCGATGGCCGCCACCAGCGAGCGCTGGTCTTCATTCAGGGAAAAGTTCATTCGCTGTCCTTCGTGGGTTCCGGCTGCAGCGTGACGCCGCGCGCGAGCATCCGGTCGATCTCTTCGCTTGCATAGCCCGCTTCGCGCAGCAGCTCGACGCTCTGTTCGCCAATACGCGGCGCGGGCCGGCGAATGGCCGCGGGAGTGGCGCTGTAGCGGCCGACCGGCGCCAGCGTGCGGATGCGGCCCTCGCTCGGATGGTCGAGTTCCGGAAAGAAACCGACTGCGCGCAGGTGCGGGTCGTCCAGCAGGCTGTCGGTGCTGTGCAGGCGCGCGACCGGGATGTCGGCTGCTTCGAGCACCGCCATCCATTCATCGCTGCCGCGCGTGGCCATCACCTCGGCCACGAATGCGTAGACCGCACCAATGTTCGCGGCGCGCGCCGTGTGCGTACCGAACATCGGCGAATCGCGCAGCTCGGGCCGGCCGATCACGTCGAAGAAGGCCTGCCAGTGCTTGTCGTTGTAGATCAGCACGCTCAGGTAGCCATCGGCCGTGGCGTAGGGCTTGCGGTGCGGCGCGAGCAGGCGCGCATAGCCGGTGGGGCCGAGCGGCGGCTCGAAGCTGTGGCCACCGAGGTGGTCGCCCATCACGAACTGCGAAAGCGCCTCGAACATCGGCACTTCCACCGCCTGGCCCTTGCCGGTGCGCTGCGCATGCAGCACGGCAGCCAACAGCGCGATGGCGGCCTGCAGGCCCACGGCGCGGTCGGCCAGCGTGACCGGGGCGTAGCGCGGCGCATCGCCGCTTTGCTGCGCAAAGAGCGAGGCGACGCCGGCCGCGCCTTGGATCAGGTCGTCGTACGCGGGCTTGCCGGCATACGGGCCTTCTTCGCCGTAGCCGAACGCGCCGAGGTAGACGATCTTCGGGTTGGCCGCAGCCACCGCTTCGTAGCCCAGCCCGAGCCGCGCCATCGCCTGCGGCCGCGTGTTGTAGATGAGCGCATCGCAGCCGGCCGCGAGCCGCAGGCAGGCCTCGCGGCCTTCGGGGTGCTTCAGGTCGAGCACGATCGAGCGCTTGTTGCGGTTGAGGTGCAGCGCCATCGCCCCCATGCCGGCATTGCGCATCGGACCGACCGCGCGCAGGTTGTCGCCTGAGGGAGGCTCGACCTTGACGATGTCCGCGCCCAGGTCGCCGAGCGTCTGCGTGGCGTAGGGGCCCATCACCACCGCCGTGAGGTCGAGGATGCGAATGCCGCGGAGTGGTCCCGTGGTGTTCATTTCTTTGCTCCTTCCCCTTCCGGGGGAAGGTTGGGATGGGGGCAGGCAGAGCGGTCGACGGGAACGCCGCTTGCCCCCACCCCTGCCCTCCCCCGGGAGGGGAGGGAGAAATACAGATTGCTCATTCCGGTTGAATGCCCGCAGCCTGGATCAGCTTCTTCCACTTGGCCAGCTCCGCCACAGTGAACGCACCCAACTCTTCAGGCGTGCTGCCGAACGCATCGAAGCCCAGCTTCGCCACGCGTTCGCGGAACACCGCCCCGCTCGCCATTTCCGACAGCGCCTTGTTGAGCTTCAGCACAACGTCGCGTGGCGTTCCGGCCGGTGCGAACACGCCGTTCCAGGAGGTGATGTCGAAGCCCTTGAGCTCGGGCGTGTCGGCCAGCGGCGGCAGTTCTGGAAAGAGCTTGGTGCGCTCTTGCGTGGTGACGGCAATCGCGCGCATCTTGCCGGCCTTCACCGTCGCGAGCCCCGCGGCAAGGTCGACCACCATCATCGACACCTGGCCGCCGATCAGGTCGGCGATGGCCGGCGGCGTGCTCTTGTAGGGCACGTGCAGCATCGGCACGCCGCTCATGCGCGACAGCGTGGCGCCGCTCACGATGCCGGTGCTGTTGCCGCTTGCATAAGTGAGCTTGCCCGGGTGGGCGCGGCCCCAGGCCAGCAGCTCGGCCACGCTCTTTACCGGCAGGTCGTTGTTCACCACCAGCATGAACGGCAGGTTGCCCATGCGGCTCACGGGCGCAAAATCTTTCACCGGGTCGTAGGGCAGCGACTTCATCAGGCTCGGGTTGGCCGAGTGCGTGGTGTTGGTCGTCATGAAGAGCGTGTAGCCGTCGGGCGGCGCCTTGGCCACGAACTCGGCGGCAATCACGCCGTTGGCGCCCGCGCGGTTGTCGACGATGACCGAGGTCTTCAGTGCCTCGCCCAGCATCTGCGCAGTGATGCGCGCCACCGCATCGGTGCCGCTGCCGGCAGCAAAGGGCACGATGAGCTTGATGGGCTGCTTCGGATAGCCCTCTTGCGCAAAGGCCCACGGCGCCGCGCCTGCCAGGCCTGCCGCGGCTCCGATGGAAATGAAACGGCGGCGGCTTGCCACCGCGACTGTTTCTGTCGCGTTCTTCGTCGTCTGCATGTTGTCTGTCTCCGGGGTTGTTGTCGGTCAGGGCCGGATCACGCGCTCCGGCAGTTCCTCGTACGGCGGGCTGTAGATGACCAGCACGCGCACCGGCTCGTCGCTCACCACCGTGAAGGTGTGCATTGCGTCGGCCGGAAAAAAGCAGCTGTCGCCCGGGTGCAGCTCTTGCCGCTGCCCGCCCACCTCTGCCACCGCCCGGCCTTCGAGCATGTAGCAGACCTGCTCGATGCCAGGGTGGGCATGGGGCAACGCGCCCTTGCCCTTCTGGATGTGGCCGACCAGCACCTCGAGTTGTTTCGCGCCCACGGTCTCGGGGCCGATGAGCCGCTTGTTGAGCGTGCCGGTGTGGTTGGCCGGGTGATAGCCGGCAATCTCGCTTTCGCGGACGAAGTAGCGTGGGGAGGTCATTGTTTTTCAGCCTTTGTGTTCGATGGCCAGGCAGGCCGAGCGCAGCATGGCGGCCACGTCGTCGATGCGGGGCTCCAGCCGGTAGCGCGGGCCCGCCACAGAGATGGCGTAGGCCTCGCCCCCGATGCGCAGCGGCCATGCAAGGCCGACCAGATCGGGAATGCTTTCGCCGAGGTTGCCGTACCAGCCGCGAGCCGGTGAGCGCTCGAGCTCTTGTTCGATGGCTTCGGCGGTGGTCAGCGTGGCGTCGGTCAGCGGCACCAGCCGGGTGGCTTCGAGCAGCTTGCGGCGCGCCTCGGGCGTGAGCGTGGAAAGCAGCGCGCGGCCCATCGAGTTGGCATAGGCCGGGCGGGTTTCGCCCGACTCGGCGGAGTAGCGAATGCTCTGCGGCGCGCTCAGCACTTCGAGGTAGACGACAGTGTTCGGGTCGCGGAACTTGCCGAACAGCACGGTTTCGCGCGTGCCGTCGCGCAGTTCTTCGAGCGCGGGCCGCACGCGGTCGAGCACCGGGTCGTGCGCCGCAATGATCTGCGCCATGGCGAGCAGCCGGCCGGTGGGGTAGTAGCCCTGACGGCGGCCGGTTTCGTACATGTAGCCCTGCTCTTCGAGCGTACGAATCAGCCCGAGGCAGCTGGACACGGGCATTTCGAGCAGGCGCGCCATTTCGGACAGCGCCAGTGGCTGCTTCTCCCGGGCGAAGAGCTCGACGATCTCGATTACGCGAAAAGCAGTTTTCACAACCATGAAGGAATTTTCGCGTATGTGAAAAACAAAAGCGTCAGGGTTTGCCCCTGGCTGCGCCTCCTTTCAGCGTAATCGTCGGTAACGCAGGCCGTTCGTTGTCAGTAGCCCCGGACCGGATCGACCACGCCGCTGACCGGCAGGCCCTGCTCCATGGCGCGGATCTTTCCGGCGATCTGGGCAATGGATTCCTCGCGCAGCGTGCGCGCCGAACCGTGCGGCGTGACCGTGATCTTCGGATGGCGCCAGAAGGCGTGGTCGGCGGGCAGCGGCTCGACCTGGAACACGTCGAGCGTGGCGCCCGCCAGCTGGTCCGCGTCGAGCATGGGGATCAGGTCGTCTTCGACCAGGTGCGCGCCGCGCGCAATGCTGATGAGATAGCCACCCGGCCGCAGCTTGCCCAGCGTTTGGCGGTTGAGAATCCCGCGCGTGGCATCGGTCAACGGCAGCAGGTTGACCAGCACACGCGTGGACGACAGGAACTCGTCGAACTGCGCTTCGCCACTGAACACCTTCACGCCGTCGATGGCCTTGGGCGAACGGCTCCAACCCAGCACCGGAAACTCGAACTGCGCCACGGCCTTGGCAACCCTCTCGCCCAGCACGCCCAGGCCCATGATGCCGACCGGAAAGTCGCGCCGCAGCCGCGGCTTGCGGTAGCTCCAGCGCCCTTCGCGCGCGTCGGCCTCGTAGACGTCGAATTCGCGGAAGTGCCGGATCAGCGTATGGCACACGTACTCGGCCATCTGCACCGACATGCCGGCATCGTCGAGCCGCACGATGCGCGTCTGCGGCGGCACCTTCAGCTTGAGCAGCGCGTCGACGCCCGCGCCGATGTTGAACAGGCCACGCAGCCCCGGCTGTTCGTCGAGCAACTGCTGCGGCGGCACCCACACCACGGCATGGTCGGCCTGGGCGGCACCCGGCTGCCAGGTCTCGATCTGCGCTTCAGGCAACTCGGCCTTGAGGCCTTCGATCCACGGTTCGGGGCGGTTGTCGGTGAGAGAGACGATGATTTTCATGGCTCAATCTTAGAGGGGCCGTTAGACGGGCTGCTGCAGGGGCCGGCCACGCCGCGGCCTGCCCGGGCCCATGACCAATGGCCGCTTGTAGCGCCCCGAGCCTTCTTCTATGCTGGTGCGCGACCGCCGAAGACATCGAAACACCAGGAGACCGAAGCAATGATCAAAGTCAGCGTGATGTACCCCTACACCGAGGGCGCCCGATTCGACCACGCCTACTACCGCGACACGCACATGCCGCTTCTGAAGGCACGCATGGGAGACGCCTGCAAGTCGTACACGATCGACAAGGGCCTGGCCGGCGGCGCACCCGGCACGCCGCCGACCTATGTCGGCATGTGCCATGTGTTCTGCGAATCGACCGAAGCTTTTCAGGCGGCCTTCGGCCCGCATGCCAAGGAGATCCTCGGCGACATCAGGAACTACACCGACATCGCGCCTGTAATGCAGATCAGCGAAGTGGTGGTGGGCTGATTCAAGCTGCTGCAGCGGCCATCCGCAACAATTCGTCGCCTTCGGCCACCTGCTCGCCGGGCGAGAACATCAGTTCTTCCACGGTGCCGTCGGCCGGCGCGGCGATGGTGTGCTCCATCTTCATCGCTTCCATCACCGCAAGCGGCTGGCCTCGGCTGACCTTGTCGCCAGCCTTGACCGCGAAAGACACGACCTTGCCGGGCATCGGCGCAGTGAGCCGGCCGCCTTCGGCGTGGGTGTCGCCGGCATGGGCCAGCCGATCGATGGCCGTGATTTTGGTCGCGCCCTTCGACGCGAACACGTGGGCGGTCGCGCCGTCCAGATGCACGTCGAGCGTCTGCCGCGTGCCCGCGAACTCGACTTCGAACTCGCCCGACGGGAACTGGCCCACGGCCAGCAGGCCTTGCACGCCACCGGCTTCGAGCCAGAGGCTGCCGTCGCGCTTGTACGTCACCAGGGCCGTCTCCTCGGCACCGCGAAACTCGAAGTCGAAGTGGCGCCGGTACTCGCCCATGGCGCGCCAGCCGTCGCGACGCTCGAACGGGTCGGGTGCGCCGGCCGGCCGTTCGGTGATCAGCGTGCGGGTGATGGCCGCCGCGGCGGCCAGCGGCAGGCCCAGTGCCTCGCGGTCGAACAGCACGGTGCGTTCGCGCTCGATCAGCGCGGTGTCGAGGTTCGCCTTCGAGAACGACTCGGTCGCGAGGATGCCGCGCAGAAACTGCACGTTGGTCGAAACGCCCACGATCTGCACCTGCGCCAGCGCCGCATCGAGCCGCGCCAGCGCCTCGTCGCGCGTGCTGCCGTGCACGATGAGCTTGGCGATCATCGAGTCGTAGAACGGCGAGATTTCGCCGCCCTCGCGCACGCCGTCGTCGATGCGCACGCGGCTGCGCTGGAAAGCCGTGGCCTGCGGTTTGCGGTACACGCGCAGCGTGCCGGTGGCCGGCAGAAAGTTGTTGTCGGGGTTCTCGGCGCAAATGCGCGCTTCGATGGCATGGCCATGAATCTGCAGCTCGGCCTGCTTGGCCGGTAGCGGCTCGCCCGAGGCCACGCGCAGCTGCCACTCCACCAGGTCGAGGCCGGTGATGGCTTCGGTCACCGGGTGTTCGACTTGCAGGCGTGTGTTCATCTCCATGAAGAAGAAGTTCATCTCGCCGCCTTCTCGCTGCTCCACGATGAATTCCACCGTGCCAGCGCCCACGTAATCGACGGCACGCGCCGCTGCCACAGCGGCTTCGCCCATCTGCTTGCGCATCGCCTCGGTCATGCCGGGTGCGGGCGCTTCCTCGAGCACCTTCTGGTGCCGGCGCTGCACCGAGCAATCACGCTCGAACAGGTAGACATAGTTGCCGTGCGTGTCGCCGAACACCTGGATCTCGATGTGGCGCGGGCGCTGCACGTACTTTTCGATGAGCACCGCGTCGTCGCCGAAGCTGTTGATTGCCTCGCGCTGGCATGAAGCGAGCGCCGCAGCAAAGTCTTCGGCCTTGTCGACCGCGCGCATGCCCTTGCCGCCGCCGCCCGCGCTGGCCTTGATGAGCACCGGATAGCCGATGCGGTCGGCCTCGCGCTGCAGCAGAGCCGGCTCCTGGTCATGACCGTGATAGCCGGGCACGAGCGGCACGCCGGCTTTTTCCATCAGCTGCTTCGACTCCGCCTTCAGTCCCATCGCCTTGATTGCCGAGGGCGGCGGGCCGATGAAGACAAGCCCTGCATCAGCGCAGGCCTGCGCGAATTCTTCGTTCTCGCTCAGGAAGCCGTAGCCGGGGTGCACCGCTTCGGCGCCCGTGGCCTTGGCGGCCTCGAGGATCTTCTGCCAGCGCAGGTAGCTGTCTTTCGGCGCGCTGCCGCCCAGGTGCACCGACTCATCGCAGGCGCGCACGTGGTTGGCATGCGCGTCGGCATCGGAGTACACGGCCACGGTACGGATCGCCATGCGACGGGCAGTAGCGGCCACGCGGCACGCGATCTCGCCACGGTTGGCGATCAGGATCTTCTTAAACATTCGGAGTGTCTCCCGGAGGATTCTTTTTCAGTTGAAATGCAGGCGTGACGCCCGGATCGGGTCGGCCGCTGAAGATGCGGGCCACGCGGCTGAACAATGCCTTCAGAAAGCGCCAGCTCTTGCGGATGAGCCACACGCTGAGCACAAGCACCAGCACAAAAAGCACCAGGAAGACCAGCGGATGCGCCACCGCCAGCCACAGGCCGGCCGGCACCATGCTGTCTTCGACCAGCGACGCGCCCACATTCGAGAAAGGCTCGGGCGATGTATTGATGGCCGCGCGCGTGGTGGCCTTGGCTGCATGTGCGGTGGCCGCAAAGCCGCCGCCAAGCAGCGCCGCAACAACCGCCATGGCCCCATGGTCGGCGCCGAACACGCTGGCCGCGAGTGCCGCGCCGGCCGGAATGCGAATGGCGGTGTGCACCACGTCCCAGAGCGAGTCGAGGCCGGGAATCTTGTCGGCGAAGAACTCGATGAACACCATGAAGCCGCTCGCCGCAATGACGACCGGATGCGCGAGCATCTGCAGCCCGCCGGGCAGCGGCACCCAGCCGAAGTAGCCGGCCAGCCCGGTGAGCAGCACGACCAGGTACAGCCGCACGCCGCTGGCCCAGCCGATAGCGGCGGCCAGGGCAAGCAGTTGGGGCATGTCGAGCGCGTTCATGGCGTGCGCTCAGCGGCCGAGCCAGGACGGCTTGCGTTTCTGCAGGAAGGCCTGCACGCCTTCGCGGCCTTCGTCGCTTGCGCGGATGTCGGCAATGCCCTCCACCGTCTTGGCAATCAGCGCGTCGTCGATCTCGCGCCCGTCCACGTCGGCGATCAGCTGCTTGCAGGCCCGTACCGCGGCAGGGCTGGCACCGGTGAGCGCCTTCACGAGCTCGTCGACCTTGGAATCGAGCGCGTCGGCGCCCGCAACCACTTCGTGCACAAAGCCGATGCGATGTGCCTCGGCGGCGGTGAAGCGCTCGGCCGTCAGAAAGTAGCGCTGCGATGCGCGCGTGCCCATGGCGCGCAGCACATACGGGCTGATGGTCGCGGGCACGAGGCCGATCTTCACTTCGCTCAGGCAGTACCAAGCCGTGTCGACACTCACCGCCATGTCGCAGGCTGCGACCAGCCCCATGCCGCCCGCATACACATCGCCCTGCACGCGCGCGATGGTGGGCTTGGGGCATTCGGCAATGGTGTGCAGCATGGTGGCCAGCTTGCCCGCATCGGCGATGTTCTCGTCGCGCATGTAGTCGGCCATGCGGCGCATCCAGTTGAGATTCGCTCCGGCGCAGAAGGCAGGGCCATTGGCGCCGAGCACGATGGCCTTGACCTGCGGCTGGGCGCCGGCTTCGGTGAAGGCCTGCGTCAGTTCGGCGATGACGATGTCGTCGAAGGCGTTGCGTGCGTCGGGCTGGTCTAGCCAGATGCGTGCGACTGCGTCCTGGACTGCCAGTTTCAGTTTAGTGAAGGTCATGTCATTCGTCCGTAGTGCTGATGCGTGGTTCGCAGTGCTTTCGGGGCGTGTGCAAAGGCCACCGGGCACTCCCCTCCGCGAATGTCCCCCGGGGCTGCGCCCCTCCTCCTTTATTTCGCTGCGCGGAGCACCCGATGCCCTGTGCACCGGGGCACGCTGCTGGTGTACAGCCGATCAACGACCGCCGTTCATCACGCACACGTCGATGGGGTGCCTTGCGCAGCGAAATAAAGGAGGAGGCCGCAGGCCGGGGGACATTCGCGGAGAAAGGTACCCCGTCGGCGGGGGCGCGCCCTGAAAGGCAACGCCCACATCGACCCGAAGCGCAAGAAAGCTGTGCCATGACTACATCCGGAAAATGCCGAACTTCGGCTCCGGAATCGGAGCATTGCGCGCAGCAGCAAGCCCCAGCGCCAGCACCCGCCGCGTATCCGCCGGATCGATGATTCCGTCGTCCCACAGCCGCGCTGTTGCGTAATACGGGTGGCCCTGGTCTTCGTACTGCTGGCGAATCGGCGCCTTGAAGGCTTCTTCCTCTTCCTTGCTCCAGCTGCCGCCCTTCAACTCGATGCCGTCGCGCTTCACCGTGGCCAGCACGCTCGCGGCCTGCTCGCCGCCCATCACGCTGATGCGCGCGTTGGGCCACATCCAGAGAAAGCGCGGGCTGTAGGCGCGGCCGCACATGCCGTAGTTGCCGGCGCCGAAGCTGCCGCCGATGATGATGGTGAACTTGGGCACGTTGGCCGTGGCCACTGCCGTCACCATCTTGGCGCCATGGCGCGCTATGCCTTCGTTCTCGTATTTGCGCCCCACCATGAAGCCCGTGATGTTCTGCAAAAACACCAGCGGAATCTTGCGCTGGCAGCACAGCTCGATGAAGTGCGCGCCCTTTTGCGCCGACTCGCTGAACAGAATGCCGTTGTTGGCGACGATGCCGACAGGCATGCCCTCGATCTCGGCAAACCCGCACACCAGCGTGGCGCCGAAGCGGGCCTTGAACTCGTGGAACTCGCTGCCGTCCACGATGCGCGCGATGATCTCGCGCACGTCGAAGGGCTTGCGGGTATCGGTGGGAATCACGCCGTAGAGCTCTTCGCGCGGAAATGCGGGTTCGCGTACGGCGGCCTTCTCGTCGCCTTCAGTGGCCGTTTTCGCGTTGAGGTTGGCCACCGCCGAGCGCGCAAGCGCCAGCGCGTGCAGGTCGTTCTGCGCCAGGTGGTCGACCACGCCCGACAGCCGCGTGTGCACGTCGCCGCCGCCCAGGTCTTCGGCCGTGACAACCTCGCCCGTGGCTGCCTTCACGAGCGGCGGGCCGCCCAGGAAGATGGTGCCCTGGTTCTTCACGATGATCGACTCGTCGCTCATCGCCGGCACGTAGGCCCCGCCCGCCGTGCATGAGCCCATGACCACCGCAATCTGCGGAATGCCCTGGGCGCTCATGTTGGCCTGGTTGTAGAAGATGCGGCCGAAGTGGTCGCGGTCGGGAAACACCTCATCCTGGTTCGGCAGGTTGGCGCCGCCCGAATCGACCAGGTAGATGCAGGGCAGACGGTTCTGTTCGGCGATTTCCTGCGCACGCAAGTGCTTCTTCACCGTCATCGGGTAGTAGGTGCCGCCCTTCACCGTCGCGTCGTTGCAGACGATCATGCAGTCGACGCCGTTCACGCGGCCGATGCCTGCGATAAGGCCGGCACCGGGAGCCGATTCAGTCCCCTTGGCGTCTAGGTACATCGCATGCGCCGCGAGCGGTGCGATTTCCAGGAACGGGGTGCCGGGGTCGAGCAGCTCGGCGACGCGGTCGCGCGGCAGCAGCTTGCCGCGTGCGGTGTGCTTGGCGCGCGCGGCCTCGCCGCCGCCCTGCTCCACTTTTGCGAACTGCTTGTGCAGGTCATCCACCAATGCGCGCATCGCCGCGGCGTTGGCCTGGAAGTCGGCCGAGCGCGCATTCAATTTCGTTTCGAGTTTGCTCATGCTGTCTTTTCTTGCGTGAGACCGAGCTGCTCGGTCATGGCTTCGCGGATCTTGAATTTCTGGATCTTGCCGGTCACCGTCATCGGAAACTCGGTGACGAACTGGATGTACTTCGGCACCTTGTAGTGCGCGATCTGTCCCTTGCAGAACTCTCGGATCTCGGTGTCGGTTGCGCTCTGGCCGGGCTTGACGATGATCCAGGCGCAGAGTTCTTCGCCGTACTTCTTGTCGGGCAGCCCGACCACCTGCACGTCCTGCACCTTCGGGTGGCGGTACAGAAACTCCTCGATCTCGCGCGGGTAGATGTTCTCGCCGCCGCGGATCACCAGGTCCTTGATGCGGCCGACGATGTTGACGTAGCCCTCGGCGTCCATGGTGGCCAGGTCGCCGGTGTGCATCCAGTGCTCGGCGTCGATGGCCTCGCGGGTCTTGGGCTCGTCTTCCCAGTAGCCGTGCATCACCGAGTAGCCGCGCGTGCACAGCTCGCCCGATTGGCCGGTCGGCACGATGGTGCCGGTTTCGGGGTCGACGATCTTCACTTCGATGTGCGGCTGCACGGTGCCCACGGTCGACACGCGCTTGTCCAGCGGCGTGTCGGTGCTGCTCTGGCAGCTCACCGGGCTGGTTTCGGTCATGCCGTAGGCGATGGTGATTTCGCTCAGGTGCATTTCGTTCACCACGCGCTTCATCACCTCGATGGGGCACGGCGAGCCGGCCATGATGCCGGTGCGCAGCGTGGAAAGGTCGAACTCCTTGAAGCGCGGATGGTCGAGCTCGGCAATGAACATCGTGGGCACGCCGTGCAGCCCGGTGCACTTCTCGGCCTGCACGGTCTCGAGCACCGTGAGCGGATCGAAGCCGTCGTTCGGATACACGATGGCCGAGCCGTGCGTGAGGCAGGCCAGGTTGCCGAGCACCATGCCAAAGCAGTGATACAGCGGCACCGGGATGCACAGCTTGTCGGCAGGCGAGAGCTTCATGCACTCGCCGATGAAAAAGCCGTTGTTCAGGATGTTGCGGTGCGTGAGCGTTGCGCCCTTGGGAAAGCCCGTGGTGCCGCTGGTGAACTGGATGTTGATCGGGTCGGTAGCTTTCAGCGTCTTCTGCACCTCGGCCACGCGCGGGTCGGCTGCATTGCCGCCTGCCAGCAACTTGCTGAAGCGCTGCATGCCGGGCGCTTCGGCATCGGCTGCCGCGTTGCCGTCGATCCAGAAGGTGTGCTGCAGCTGCGGCAGGCGCTTGGGGCCCAGCTCACGCAGCATGCCGAGGTAGTCGCTGGTCTTGAACCGCGCCATGGTCACCAGCACCTTGCAGCCGACCTTGTTGAGCGCGTACTCGAGCTCTGAAGTGCGGTAGGCCGGGTTGATGTTGACGAGGATCAGGCCGGCCTTTGCGGTGGCGATCTGCATCAGCACCCAGGGTGCATTGTTGTGCGACCAGATGCCCACCCGGTCGCCTGCGGCGAGGCCCAGGTTCAGCAGCGCGCTCGCCAGCTTGTCGGATTCAGCTTGCAGCTCGCGGTAGGTGAAGCGCTTGCCTTCGTGGCGGCTGATGAGGGCTTCACGGTCGGGTTGCCTTGCGACCATGTCGTCGAAGAAGTCGCCGATGGTTTGTTCGATGAGGGGAACGTCGGTGGCGCCCTTGCCGTAGCTCTCGGTCAACGCAGCAGTCATGCTCATGTCCTTCCTTGTCTCCGTCTGGTCTTGCTCCTTCCCCTACCGGGGGAAGGTTGGGATGGGGGCAAGCGGCGCTTGTTCGGCGCAGTGCTTCATCGAAGGCCGCCGGCCCCCACCCCTGCCCTCCCCCGGGAGGGGAGGGAGAAATGCAGTTCAGGCAGTTTCCGCAAACAACTCGCGCCCAATCAACATCCTTCGGATCTCGCTCGTCCCCGCGCCAATCTCATACAGCTTGGCATCGCGCCACAGCCGCTCGACCGGAAATTCCTTGGTGTAGCCCACGCCGCCCAGCGCCTGGATTGCCTCGCCGGCCATCCATGTCGCCTTTTCGGCCGAGTAAAGAATGGCGCCGGCCGCGTCCTTGCGGAAGGTGCGCGCATGGTCGTTGCGGTCGCAGGCCTTGCCCACCGCGTACACATAGGCGCGCGTGGCCTGCCAGGTCGAATACATGTCCGCGAGCTTGCCCTGCATGAGCTGGAACTCGCCGATGCTCTGGCCGAACTGCTTGCGCTCGTGAATGAAGGGCAGCACCGCATCCATGCACGCGGCCATGATGCCCAGCGGGCCGCCCGAGAGCACCGCGCGCTCGTAGTCGAGCCCGCTCATCAGCACCTTGGCGCCCATGCCTTCGCCGCCGAGCACGTTCTCTTCCGGCACTTCGCAGTTGTCGAAGAACAGCGGATAGGTGTTGGAGCCGCGCATGCCGAGCTTGTCGAGCTTGCTGCCGGCCGAAAAGCCCTTGAAGCTCTTCTCGACGATGAAGGCCGTCATGCCGCGTGCGCCCATCTCGGGTTCGGTCTTGGCGTAGATCACCAGCGTGTCGGCGTCGCCGCCATTGGTGATCCACATCTTGCCGCCGTTCAGCACGTAGTAGCCGTTCTTCTTCTCGGCCTTGAGCTTCATGCTCACCACGTCGGAGCCGGCGTTGGGCTCGCTCATGGCCAGCGCACCCACATGCTCGCCGCTCACGAGCTTGGGCAGGTACTTCTTCTTCTGCGCGTCGCTGCCGTTGCGGTGGATCTGGTTCACGCACAGGTTGGAGTGCGCGCCGTAGGAGAGGCCCACAGAGGCCGAGGCACGCGAGACTTCTTCCATGGCCACGATGTGCGCCAGGTAGCCCAGCTCGGTGCCGCCGAATTCTTCTTTCACGGTCATGCCGTGCAGGCCGAGTTCGCCGAGCTTTTGCCACAGGTCGTGCGGAAACAGGTTGTCGCGGTCGATGTCGGCGGCGCGGGGCGCGATTTCGTTCGCGGCAAAGTCCTGGATGGCGCTGCGCAGCGAGTCGATGTCCTCGCCCAGGTCGAAGTTCAGGCCGGGATCGTGCATGTGTCTTGTCTCCTCTGAGGGGGTCGGCGCGCAGGCGGTCCCACGCGGATTGGCGCTTGGAAGAACGCAGCTTACGCCTCGCCGCGCCGCAATTGGCGCCACAATGGTTGCAAATTGCGCCACGTACCCCTCGCCCGACCATGACCTCGCCCGCCTTCCTGAAACCCGCCCGAGCGGTCACGCCCATGGCCTTTGTGAGAGCCATCGTGAAGGGCTATGAGCGCTACGGCATCGACCCGGCGGAGGCCCTGAAAGCGGCACAGATCACGCCGCGCGAACTGGCGCGGCCGGGCGCGCGGGTCACGGCGGCGCAGTTCGAGGCGTTGTCGGAACATGCCATGCAGGAGCTGGACGACGAGGCGCTGGGCTGGTTCTCGCGGCGCCTGCCCTGGGGCAGCTACGGCATGCTGTGCCGCGCGTCGCTGAGCTCTCCCGACCTGGGCGTGGCCATCAAGCGCTGGTGCCGCCACCACCGGCTGCTGACCGAGGACATCGGTCTTGCGCTCGAGGTGACGGGTGGCGTGGCCACGCTGCGCATTGCCGAGAACCGCCCGCTCGACGAGGCGTTTCGCGAGTTCTGCCTGGTGACCAGCCTGCGCTTCATGCACGGCTACATGTGCTGGGCCATCGACTCGCGCATTTCACTGCGGAGCGCCACCTTTCCGTTCGCGGCGCCGCCGCACCGAGACGCCTACGCGCCGATGTTCACGCCAGAGGTACGCTTCGAAGCACCGCAGGCCACCATCAGCTTCGACGAGCGCTATCTCGCCCTGCCCCTGCAGCGTGACGAGCGGGCACTGCGCGCCATGCTCAAGCGTGCGCTGCCGCTCACCATCCTTCAGTACCGCCGCGACCGCCTGCTGGGGCAGCGGGTGCGCGAGCTGCTGCGTTCGCGCGCTGGCGAAGCCACCACGGCGGAGGCGCTGGCCACGCTGCTGAACGTATCGGGCCGCACGCTGCACCGGCAGCTGCACGAAGAAGGGACATCGCTGCAGGTGCTGAAGAACGAAGTACGCCACGAGATGGCGGTGGAGCAGTTGCGCCGGACCAATCGGCCTATCAAGCAAGTGGCGCTGTCGGTGGGGTTTCGCAACGAGAAGAGTTTTTCGCGTGCGTTCCTGCAGTGGACCGGGCACGCGCCGCGTGACTTTCGGGCGCTGGGGTTGTAGGTTTTCTTGCCGCTGTCGGGGACTTTTCAGGGCTTGTGCAAAGGCCACCGGGTACTCCCCTCCGCGAATGTCCCCCGCCTTCGGCTCCTCCTTTATTTCGCTGCGGGGAGCACCCGATGCCCTGTGCACCGGGGCACGCTGCTGGTGTACCGCTGATCAACCACCGCTCTTTGCAACGCGCCCGTCGATGGGGTGCCTTGCGCAGCGAAATAAAGGAGGAGGGGCGCAGCCCCGGGGGACATTCGCGGAGCAAGGTACCCCGTCGGCGGGTGCGCCGCCCTGAAAGAACCAGCGCTAAAAAACCCCGAGCAATCACCCCGGCTGAGCAATCAAAGCCAGCGCATCCGAAATCGACTGGCTGTCTTCCGGCCGCACCAGCTTCGCGACTTCCTTGCCGTCCCGCATGAACACCAGCGTGGGCCACAGCCGCACGTTGAACGAGCGCCCCAAGGGACGACCGCTGCCATCTTCGACCTTGATGCGCGGGATGTCGGGGTACTTGGCAAAAGCCTCTGCGATATTGGGCTGCGCGGCCTTGCAGATGCCGCACCAATTGGTACCGAACTCGACCACCGCGGGGCCTTTCAGGGCATCGATTTCGGCGCGGGCCGGTTGCTCGGTCTTGTATTCGGAAGTCATGACGATCTGGCTCCTTTCTTGGCTTGCTTGGTCCATTGCACCAAAATTTTTCGGGCTTGTTTGCGGCAGGGGCTTGGGTTAGCCGGCTGGTTTTCAGGCAGGCTGCATGCCATGCGCCGCAAGCAGCGCCGGCAGTTCCCGCATGTCGCTGAACACCTGCAGCGCGCCCACACTGCGCAGCGCCTCGGGCCCGCTGTGGCCTGATTCGCCGGTGCTGTAGCCGAACACCGTGGCGCCTGCGGCCACACCGGCCATGGCGCCCGTCACGGTGTCTTCGACCACTGCGCAGCGTTTCGGATCGACGCCCAGAGCCTCGGCGGCGGCAAGGTACACATCGGGGTGCGGCTTGGAGCGCGGCGTCTCGTGGCCGCTGAAGATGCGGCCCTGGAAGCAATCCAGCAGGCCCACCTTCGCCAGTTGGAGCTCGACCTTGTGGCGGTCGGCACCCGACGCGCAGGCGATGCGGCCCTTGAGCCTTCCATGAATTTCACGGATGGCGGCGGGGGCGTGGGGAATGGCCGTCAGTTCGCGTTCGAGGGCTTCGTTGCGGCGGGCCCTGAATGCCCTGAGCCACTCCTCGGTGATCCTGACGCCGGTCTTGGATTCGATGAGATCGGTCTCGTCCTTCACGGCCTTGCCGGTGAAGGTGTTCATCGACTCTTCGGTGGTGAGATGCCAACCGAGTTCGCCGAGCATTTCGGCAAGCACGCGATTGGTGATGGGTTCGGAGTCGACGAGAACGCCGTCGCAGTCGAAGAGGACTGCGGCGAAGGGAAATGGGGTCATTGCGCTGAAGGGGTTTCGGGGAGAGCCCCCATGGTAGCAACGACCCCGGGCGCGCTCAGGCCACCGGCCGTATCGGGATGTAGATCTCCCCGCCGCCCGCCATGAACTCCTTCGACTTTTCTTCCATGCCCTCGGCCATCGCTTCGGCCTCGGCCACGCCTTTCTTGGCGGCGTACTCGCGCACTTCCTGCGTGATCTTCATCGAGCAGAACTTCGGCCCGCACATCGAACAGAAATGCGCCACCTTGCTCGAATCCTTGGGCAGCGTTTCGTCGTGAAATTCACGCGCCGTATCGGGATCGAGACCCAGGTTGAACTGGTCCTGCCAACGGAACTCGAAGCGCGCCTTGCTGAGCGCATCGTCGCGCGAACGCGCGCCCGGGTGCCCCTTGGCCACGTCCGCCGCGTGTGCGGCGATCTTGTACGCAATGATTCCCTGCTTCACGTCGTCGCGGTCCGGCAGGCCCAGGTGCTCCTTCGGCGTCACGTAGCAGAGCATCGCGGTGCCGGCCCAGCCGATCATCGCCGCGCCGATGGCGCTTGCGATGTGGTCATAGCCCGGCGCAATGTCGATGGTCAGCGGCCCGAGCGTGTAGAACGGCGCCTCGTGGCAGTGCTTGAGCTGCTCGTCCATGTTCGACTGGATCATGTGCATCGGCACGTGCCCCGGCCCTTCGATCATCGTCTGCACATCGTGCTTCCACGCGATCTGCGTGAGCTCGCCCAGCGTGCGCAGTTCGGCAAACTGCGCCTCGTCGTTGGCATCGGCGCCCGAGCCCGGGCGCAGGCCGTCGCCGAGCGAAAAGCTCACGTCGTACGCCTTCATGATGTCGCAGATGTCTTCGAAGTGCTCGTAGAGAAAGCTCTCCTTGTGGTGCGCAATGCACCACTTGGCCATGATCGAGCCGCCGCGCGAGACGATGCCCGTCATTCGGTTAGCGGTCAGGTGAATGAACGGCAGCCGCAGCCCCGCATGAATGGTGAAGTAGTCCACCCCCTGCTCGGCCTGCTCGATCAGCGTGTCGCGGTAGATCTCCCACGTGAGGTCTTCGGCCACGCCGCCCACCTTTTCGAGTGCCTGGTAGATCGGCACCGTGCCGATGGGCACCGGCGAGTTGCGCACGATCCAGTCGCGCGTGGTGTGGATGTTCTTGCCGGTTGAAAGATCCATCACGTTGTCGGCGCCCCAGCGGATCGCCCACACCAGCTTTTCGACCTCTTCCTCGATGCTCGAAGTCACGGCCGAGTTGCCGATGTTGGCGTTGATCTTCACCTTGAAGTTGCGGCCGATGGCCATCGGCTCGACCTCAGGGTGGTTGATGTTGGCCGGAATGATCGCGCGGCCGCGCGCCACTTCGTCGCGCACGAACTCGGGCGTGATGATGCGCGGAATGCTCGCGCCCATGGGGTTGCCGGCCACGCGCTTGGCGCGCTCCTCGTTGGCCAGGTACTCGGTCATCCACTCGCGCTTGCCGTTCTCGCGAAGCGCCACGTACTCCATCTCGGGGGTGACGATGCCGCGGCGGGCATAGTGCATTTGCGTCACGTTGGCACCCGACCTGGCGCGGCGCGGCGTGCGCTGCAGGGCCGAGGCGCCGGCGCGCAGTTCGGCCAGGCGCTGGGCGTCGCGGTCTTCGTTCTTGGCGCCGTCGTCCAGCGCGTGGTGGGTGCGGCCCTCGTAGCTTTCGGTGTCGTTGCGCTCCAGCACCCACGCACCGCGCACGTCGGGCAGGCCCCGGCGCACGTCGATCTCGACCTTGGCGTCGGTGTAGGGCCCCGAGGTGTCGTAGAGCGACACGGTCTCGCCGTTGGTCAGCAGCACGTCGCGCACCGGCACATTCAGGTCGGGC
This sequence comes from Variovorax paradoxus, assembly GCF_009755665.1. Lineage (NCBI taxonomy): Bacteria > Pseudomonadati > Pseudomonadota > Betaproteobacteria > Burkholderiales > Comamonadaceae > Variovorax > Variovorax paradoxus. The sequence continues at coordinate 4,968,735 of NZ_CP046622.1, forward strand.
CGGCTGCCCGGAATCAGGCACTTGTGCGAAGCGGGAAACGGCTCGCGCGTGAGCGAAAGCAGGGAGGTGAACTTGTCGGGGGCATTCATGCGGGGCACTCCTTGTTGAGGGAAAGGGTGCTCCGCAATCGCTCGGTGGACTTTGGGCGCCACGGTGGTTGGACGTGTGGCGGGACCGGAGTCAGGGAGTGCAGCTCTTCTTACGCCGGTATGACCCGGATCAAGTTCGCGGGTCGGCAGCTTTGCCATCTCAGCACGCCACATGCGTGCACCCCGGAGCGAGGCCGATTGTGCGAGCCTCGGCCCGCCGAGTCAACCAGGAGTCTGCAAGTCGCCTTCGAGGTAGAACCAGCGATCGTCCTCACGCACGAAGCGGCTGCGCTCGTGCAGCCGCGTGGCAGTGCCGGTGCTGCTGCGCTGCCGGGCGACGAATTCGACCTCGGCATGGTCGGCGTCGAGCACCGAGCGCGAGCGGATGTCCAGCCCCAGCCATTTCACGCCGGGCTCGAACTCGATCGAGGCCGGCCGCTTCGATGCATGCCAGGTGGCAAGCAGGTAAGGCCCGCGTTCCAGTACGAAGGCGGTATAGCGCGACCGCATCAGCGATTCGGCGTCGGGCGCGGGCGCGCCCTCGAAGTCCTCGAGGTAGCGGCCGCAGCACAGGGCATAGCCGATGGGCTTGTCTCGACGGTCCGTGCGGCCGCAGGGGCAGGGTCCGGTGGTGGGAACAGTGGCGCTCATGAAGGCCTCTATTGGAACACCTCGCGGCCCCGCTCCCGATGGGGCAACCCCGGGGCGTCTCCGGAGATCCACCCTTGGCTCAGTGCTTGCTAGACGTTAGCCTTACTTCTGCACACGAAAAGAGCGAGGCGGCGATGTACCTGACAGGCTCCGAACAGCAGGCGCTGCGTGGCGTTTTCACGCTGCTGGCGGAAGACCGAGGCGAAGGCGACATTCGCGAGCGCCTCGGCCGGGCGCTGCTCGACTTGCTGCATGCGGACCAGTTCGCATCCTTCGTCTGGAATGCCGAAAGCGGCCGATTCGACAGCCGCGTGGCCCTGAACATGGACCCCGCCAACCTGGACCGCTACGGCGAATGGCACCAGCACCACGACCCGATCACCTTCGTGCTGCAGTCGCATCGCCGCGCCACGCGCGTGACCGACGTGATGCCGCAGCGAAAACTGATGCGCACGGAATTCTTCACCGACTTTCTCTCGCGCGACGGATTGCACTGGGGCATGAACCTGCATGCGTTCGAGGGCAACCGGGCGCTGGGCGACCTGCGCATCTGGCGGCGCAAGGGCCGCGGCGATTTCGGCGATCATGAAAAGGCGCTGCTCGACCTGATCGAGCCCGCATTCATCGGTGCGCTGCAGCGTGCGCAGCGCAAAGCGGCTGCCGCGCAAATGCCCGCCGAAGCGCCGTGGAATGCCCTGAGTGCGCGAGAGCAGGAGGTCGCGCGGGCCGTCTGCGAAGGCCTGACCGACAAGGAGATCGCACGCCGGATGGCGGTGAGCGTGCCGACGGTGCGCACCTACCTGCGGCGCATCTTCGACAAGCTCGGCATCGAGCGCCGCTCGGCGCTGGCCGGTTGGGTCCAGCGCTGATACGGCGGAAAGCGCCCTACTTCGTCTTCGAAGCCGGCAGGCGGCCCAGCACGTTTTCCACCGCAAGGCCCACGGCAAGCAGCTTGCGATCGCTGCCGGCGGGTCCGTCGAGTTCCAACCCAACAGGCAGGCCGCTCTCCGCGCCAAGACCCGATGGCAGCTGCACGCCCGGAATGCCGGCGTTGCTGCCCGGATCGGTGTTCTGGATCAGCGCGCCGAAGTTCTCGGGGCTGCTGGCTTCAGGTGCAGCCAGCGGCGCCACGCGCGGCACGGTAGCGAACACCAACGCGTCGAGACGGTGCTGCGCGAAGGTGTCGCGATAGAGCTTCTGCAATGCGGGCCGCGCGGCATGCATCGCGTTGTCGTAGGCCGGCTTGGCGTCGACCGTGCCATTCGGCGCGGGCAGCTTGCGTGGGACCACGAAGGCCTCGAAGGTGCCCTTGACGTCCGGGCTCGCAATGCCGGCCGTCAGCTGCGCGATGTCGATGCCGGTGCGGTATTTCGCGAGGTACGCGACCATGTCGTCGTGCGCCTCATAGAGCGCGACCGGAAAGCCGATGGCGCCATTGAGTTCCATGAGCTTGGGCATCTCCACGTCGACCAGCGTGACGCCTGCCTCGCGCAGCTTGGCCAGCGCTGCATCGGTCGCGCCGCGCGTGTCGGCGTCGAGGTTGGCGTAGAAAGCCGGCACCACGCCGAGCCGCACGCGCTTCAGATCGGCAGGCTTCAGCGGGGCGCCGCCTGCAATCACGCGGTCGAGCAGCGCAACGTCGGCGATCGACTGCGCCATCGGCCCGGCGGTGTCGCGGGTGTGGGAGATCGGTGCAATGCCGCGCTGCGAGTAGCGGCCCATGCTGGGGCGCAGCGAAGCGCAGCCGTTGAATGCGCACGGAATGCGCACCGAGCCGCCCGTGTCGGTGCCCAGTGCCGCCGGCGCCATGCGCGCGCCGAGTGCCGCGCCATTTCCCGACGACGAACCGCCCGCCACGCGGCTGGCGTTGTAGGCATTGCGCACGCCCACCTCGGCGCCGGTCTGGAATGCGGGGTTGTAGCCCGATACGCCGAAGGCCAGTTCGTGCATGTTCGTCTTGCCGAGAATGATGGCACCTGCCCCGCGCAGCTTCGCGACCACCGGCGCATCGGCTGCGGGCACAAAGCCCTTGAGCGCCGGGGAGCCGGCCGTGGCGGGCAGGCCCTGCACCTGGATGTTGTCCTTGATGACCACCGGCAGCCCGGCCAGCGGCTTGCAGGCGCCGCCGCGCTTGCGCGTGGCATCGGCGGCGCGCGCCGCCTTCAGCGCGCCGGCCTCGTCAAGCGTGATGAAGGCGTTGAGGTTTGCATTTTGCTTGGCCTGCGCGACGTAGACCGTTACGAGCTGCTCGCTGGTGAGGGTGCCGGCGCAGAGCTGCTGCACGGCATCGCCCGCGGTCAGCGTGCCGATGTCAACGGCGGCTGGCTGCGCCTGCGCGGATGCACCGAGGCACAGCAGGCTCGCGGCGAAGAAGAAGGGTTTGGAATTGGACATGGCAACGACCTTCGACGAAGAGACCGCCATGCTGCGCCAAGCGCGCCGCCCTGTCTGTCATCAAAACCGATGACACCGCATCCAGGCCCTACTGGAACATCACCCACTCGGGCCGCATGTTGAAACGCACCGGGAGAATGCTCACGCCCAACCCGCTGGTCACGTACATGCGCTTGCCCTTGTGCGCTACCCAGCCATAGGCCCACTCGCGCGGCGCGCGCCCCGGCACCACCAGTGCGCCGTAACCCGGCACGCTGACCTGCCCTCCGTGCGTGTGCGCGGCCACCACCAGCCCGCGGGTGGGCAGCATGGTCGCAAAGCTGAAGGGGTCGTGCATCATGACCAGCGTGGCGGCGTCCTTCGGCACGCCGGCCAACGCCTTGTCCGGCTGCGAGTGGCCGGTCGAGTCGTCGCCGATGCCGACCACCCAGATGTCATGGTCCGGCAGGCGAGCCGAGGCGTTCTCGAGCACGCGGATGCCCGCTGCGGACAAGGCGCGCGCCGTGCGTTCGCCGTCATGCCACCAGTCGTGGTTGCCGAGCACAGCGTACACGCCCCGCGGCGCTTTCAGGCGTCCCAGCACGGCAGCCATCTCTTCGATGGACAGGTCTTCGTCGCCGCCCGAGCCCGCAAGAAAGTCGCCGGGCAGCAGGATCACGTCGGGCTGCGCGGCGTTGATCTGGTCGACGCTGCGTGCAGCGCGCTCCACGCTGGTAATGCGCCAGGCCGAGCGCGTGGTGAGATGCCAATCGCCCGCGACAGCCACCTTGAGTCCGGCGGGCGCCTGCCACTGCGCCGAACTCAGCGGCTCGACGCGTGCCGCAACCCAGCGCGGTTCGATGGCAACCGTCCAGACGGCCAGCGCCAGCAGCAGGACCGCTACCGCGATCCGGAGCACCGGCGGCCGGCGGCGCGTGCCGGGGTTCACGCCAGCGCGCGTTGAATCAGCAGCTTCTGGATGTCGGACGTGCCTTCGTAGATCTGGCACACCCGCACGTCGCGGTAAATGCGTTCGAGCGGAAAGTCGTTCACATAGCCGTAGCCGCCCAGCGTCTGGATGGCGGCGCTGCACACGCGCTCGGCCATCTCGCTCGCGAACAGCTTAGCCATGGCGGCTTCCTTCAGGCACGGGCGGCCGGCGTCGCGCAGGCTCGCGGCATGCCAGATGAGCTGGCGGGCGGCTTCAAGCTGCGTGGCGCATTCGGCCAGGCGAAAACCCACGGCCTGCTGTTCGAATATCGAACCACCGAAGGCTTGTCGCTCCTTGGCATAGGCCAGAGCCACGTCGAACGCGCTGCGCGCCATGCCCACGCTCTGCGCCGCAATGCCGATGCGACCACCTTCGAGCGCACCCAGCGCGATCTTGTAGCCCTCGCCCTCCGCACCGATGAGATTCTCCGCCGGAATGCGGCAGCCGTCGAAATTGATCTGCGCGGTGTCGCTGCTGTGCTGGCCGAGCTTGTCCTCGAGACGCGCGACGCTGTAGCCGGGCGCATCGGTGGGCACGATGAACGCGCTCATGCCGCGCTTGCCCGCGCCCTTGTCGGTCACCGCAATCACGATGGCAACCTGGCCGTTCTTGCCGCTGGTGATGAACTGCTTCACGCCGTCGATCACGTAGCCGTCTCCATCTTTTCGCGCCGTGGTGCGCAGGCTCGACGCATCGCTGCCGGCCTGCGGCTCGGTCAGGCAGAAGGCGCCGAGCATCTGCCCTTGCGCCAAAGGCTCGAGCCATTGCTTCTTCTGCTGCGCGTTGCCGTAGCGCATGAGGATGGCGTTGACCGGGCAGTTGGTCACGCTGATGGCCGTGCTGGTGCCGCCGTCGCCGGCCGCGATTTCTTCGAGCACCAGCGCGAGCGTGAGGTAGTCGAGCCCCGCGCCGCCATGCTCTTCCGGCACGCAGATGCCGTAGGCGCCCAGCGCGGCAAGGCCCTGGTGCGCTTCCTTCGGAAAGCTGTGCTCGCGGTCCCACTTGGGGGCGTTGGGCCAGAGTTCGGCCTGCGAAAAATCGCGCACCGCGTCGCGGATGGCTTCCTGGTCGGCACTGAGCAGCATGGTGTGTCTCCTGTCTTTTTATTCTTGTGCGCCTACTTGCCGGCGCCCAGATCCATGATGAGCCGCGCGGCCATGTACAGGCGCCGCGGGATCGCGCTGATGTCGACGTATTCGGCCTTGTCGCTGTGATAGCCGAAGCCCGGCAGGCCCAGGCTTTCGATCACCGGCTTGCCAGAGAGCGCCGCGTAGGCCGCGTCGGTGCCGCCGCCGGTGCGTTCTTCAACGCCCAGCGTGCCGCCGGCTTCCTTGTAGAACGCCACGGCCTTTTCGACCAGCTTCTTGCCGCCTTCGCCCGCATTGAAGGCGGGGCGGCCGCGCGTGATCAGCACCTTGACGTCGGATTCTGGCAGCTTCTTCTGCTGCGCCTTTTCTTCCAGCGTCTTCATGGCGGCTTCGAAGTCTTCGTTCTGTGCATAGCGCACGTCGGCGTTCAGCGTGGCACTGGCGGGAATGATGTTCGACACGCTGCCGGCCTTGGCAATGGTCCAGTTGAAGCGCAGGTGCTTGGCCTTGTCGTCGATGCTCATGGTGCGCAGCACCAGGTCGGACGCTTCCACGAGCGCGTTCACGCCCAGGTCGGGCGCGGCGCCGGCGTGCGAGGCCTTGCCGGTGATGTTGACCTGCACGTAGGCGATGCCCGAAGTGCCGAGCGAAAGCTTCTCGTCGCCGGCGGCCGTGGGTTCGAAGGAAAGCACGTAGTCGGCCTGCTTGGCTTCTTCCTGGATCAGGTCGCGCGAGCCGAAGGAGCCTTTTTCCTCGTCGGTGTTGAACAGCACGGTGATGGTGCCGTAGTCGCGTACGCCGTAGTCCTTGAGCAGCTTCAGCGTGTGCAGGATGACGGCGTTGCCGCCCTTGTCGTCGGCAATGCCGGGGCCGTAGGCCTTGTTGCCTTCGATTCGGAAAGGCGCCTTCGCAAGCGTGCCTTTGAGGTACACGGTGTCCATGTGCGACATCAGAAGCAGGTTCTTGCCGCCCCGGCCCTTGATCTTGCCGACGATGTTGTCGCCCACCACGAGGCCGGCCGACTTGCTGCGCGTGACCGTGAAGCCGAGGTTCTTGAGTTCGGCCTCGAGGTAGTTGCCCGCGGCCGCAATGCCTTCGGCATCGCCCGTGCCGGTTTCGATGTTGACGAGCTGTTCCAGGGTCTTGAGCACCGCGGGCTGCGCATCGGTCGCGGCCTGGAAGAGCACGTTGTCGCGTTTCTGCGCCCAGCCGGCGGCGGGCGCAAGAAAGGCGCCGGCGAGCAAGGCCGTCATGACGGTACGTTGAATGGATGGGCGCATGAAGAACCTCCTGGCGTCTGCTGTATTCATGAAAAAAGCCGCGAAGCACCCGGGCAGCGGGCGCTTGCGGCGGTCGTTTTTATCAGAGCAATTCGAGTGCCACGGCGGTGCCTTCGCCGCCGCCGATGCACAGCGTGGCCACGCCGCGCTTCTTGCCGCGTGCCTTCAGCGCATGGATGAGCGTGACCATGATGCGCGCGCCGCTGGCGCCGATGGGGTGGCCCAGCGCGCAGGCGCCGCCGTTCACGTTGACGATCTCGTGCGACACGTCGAGTTCATGCATCAGCGCCATGGGCACCACCGCGAAGGCCTCATTCACTTCCCACAGGTCGACGTCTTTCACGCTCCAGCCGGTCTTCTTGAACAGCTTGGCGACGGCGCCGACCGGCGCGGTGGAAAACCACTCGGGCTGCTGCGCGTGCGTGGCATGGCCGACGATGCGTGCGATGGGCTTGGCGCCGATCTTCGTCGCATGCGACTCGGTCATCATCACCAGCGCCGCGGCGCCATCGTTGATCGACGAGCTCGATGCAGCGGTGATGGTGCCGTTCTCTTTCTTGAACGCGGGCTTGAGCGTGGCGATCTTGTCGAGCTTGACCTTGCCCGGGCCTTCGTCGATGGAAATGACGGTGTCGCCGCCGCGGCCCTTCACGGTGACGGGCGTGATCTCGTCCTTGAACGCTCCGGACTCGGTGGCCGCCTTGGCGCGCTGCACGCTGGCAATTGCAAAGGCATCTTGCTGCTCGCGCGTGAACTTGTACTTGGCGGCGCAGTCTTCGCCGAAGGTGCCCATCGAGCGGCCCGGCTGGTAGGCGTCTTCGAGGCCGTCGAGCATCATGTGGTCATAGATCTTGTCGTGGCCCATGCGGTAGCCGCCTCGGCCCTTGAGCATGAGGTAGGGCGCGTTGGTCATGCTTTCCATGCCGCCAGCCACCATCACCTCGTGCGTACCCGCCAGCAGCAGGTCGTGCGCGAGCATGGCGGCCTTCATGGCCGAGCCGCACATCTTGCTGAGCGTGACGGCGCCCGCGCTGTCGGGCAGGCCGCCCTTGTAGGCCGCCTGGCGCGCCGGCGCCTGGCCCTGGCCTGCCATGAGGCAGTTGCCGAACAGCACTTCGCCGACGCTGTCAGGCGCAATGCCGGCGCGCTCCACGGCGGCCTTGATCGCAGCGCCGCCAAGGTCGTGCGCGGAGAGGGAAGAAAAGTCGCCCTGAAAGCTACCCATGGGGGTGCGGGCGGCGCCGACGATGACGATGGATTCGGACATGGGGGTCTCCTTCGAAAAAGTGAATGGGGTGACGGTAGACAGTGGCTCTATCAAAAATGCGTCGCGTGCCCGTCGTGCGGAAAGCGCTGCGCTTCTTCGTACGGGAACACATCGAGCATCTGCCCGGCCTGGATGCGTTCCTTGTGGTGCTGCCAGAAGGCGGCGTCGAGCAGGTCGGCGTGGTGCGCCATGAAGGCTTCGCGCACCGCGTCGTTGCCCAGCAAGAAAGGGCCGAAGGTTTCGGGAAACACGTCCTTCGGGCCCACTGAGTACCAGACCTCGCCGCTCATCTCGTCTTCCTCGTTGCGCGCCGCGGGCACCTTGCGGAACTGACAGTCGGTGATGTATTCGATTTCGTCGTAGTCGTAGAACACGACCTTGCCGCCGCGCGTGACGCCGAAGTTCTTCCACAGCATGTCGCCGGGAAAGATGTTGGCGGCCACCATGTCCTTGATGGCGTTGCCGTATTCGACGACCGCGTGCTCCAGCTGCTCTTGCGCGCGCTTGGCGTGCGCCGGGCTTTCGGGGTTGGCCAGCGTGTCGAAGGCTTCCTGCAGAAAGATGTTGAGCGGGATCATGCGGCGCTCGATGTAGACGTGCTTGAGCACCAGCTCCATCTCCCCGTTGCCGTCGCGGTCGGCAATTTCGAGCTGGCTGGGCGCGAACTTCCGGATTTCGTCGATCAGCTCGGGCTCGAAGCGGTCGAGCGGAAAACCCACGTCGCTGTACTCCAGCGTGTCGGCCATGCGGCCGACGCGGTCGTGCTGCTTCACCAGCAGGTACTTGCCCTTGATCTGCTCGCGCGTGGTGTCTTTCTGCGGCGGATAGAAGTCCTTGATGACCTTGAAGACGAAAGGGAACGAAGGCAGGTCGAACACCAGCATGACCATGCCCTTGATGCCGGGCGCAATGCGGAAGCGGTCGCTCGAATAGTTGAGGTGGGAAAGAAAGTCTCGGTAGAACAGCGTCTTGCCCTGCTTTGCAAGACCCAGCGCGTTGTAGATCTCGGCGCGCGGCTTGCGCGGCATGAGCGAGCGCAAAAACTGCACGCAAGCCGAGGGCACTTCCATGTCGACCATGAAGTAGGCGCGGGCAAAGCTGAAGAGCATCTGCAGGTCGTCTTCGCCGAAGAGTGCCGCATCCACGTAGAACTTCCCATGCCTGTCGTGCAGTATGGGCAGCGAGAACGGCAGCTCGACAAAACCGTTCATGATCTTGCCGACCACGTAGGCGCCCTTGTTGCGGTAGAACAGCCCCGAGAGCACCTGGATCTGGAAGTTGGCGCGCAGCTTCACCTGGTGAAAGCGCCCCATGATGGCGTGCGCCACGCGCTCGGCATCGCGGCGCTTGTTGGCAAAAGTGCCCTGCAGGCCGTAGTCGTCCAGCATCTGCTCGATGGTGTCGGCCAGCGTGCCGTGCGAGGGGTAGTAGGGCCTGTACGTGGGCGCGCCGCGCGGCTCGATGTATTCGGTGCTGATGGCCGGCCGAACGAAGATGAAGTCGTTCTGGAAGTAGGCGCGGTGCAGGATCTTCGTCGTCACCGAGTTGAAGAAACTCTCGGCCAGCTCGGGCTGGTGGTGGTCCACCAACAGGCCGATGAAGTGCAGCTTGACCTGGTGCCACACCTCCATGGGCTGGTCGCCGGCCTTGAACTCCTTCTCGAGCCGGGCCACGGCCTCGTTCACCCGCAGGTCATAGAACTCGATGCGCTCGCGCTGCGCGCGCTGCTGGCCATGCCAGTCGGCCGTTTCGAAGCGATGCTTGGCGCGCGCCGATTCGGCCCGGAAGAGGCTGTAATGGCGATTGAAACCATCGATCATCGCCTTGGCAATGTCGTAAGCCAGCGGCGAATCGAGGCGCTGCGGGAACATAGGCTCAGCCGGTTTTCGTTTCGTTGCCTGCAGCGGGCTGGACGACCGGGACGGCTTCGACGGTTTCGGTTCCGTCGGCACCGGCCTGGGCGGACGGCGAGATGCCCAGCGGCTTGCTCCACTTGTAGCGGATGCGTTGCACCGCGGCCTTGTACACCGCGTCGAGCGGCTTGGCGCCGTCGACGTCCAGGCCCAGGTCCTGCAGCAGGCCGTCGTGCACGCCGAAGGTCCAGCCGTGGATCTTGACCTTCTGGCCGCGTCCCCAGGCATCGACCATGACGGTGCTGACGGCCACGTTGACCACCTGCTCGGCCACGTTGAGCTCGCACAGTGCGTCGACGCGCACGTCTTCGGGCAGGCTGTCGAGCATCACGGCGTGGCGGTCGCGCACGTCCTGGATGTGGCGGATCCAGTTGTCGGCCAGGCCGATGCGCTTGCCGCTGAGCGCCGCCTTGACGCCGGCGCAGCCGTAGTGGCCGACCACCATGATGTGCTCGACCTTCAGGTGCTCGACCGCGAATTGAATGGCCGAGAGCGCGTTCAAGTCGGAATGCACCACGATGTTGGCGACGTTGCGGTGCACGAACACCTCGCCAGGCTCCAGCCCGGTGATCTGGTTGGCGGGCACGCGGCTGTCGGAACAGCCGATCCACATGTAGCGCGGCGTCTGCTGCTTCACCAGGCTGGTGAAGAAGCCAGGCCGGTCGCGTTCCATTTGTGCGGACCAGGCACGGTTGTGGGCGAAGAGGTCATCAAGATTGTCGGACATGGCGTGATTGTCGATGAGTCGTGATTCGGATGCGGTGTGTCTGATGCTGCCCTGTCAGGCCGCCTTGGCCGACCGCTGGGCCTTGGCCAGTGCCGCGCGGCCTTTTTTCTCGTGCTCGCGCACTTCGGCCAGGTTGGCCTGCAGTTCGGCAAGCTGTTCTTCCAGCTGGGCGCGGTGAGCGCCCAGCACGCCGAGAAATTTCTGCAGCTGCGCCACGGTGTCGCGCGGGCTGTCGTACATGTCGAGGATTTCCTTGGCCTCCGTCAGGCTCAGGCCCAGCCGCTTGGCGCGCAGCGTGAGCGTGAGCCGCGCCCGGTCGCGCGCGCTGTAAACGCGCTGCATGCCGGCCCGCTCAGGCGTCAGCAGCCCCATGTCTTCATAGAAGCGAATGGCGCGCGTCGTCAGGTCGAACTCCTTCGCGAGCTGGCTGATGGTGAAGGTTTGCGCGGACATGTATGTCTGAAATCGGTCGAAGAGCCGTCAGGAGGGGCGTTGCAGTGGTGACAGCAGGTTTGCCCCGGTCTCCCTACAATGATGTCCTTAACCCATGACGTTTACGTAAACGTCAATCTTACATGAACCTCCTCGAACGCGAACTCCACTACCCACTGGGCGACACCCTGCCCGCGCCCGGCGAAGCACTGGAAGTCGCGCCGGGCGTGCGATGGATCCGCATGCGGCTGCCGTTTGCGCTCGACCATATCAACCTCTGGCTGCTGCGCGACAGCATCGACGGTGTCGAGGGCTGGACGGTGGTCGACTGCTGCATTGCGCACGACGAGGCCCGCGCGCAATGGGAGCAGGTGTTCGAAACGCAGCTGCAGGGCCTGCCGATCCTGCGAGTGATCGTCACGCACATGCACCCCGACCACATCGGCCTGGCCGACTGGCTGTGCAAGCGATGGAACGCGCCGCTGTGGATCAGCTCGACCGATTACCACGTGGCCCGCGTGCTGACCTCCGCCGGCGACACGCTGGCCGGCGGCGATCAGGCCGCCAGCTTCTTTGCGTCGCACGGCCTGACCGATCCAGACGCAGTGGCCAAGATTCGCGCCCGCACCAACTACTACGCCAACATGGTGCCTTCGGTGCCCGAGCGCTTCACGCGCATGATGGACGGCGACACTGTCACCATCAACGGCCACGCCTGGCGCTGCATCAGCGGCTACGGCCATGCGCCCGAGCACATCGCGCTTTACTGCGACGAACTGAAGCTGCTGCTGGGCGGCGACATGATGCTGCCGCGTATTTCGACCAACGTGAGCGTGCATTCGGGCGAGCCCGAGGCCAACTCGCTGCGGCTCTTCCTGGACAGCATCGACAAGTTCAAGGCGCTGCCCGCCGACACGCTGGGCCTGCCTTCGCACGGCAAGCCGTTCACCGGCATTCACCGCCGCGTCGACCAGCTGCAGGAGCACCACCGCGACCGACTTGCCGAGCTGCTCGAAGCCTGCACCGCGCGCCCGCTGACCGCGGCCGAGGGCCTGCCGATCCTGTTCAAGCGCGAGCTCGACCTGCACCAGATGACCTTTGCCATGGGCGAGACCGTGGCGCACCTGCACCTGCTGTGGTTCTCGGGCCAGCTCAGGCGCGAACTGGGGCCGGACGGCATCTATCGCTTCGGAGCCCGCAGCGCCGCGGCGTAGGGATTTAGACTCACCGGATGGACACGCTGGCTGAGCTGCGCGCCGGCCGGCTGGCTGGCGCCAAACGAATCGATCTCTCGTGCGGACTCACGGAGTTTCCGCGCGAGATTTATGACTTGGCGGATTCGCTCGAGGTCTTGAACCTTTCGGGCAACGCGCTCGATGCGCTGCCCGACGATCTGGACCGGCTGCACCGCCTGCGCGTGCTGTTCTGCTCCGACAACCGCTTTACGCAGCTGCCAGAATCCATCGGCCGGTGCCAGGGCCTGGAGATGGTCGGCTTCAAGGCCAACCGTATCCGCACCGTGCCCGCTGCGGCGCTGCAATTGCCGTCTTTGCGTTGGCTGATCCTGACGGACAACCAGATCGAGAAGTTGCCCGACGCTATCGGCCAGTGCACGCGAATGCAGAAGGTCATGCTCGCCGGCAATCAGCTGCGCGCGCTGCCGGAATCGCTGGTGGCCTGCAACCAGATCGAGCTGCTGCGCATCTCGGCCAACCGCTTCGAGGCGCTGCCCCAGTGGCTGCTCTCGCTGCCGCGACTTTCGTGGCTTGCCGGCGCAGGCAATCCTTTCGATGCGCAAGCCGAAGATGCCGCCATTGCCGCGCAATCGGTGCCGCGCGTCGACTGGCGCGAGCTGGCGCTGGGCGAAAAGCTCGGTGAAGGCGCTTCGGGCGTGATCTACCAGGCGACGCTAGGTGCAGCATCGCAGCCGGTCGCCGTCAAGCTGTTCAAGGGCGCGGTGACGAGCGACGGCTGGCCGCACAGCGAAATGGCCGCGTGCATTGCAGCCGGCGCACACCCGACGTTGATTGCTGCCCAGAGCCGGATCGACGGGCATCCCGAAGGCATCGAAGGCCTGGTCATGGCGCTGGTCGACCCATCTTTTCGCACGCTGGCGGGCCCGCCGAGCCTGGCGTCGTGCACGCGCGACGTCTATGCGGCCGATGCGCAATGGACTTCCGGCGTGGCGTTGCGCATTGCGCGCGACATCGCCTCCGCCATGCAGCATCTGCATGCGCGCGGCATTCTTCACGGCGACCTGTATGCGCACAACATCCTGTGGAGTGCACAGGGCGACGGACTGCTCGGCGACTTCGGCGCAGCCTGGATGACCGGCGCGCTCGACCCGGCGCAAATCGGGGCATTGCAACGGCTGGAGATGCGCGCTTTCGGCTGCCTGCTGGAAGAACTGCTCGACCGCTGCAGCGATGCGCCGCCAGACGCCGTGGCCGTGTTGAAAGACCGCTGCATGCAGCCCGATGTGGCCGCACGGCCGTCGTTTGCAGAGGCATCGACCCTGCTCCACGGCGAGCTCTCGCAATGACAGGGCCGCGCTTGCCGCTGCCCACGCGCGACGGGGTCGGCCCGAGCTGCGTCGGATTGCCGCAAGGCCGCTGGCCCACCATCGTCGAGTTCTTGATCGAACGCTTTCCGGCGATCACTCCCGACGCATGGATGGCCCGCATCGTGGCCGGTGACGTGATCGACGAGCACGGCGTACCGGTGACCGCGCAGCGCCGCTACCAGGCACCGCTGCGCGTGTACTACTACCGCACGCTCGACGCCGAGGTGCGCATTCCGTTCGACGAGCAGGTGCTGTTCCAGGACGGCCATCTCGTGGTGGTCGACAAGCCGCCCTTCCTGCCCGTGACGCCCACCGGCAAGTACCTGCAGGAAAGCCTGCTGGTGCGGCTCAAGCGCAAGCTGAAGCTCGACGACCTGGTGCCGCTGCACCGCATCGACCGCAGCACGGCCGGGCTGGTGCTGTTTTCGGTGCGTCCCGAAACGCGTGGCGCCTACCAGGCCATGTTTCCCGAGCGCCGCATCGCCAAGCACTACGAAGCCGTGGTGCCTTGGCAACCCGGCGTGTCGTCGGTGCCCGGCACCTACCGCAGCCGGCTGGTCGACGACGAGCATTTCATGCGCGTGAAAGAAGAAGCCGGCGAGCCCAATTCGGAAACGCGCATCGCCGTGCAGCAGGCGGCCAACGGCTACGCGCTGCTGAAGCTTTCGCCGGTGACCGGCCGCAAGCACCAGCTGCGGGTGCATTGCATGGCGCTGGGCATGCCGATCGTCAACGACCCGATCTATCCCACCCTGCTGCCGCCCGACAGCGACGACTTCGACAAGCCCTTGCAGCTGCTGGCCAAGTCGGTAGCGTTTCAAGACCCCGTGAGCGGCGAGCTGCGCAGCTTCACGAGCCCCCGGAGCCTGGCGCTGCCGCCAAGGTGACGCGCTGCGCGCACGCGGCGCACTAAGCTCGTTTCCTGAAATCTTTCATTCAGGAGACACCTGCACCATGGACACCACCCAACTCTTCTCGCTGAAGGGCCGCAGCGCCCTGATCACAGGCGGCTCGCGCGGCATCGGCCGCATGATCGCCGAGGGCTTTCTGGCGCAGGGCGCGCGCGTGTACATCTCTGCCCGCAAGGCAGCCGCATGCGACCAGACCGCCAAGGAGCTTTCGGCCTTCGGCCATTGCGTGTCTCTGCCGGCCGACGTGTCGACGCTGGAAGGCGCGCAGGCGCTGGTCGATGCCTATGCCAAGCATGAAGACTCGCTCGACATCCTGGTCAACAACGCCGGCGCGGCATGGGGAGCGCCGTACGACGAGTTTCCAGAGAGCGGCTGGGACAAGGTGGTGGACCTGAACCTGAAGACGCCCTTCTTCTTGACCAAGGCGCTGACGCCGATGCTCAAGAAGGCGGCGACCGATCACCTTGCGAAGGTGATCAACATTGCGTCCATCGACGGAATTTCAGTGAATCCGCAGGAGACTTATTCGTATGCGGCGAGCAAGGCCGGGCTGATTCAGCTGACTCGGCGCATGGCGCTGCGGCTGGCGCAAGAGCGGATTGTGGTGAGTGCGATTGCGCCTGGGGCGTTTGCTTCGGACATGAACAAGCTGGCGCGGGATCATGGCGATGAGGTGAAGGAGCGGATTCCTGCGGGGCGGATCGGGGTGCCGGAGGATATGGCTGGGGCGGCTATTTATCTTGCCTCTCGGGCGGGGGACTATGTGATGGGGTCTACGTTGGTGGTGGATGGGGGGGTTACGCACGCGCGTTGAGTCTTTAGCTTCGTTTTTTCCCGAGGCCGGGTGTCGCCCCGGCGGGCGACTCACTTTCTTTGCTTCGCCAAAGAAAGTAAGCAAAGAAAGGCGACCCCTACTGTCTGCGTCCCTGCGCTGCGCTACGGGCAACCTGCGGTGCTCGACTCCGGCGGGGGTCCGCAGAACTCGCTTCGCTCAAACAGCTGCGGCCCTGATCCCGCCTCCATCTGCGCTCCTCGGCGCATACAGAAGGGGTGGGAGCGGGCAGCCTTCGCTCTCGCTCGGCTCCAACAGCCAACCCCAACTGCCAACATTCAACTCAATTCCAACCACTGCGGCGCGCAGCGCCGCGGTGGCTTGGTGGCCGAGCAAAGCAAAGGCCCGGATGGGTTGCACTCCCCTCTGTATGCGCCGAGGAGCGGAGGGTTTCGCGGATCAGGGCTCGCAGCTGTTTGAGCGAAGCGAGTTCTGCGAGACCCCGCGAAACCTGAGCCCCGCAGGTTGCCCGCAGCAAAGCGGAGGGTCGCAGACAGTGGGGTCGCCTTTTCTTTGCTTACTTTCTTTTGGCGAAGCAAAAGAAAGTGAGTCCGCCGCCGGGCGGAATCCCGGCCTCGGGAAGCAAACATCCCAGAAATCAGCCCCACCGAGGCACAGCCTCATCCTTCAACTGCTGCCGCAGCAAGTCATAGTCCGGCACCACACTCTCCACCGTCTCCCAGAACCGATGCGAGTGATCCATCACCCGCAGATGCGCCAGTTCGTGCGCAACCACATAGTCGATCACCGGCAGGCGAAAGTGGATCAAGCGCCAGTTCAGCCGGATCGACCCGTCCGCACTCGCACTCCCCCAACGAGTAGCAGCATTCGACAACGACAGCTTCTGCCACCGCACCCCAAGCCTCGGCGCAAAGTGGTCGAGCCTTTCGATGAACAGCCGCCGCGCCTGCCGCATGAGCCAGGCTTGGGCGGCATCGCGAATCTGCGAGGGCTCCGCGTTCTGCGCCACGGCCAGGCGCAAGATGCGCGGCCCGGTGCCATCGCCGCCTGCATCATCGAGCGTGCCGCCGACGCTTGCAAACCCGTGCTTCGGGTCCAGGCGAATCACGACCGGTTCGCCCATGAAAGGAAACTCCGCGCCGTCTTTCCACTCGATGCGCGTGGCCTCGACGCGTGCGTGGCGTTGCCGCGTTTCGAGCAGCTTGCGGATGATCCAGTCGGCCTTCTCCTGGATGGCGGCGTCCACGTCGCGCAGCGTGACCCAGCGCGGCGCACGCACAGACAAACCTTCCGGCCCGACCACGAAGCCGATGGTCTTGCGCTTGCCGCGCTTGAACTCATAGGCCACACGGGCCGAGCCCAGCACCGTTTCGCGCATGGCCTGCGGATGCACGAAGCTCGCAAGCGTCAGCGTATCGCGCAGCGCAATGGTGGGCAGTGCCGGGCCTGGATGATCGGCCGTGTCTTGTGGGGGCGGCGCGTCGGCCACGGGCGCCGCGGCAGGCGGCGGCGCCTTTTTCTTGACCTTTTTTGACGGCCGAGGTACGGGCGGCTTGGGCGGCGCAAACTCGTTGCCCAGCCCTTCGAACAGATCCATGGTGAACTGAAGCAGTCCCCGCATCTCGGGCTTTCTCTTCTTCAGTGCACTTCTGGCGCCGCCTGCAGCGGCGGGCTGTCGCGATAAGCCTCGGGATCGAGCCGGCGCATCTCCGATTCGATCCAGGCCTCGACCTCGCGCATCAGCTCATCGGGCTTGCGGCCGACACTGGGAATAGCCGGGCCGATCGACACGTCGACCACGCCGGGGCGCTTGATGAAGGCCTTGCGCGGCCACACCTTGGCGGAGGTAACGGCCACGGGAATCACCGGCACGCCGGTTTCGCATGCGAGCCGCGTGCCGCCGCTCTTGTAGGTGCCCTTCTGGCCGCGCGGAATGCGGGTGCCTTCGGGAAACATGATGATCCAGATGCCCTGCGCAAGCAGCTTGCGGCCCTGGTTCACCACCTTGTTGAACGCCTGCGCGCGCTGGCTGCGGTCGATGTGGATCATGTCGAGCCGGGCCATGGCCCAGCCGAAGAAAGGCACGTAGATCAGCTCTTTCTTGAACACGAACGCCAGCGGATGCGGCATCAGCGTGGGCATGAGGAAGGTCTCGAACGTGGACTGGTGCTTCACCAGCAGGATCGCGCCGGCGAGCTTGTCGGTCGGCAGGTGTTCCATGCCGGTGACGCGAGTCTTGATGCCCAGCAGCACGCGCGCGCCGCCAATGGCCCAGCTGAGCCACTGCACCGCCATCCAGTAGAGCGGAATGCCGCGCTTCCAGAGCGAACTGACGCACATGATGATGCCCCAGGGCACCACGGTGACGAGCATCCACAGTGCATGGACAACGGAACGGAGAAACGCCATCAGACAGCCACCTGCAGTGCGGCCTGCGCTTCGCGCGCAAGCAAGAAATCGACAAAGGCGGCGAGGTTCTCGTGAACCATGGTGTTCGCCGGGTATTCGGGGGGCAGCGGGTCGACGCCGATACAGGCGGCGCCCATGCCCGTGAGCAAGAGGTGCGGCTCGCAACCCGCGGCGGCACCCGCCTGCAGGTCGCGCAGGCTGTCGCCCGCAGTCGGCACGCCCTGCAGATCGATGCCGTAGCGGTCGCCGATCTGCAGGAACAGGCCCGGCTTCGGCTTGCGGCAATCGCAGTCCTCGTCGGGGCTGTGCGGGCAATAGAACACGGCATCGACCTTGCCACCCACGGCCGCGAGCATCTTGTGCATCTTGGCGTGCATGGCGTTGAGCGACGCCATGTCGAACAGGCCACGGCCCAGGCCCGACTGGTTGGATGCGACCACCACGTGCCAGCCCGCATGGTTGAGCTTGGCCACCGCTTCGAGCGCGCCGGGCAGCGGCGTCCACTCGATGTCGCTCTTGACGAAATCTTCGCGGTGCACGTTGATCGTGCCGTTGCGGTCGAGGATGACGAGTTTCATGGCGTTGGCAAAAAAGCCCGTGCTGCTGCGCTTCAGACTGCCAGCCGCTCGAGCTGCGCCACGCGGTTCATTGCGGCGTGCAGCGACATCAGCAAGCCCAGACGGTTGAGGCGCAGGTCGGCCTGCTCGGCATTGACCATCACGCCATCGAAGAAGGCATCGACGGGCTCGCGCAGCGCAGCCAGGGTCTGCAGCGACGCGGTGTAGTCGCCGGCGTCGAACTGCGCATTGGCCGCGGGCACCACTTCGGCCATGGCGGCGTGCAGCGCCTTCTCGGCGGGCTCCTGCAGGAGCAGCTCGCTGACGTGGGCGTCGGCCTCGGGCGCCTTCTTGAGGATGTTGCCGATGCGCTTGTTGGCAGCGGCCAGCGCGGCGGCCGCCGGCAATGCGGCAAAGGCGCGCACTGCCGCCAGCAGCTTGGGCACTTCGCCCAGGCGCTGCGGGCGCGGCGCCAGCACGGCATCGACCTCTTGCGCACTGGCGCCCTGCTCGCGCAGGCTGCCGGCCAGGCGGTCCAGAATGAAGTCTTGCAGCTCGACCGTGGCCTTGCCGCTGTCGAAACCCTCGATGTCCTTGAACTGCGCGGCGGCGTCCTGCAGCAGCGCGTCGAGCCCCAGCGGCAGGTCTTTCTCGATCAGCATGCGGATCACGCCCAGCGCATGGCGGCGAAGCGCGAACGGGTCGCGGTCGCCCGTGGGCAGGTTGCCGATGCCGAACATGCCCACCAGCGTCTCGAGCTTGTCGGCCAGCGCGACCACGAGGCCGACGGTGTTGCGCGGCAGTTCGTCGCCGGCGAAGCGCGGCTTGTAGTGGTCTTCGATGGCGTCGGCCACCGCGGCGGACAAGCCGTCGTGCAGCGCGTAGTAGCGGCCCATGGTGCCCTGCAGTTCCGGGAACTCGCCGACCATGTCGGTCACGAGGTCGGCCTTGGCGAGCTGGGCCGCCTGCACCGCCTGCGCGGTGAGCGTGGCATCTGCCGATTGCCCCGGTTGCGCCAGCTGCGCCGCAATGCCGCGCGCAATGCGCATCACCCGCTGCACGCGCTCGCCCTGGGTGCCCAGCTTGTTGTGATAGACCACCTTGCCGAGCGATTCGACGCGCGAGGCCAGCGATTTCTTGCGGTCCTGGTCGAAGAAGAACTTGGCGTCGGCCAGGCGCGGGCGCACCACGCGCTCGTTGCCGCCGACCACCGCGCTCGCGTCCTCTGGGCTGATGTTGCTGACCACCAGGAACTTGTTGGTGAGCTTGTTCGAGGCGTCGAGCAGCGGAAAGTACTTCTGGTTGGCCTTCATCGTGAGGATGAGGCACTCCTGCGGCACTTCGAGAAACTCGCGCTCGAAGCTGCAGACCAGCACATTGGGCCGCTCGACCAGCGCCGTGACTTCGTCGAGCAGCGCGTCGTCATGGATGGGCACCGTGCCGCCGCCCACCCGCACGGCCGCAGCCGCAAGCTGGCGCGCAATTTCGGTGCGGCGGGCTTCGAAACTGGCGATGACCGCGCCGTCGTCCTGCATCTGCAGCGCGTAGCTGTTGGCATCGCGCAGCACCACGGGGTCGACCGCCGCCTCGAAGCGGTGGCCGTGCGTTTCGCGGCCCGCATGCAGGCCCAGCGCCTCGACGGGTACCACGGTGTCGCCATGCAGCGCCACCAGCCCGTGGGCGGGGCGCACGAAGCTCACGCTGCTCCAGCCGGGCAGCTCGCAGCCGCTTTCCAGCTGGTAGCTCATCACCTTGGGAATCGGCAGCTTGGCGATGGCTTCGGCCAGCGCCTTCTGCAGGCCTTCGGCCAGCGTGGCGCCCTTGGCGGTGCTTTCGTAGAACAGGGCTTCGGCCTTGCCGTCCATCGCGCGCTTCAGGCCGGGCACGGCCGAGGCATCGGCGCCGAGTGCGGCCAGCCGCTTGAGCAGCGCGGGCGTGGGCTGGCCCGACGCGTCGAGCCCCACGGCCACCGGCATGAGCTTTTGCGACACGGCCTTGTCGGCGGCGCGCTCGGCCACGTGCGTGAGGTGCGCGGCCAGGCGGCGCGGCGATGCGTAGGCAGTGAGCACCGAGCCCGGCTCGGCGAGCCCCTGCGCCACGAGCTGGTCGCGCAGGCCGTTGGCGAAGGCATCGCCGAGTTTCTTCAACGCCTTGGGAGGCAGCTCTTCAACGAAGAGTTCGACCAACAGATTCTTTTGCACGCTCGTCATCGCTCAAGCCGCCTTCTTCGTGATTTGTGCAACCCACTCGCGCGGCGCCATCGGGAAACCGAGCCGCTCGCGGCTCTCGTAGTAGCTCTGCGCCACGCTGCGCGCGAGGTTGCGGATGCGGCCGATGTAGGCCGCGCGCTCCGTCACGCTGATGGCACCGCGCGCGTCGAGCAGGTTGAAGCTGTGGGCGGCCTTGAGCACCTGCTCGTAGGCCGGCAGCGCGAGCTGCTCCGTCATGAGGTGCTTGGCCTGCTTTTCGTGCGCGTTGAATGCGGTGAACAGGAATTCGGCGTCGCTGTGCTCGAAGTTGTAGGTCGACTGCTCGACCTCGTTCTGCTTGTACACGTCGCCGTAGCTCAGGCCTTCGGTCCAGGTCAGGTTGTAGACGTTGTCCACGCCCTGCAGGTACATGGCCAGGCGCTCCAGGCCGTAGGTGATTTCGCCGGTAATCGGCTTGCAGTCGATGCCGCCCACCTGCTGGAAATAGGTGAACTGCGTCACTTCCATGCCGTTGAGCCACACCTCCCAGCCCAGGCCCCAGGCGCCGAGCGTGGGGTTCTCCCAGTCGTCTTCCACAAAGCGGATGTCGTTCTTCTTCAGGTCGAAGCCCAGCGCTTCCAGGCTGCCGAGGTACAGCTCGAGGATGTTGCTGGGCGCCGGCTTGAGCACCACCTGGTACTGGTAGTAGTGCTGCAGGCGGTTGGGGTTCTCGCCGTAGCGGCCGTCCTTGGGGCGGCGGCTGGGCTGCACGTAGGCGGCCTTCCAGGGTTCGGGGCCGAGGGCCCGCAGGAAGGTGGCGGTGTGCGAGGTGCCCGCGCCCACTTCCATGTCGTACGGTTGCAGCAGCGCGCAGCCCTTGTCGGCCCAGTACGACTGCAGTTTGAGAATGATTTGCTGGAAGGTCAACATGAAGCTGGCCGGCGTGGGCCGGACATTTGGACGGTAGCGCGGCAATGCGCCGCGAAAGCGGACGATTTTACGGTCGGAGGGCAACTCTCCCACAGCAAGCCGGGATGCCGGCTGCCGGCACGGCGCCCGGGGCGGTGCGACAAAGGCGGGCCGGTTGCATGCAATCGCCTTTTATCGGTCTTTTTTCGCCCTCCGCGCGTCCTTCCCCCTGCCTCCACCGACATGCTGCCGCCCCAAATCGGTCCGAATTCGCCTCTGTTCATCGTTCTCAACGCCGGTTCAGGCAGCGCGGACACCGCCGAAACCCGCCGGATCATCGAGGAGGGCTGCACCGCGGCCGGCCGCAAGCACCGCATCTTTCTTGTGGACGAGCGTGCCACGGTGCAGGCGCTCGCGCGTGAAGCCGTGGAGCGGGCCCGCGCCGTCGGCGGCGTGGTGGTGGCCGCGGGCGGCGACGGCACCATCAACGCGGTGGCGCAGGCCACGCTCGGCAGCGGCCTGCCCTTTGGCGTGCTGCCGCAAGGCACCTTCAACTACTTCAGCCGCGCGCATGGCATTCCAGGCGATACGACCGAGGCGCTCCAGCTGCTGCTCACCGGGCAGCCGCAACCCGCGCAGGTGGGGCTGGTGAACGACCGCGTGTTCCTGGTCAACGCAAGCATGGGGCTGTACGCCGAGCTGCTGGAAGAGCGCGAAAGCTACAAGGCGCGCTACGGCCGCCATCGGTGGATCGCGTTTTTCGCGGGGCTTCTGACCGTGATGCGCGGGCACCGGCTCTGGAACCTGCGCATGGCCTGGCGAGGCCAGGAACGCGACGTCCGGACCCCGACGCTTTTTGTCGGCAACAACCCCTTGCAGCTGCTGCAGGTGGGCATCGAACATGCCGACGCGCCCGAAAACGGGCAGCTGGCGGCCGTGGTGCTGAAGCCGACGGGGGTGCTGGCAATGCCCGGCCTGCTGGTGCGCGGCGCGCTGGGCCGCCTCGGGAGCGCCGACGAGGTGCTGAGCTTTCCGTTCGAGTCGATGACGGTGAAGACCGGCCGGCTGCATTCCCCGCGCCGCGTGAAGGTGGCCACCGACGGCGAGATCGCCTGGACCGAGATGCCGCTGCTGTTCCGGGTGTCGCCCGAGCCGCTGTGGCTGGTGCGGCCCGATTCCGCGCCCGAACTGGAGGCCGCGAAGCAATGAGCTGCCTGCTCCAGATTTCAGATACGCATTTCGGCACCGAGCAAGCCCACGTGATGGAGGCGCTGGAGCGGCTTGCGCACTCCCTGTCGCCGCAGGTGGTGGTGCTCTCCGGCGACATTACCCAGCGGGCCACGCGCGCGCAGTTTGCGGCGGCCAAGGCCTTCGTCGACCGGCTCGCGCCGCCCGCGTTGGTGGCTATTCCCGGCAACCACGACATTCCTCTCTTTCACATGGCGGCGCGGCTGTTCTCGCCTTATGAAAGGTATACCGAAGCCTTCGGCACCGATCTGGAACCGATGTTCGAATCCGCCGAATGGCTGGTGCTTGCGGTCAACACCACGCGCTGGTACCGGCACGAGGACGGCGAGGTCTCGCCCGAGCAGATCGAGCGGGTCGCGGCCCGGCTGGCGTCCGCTTCGCCTTCGCAGTTGCGCGTAGTGGTGACGCACCAGCCGGTGATGGTCACGCGCCAGGAAGACATGCACAACCGGCTGCGCGGCCGCGAAACGGCTGTGGCGCGATGGAGCCACGCGGGCGCAGACCTGATTCTTGGGGGCCACATCCACCTGCCCTTTGTGCGCTCGCTGCACGACGCCTATGCGGGTTGCCCGCGCACGACCTGGGCGGTGCAGGCCGGCACGGCCGTGTCGTCGCGCGTGCGGGCGGGGCATCCCAATTCGGTGAACGTGCTGCGTATGGAGAACATTGGTGGTACTCGCGTTTGCCAAGTGGAGCGGTGGGACCATTCGGCGGTTCACAAGGCCTTTGTGTGCGGCAAAGTATTGCGGCTTCGGCTTGCCACCGGCGCGGCGCTCCCTTAGGGTGCCCCGCATGCCAACGGAAGCCCCTGCCCTCGTTCTTCTCGCGCGCCAGCTCGGCGAGCATGCCCTTGCCTGGTTCCTGTGTGTTTTCGCGGTGTCGGTGCTGGGCGCCGGCCTGGCCTGCCGGTTGCTGCAGCGCCGCCGCGCCAGGATTTCGTCGAGCGACGAGCCTGACGAGCCGCGCGTGGCCGCCGGGCTGGCCCTGGGCTTCGTGCTGATCCTTGCGGCGGCGAGCCTGGTGGCCTACATCGCATCGATGCTGGGCGACGGGCGCCTGCTCGGCCTGGCCGACCAGGCGCTGGCCGACGCCATCGGCGAGCATGTGCCGTGGGCGGCCCTCGTGGTCTTCAGCTGGCTCACGCACCTGGGCGACGCCGAATTGCTGGCGCCTGTTTGCGTGGTGCTGGCTCTTGTGCTGTGGCGCAACGCGCACCGCGGGCTGGCCCTGGGCTGGGTAATGGCGCTCGGCGGCATCGTGCTGCTGAACCCCGCGCTCAAGCGCATCTTCGCGCGGGCAAGGCCGCTGCACGACCATGGGCTGGCGCTGGAGACGAGCTTCAGCTTTCCGAGCGGCCACAGCGCGGGCGCGATCGTGAGCTACGGCATGCTGATGTATTTGGCGCTGCGCCTGTTGCCGGCGCGCTGGCATGTGCCGGCGGCCATGGCGGCCGCCGCAGCCATCGTCACCATTGCGTGCAGCCGCGTCTTTTTGCAGGTGCATTTCGCAAGCGACGTGGTGGCCGGCCTGCTGACCGGCCTGGGCTGGCTGCTCGTGTGCGTGAGCAGCCTCGAATACGCGCGGCACCGCAAGCGGCGGGCCGCGCGCTGAACGGGATCAGTACTCCCAGAAGATGCGCTGCAGTTCTTTCGTGTCGCTGGTCTTCGTCAAGGCGACCATCGCCAGGATGCGGGCCTTCTGCGGACGCAGGTCGTGCGCCACCACCCAGTCGTACTTGTCGTCGGGCTGCTCGGCATTGCGGATCACGAAGCCGTCGGGCACGCGCGAGCTGCGAATGATGATGGCGCCGTCGGTGCGCGCCTTCTGCAGATTCGGCACGATGCGGTTGGCGACCGAGCCGTTGCCCGTGCCGCCATGCACGATCGCCTTCACGCCGCTCTTGGCGAACGCGTCGATGGCGATCGACGAAACACCCTCATAGCCCATCGCAATCTCGACCGCCGGCAGCGTGTTGATGCTGTCGATGTCGAATTCCGAATTCATGGTGTGGCGCTTGACCGGTGCACGGAACCAGTAGTTCTTGCCCTCGACCACCATGCCGAGCGGGCCCCACTGGCTGGAGAAGGCGCTGGTCTTGATGTTGACGTTCTTGCTCACGTCGCGGCCGCTGTCGATGTTGTCGTTCATCGTCACCAGCACGCCCTTGCCCGCTGCGTCCTTGCTGCCGGCCACGCTGACCGCGTCATACAGGTTGAGCGCGCCGTCGGCCGAGAGCGCCGTGCCCGGGCGCATCGAGCCGACCACCACGATCGGCTTGTTGGTGCGCACGGTGAGCGTGAGGAAATAGGCGGTTTCTTCCAGCGTGTCGGTGCCGTGGGTGATGACGATGCCGTCCACGTCGGCCTGCTTGGACAGCGCCGACACGCGCTTGGCGAGCGTCAGCAGGTTGTCGTTGGTCAAGCTTTCGGAGGCGACCTGGAACACTTGCTCGCCGCGGACGTTGGCGATTTTCGAAAGTTCGGGCAGGCCGGCGATCAGCTTGTCGACACCGACCTTGGCGGCCGCATAGGTGGCGCTGTTCACGGCCGAGGCGCCGGCCCCCGCAATGGTGCCGCCGGTGGCGAGGATCACCACATTGGGCAGCGCCTGCTGGGCTTGCGCGAGCGCACTGGCCGCAAGCAATGCGGCGCCGGCCGCGAAGGCCCTGAAACGGGGAGAAAGGTACATGAGGGAACTCCTTTGTCTTGGATGAATTTCTGGAAGCGGCGAGAAGATACATGAACCGTGCCCGCATGCTCTCCGCTTCCATGCCGGCATGGCATGCGGCCATGCGCCAAGGATTACCATCGCCGGGCGCACCGCGCAAATACATGCCAATGAACGCCGACCCCGCCGCCCTTCCCCGACCACTGCCCAGGAAATGCCCGCCCCAGAGGGCCCGCTGTCGCGTGCGCGGCCGGGGCGCGAGCGCATCATGGCGGCGATCCGCACCGCGGCCGTGACCGAGTTCAGCCTGCATGGGCTGAAGGGCACCTCCACTCAGGCCATTGCCGCGCGCGCCGGTCTTACCAAGCCCCAGCTGCACTACTACATCGCCGGCAAGGAAGAGCTCTACGAAGAGCTGCTGATGCAAGTGCTGCATGCCTGGAAGGTGGTGTTCTCGTTCGAGGACGCGAGCGACCCGGCCACAGTGCTGGGCGACTACATCCGCAAGAAGCTCGACCATGCCTTCGACAACCCCGAGATCTCGCGCATCTTCACGCGCGAGGTGCTCGACGGCGGCCGCAACCTCGACCGCTATTGGCCCAACGCAAGGGCATGGACGCAGAAAAAAGTCGACGTGATCAACGGCTGGATCGCGCGCGGGCAGATGCGCCCGCTCGACGCGCGGCTGCTGCTGATGCACATCTGGGCCATGACCCAGAGCTATGCCGACTACGCGATACAGACGCGCGTGATGCTCGGCCTGCCGCCCGACGCGCCCATCGACCGCGAACCGATTGCGCGCGAGCTGGTGGCTTTTGTGCTGGGCGGCTGCGGCATCAAGGCCCAGCCGCGCCGCTCCTGAGGCGCCGACTACGACGCCCCAGCTTCCCAGGCGCGGCCCGTCGGGTCGGCCAGCGCGAGCCGCATCATCTCGATGAAGCGGCGCAGCCGCGCCGGCTGGAACCGCGCATGCGGATAAGTCAGATAGACAGGTAGCGCCGCCACATGCCACTGCGGCACAAGCTGCACCATGCGGCCAGTGGCAATGTCGTCATTCATGAGCCAGGCCGAACCCATGCAGGCGCCAAGACCCATGCGCGCCGCGCTTTGCAGCGCATAGAGGCTGTCGGTGCTCATGCGCGGCCGGATGGGCACATGCGCAATCTCGCCGGACGGACTGTGGGTGAGCACCACCTCGTTTCGATAGAAGGTGCGCAGCGCGATCCACGGCAGTTCGGCCAGCTCCGATGCATGCGTGGGCGGCTTGCGCCCGACCAGCACCGAAGGGGCGGCCACCACCACGCGCGGCACCTCCGAAAGCTTGATGGCCACGGCCATCGTGTCCGTCACTTCGCCCACCTGGATGGCGCAATCGACGCCTTCGGCGATGAAGTCGGGCCGGCGGTCGTTCAGCAGCCATTCGACGGACACCCGCGGGTACGCGCGCAGGTAGTCGGCCAGCGGCCCGACCAGCAGCAATTGCCCCAGCGCATGCGGCGCCACCACGCGCAGCGTGCCCTCGGGCTCGTCGCCCACGCCGCGGAGGTCGGCCTCGAAGGCGTGCCAGTCGGCGATCAGCTCCCGGGCCCGCTCGTAGCAACGCTCACCGTCTTCCGTGAGCTTCATGGCGTGGGTGGAACGGCGCAGCAGCCGCACACCGAGCGAGCGTTCCAGCGCCTGCAGCCGCCGGCTCACGGTGGGCTGGGTGGCGCCCATCTGCTGGGCGGCGGCCGAGAGGCTGCCCGCTTCGACGATGTGAATGAAGGTCTGCATCAGTTCGATGCGGTCGGCGGCGGGGGAAGAGGTCGACATGGACTGTCTTATGCGTGTGGCGTATAGACATTGTGCGGTCTTCAGGGCTACCAAGTTACGCCTCATAGGCGCACATTTCAACCCTCGCTCAGTATTCAAGGGTTAACGCCATGTCTTCCATTCAACAAACGCATGCCTCGGATGCCGCTGCACCGGCGACACGCGACCTGCCGGCCTCGCTGGTGCTGCTGCTCGCCACGGGCGCCGGGCTGTCCGTGGCCTCGCTCTACTACGCCCAGCCGATGCTCGGCGTGCTGGGCGCGGACATCGGCGCCTCCGCGCGGTCGGTTGGGTTCATTCCCACACTTACTCAGCTTGGCTACGCGCTCGGCATCCTGCTGCTGGCACCGCTGGGCGACCGCTACGACCGGCGCCGCATCGTGCTGGCCAAGGCGGCCGCGCTGTGCGCCGCACTGCTGGTGGCCGGGGCCGCACCGTCGATCGGCATGCTGCTCGCGGCCAGCCTTGCCATCGGCCTCGCGGCCACGATGGCGCAGGACATCGTGCCCGCCGCCGCCACGCTGGCGCCCGAAGCCACGCGCGGCAAGACCGTGGGCACGGTGATGACGGGGCTGCTGCTCGGCATCTTGCTGTCGCGGGTGGTGAGCGGCTTCGTGGCGGAGCACTTCGGCTGGCGCGCGATGTTCATTGCGGCGGCAGCCAGCATCGCGCTCATTGGCGCGGCCGCCTGGTGCGGCCTGCCGCGCTTCAGGCCAACCACGCACCTGGGCTACGGTGCGCTGCTCGGATCGCTGGGCACGCTGTGGTCGCGCCACGGCGCCCTGCGCCGCGCTGCGCTGGCACAGGCACTGCTGGCAGTGGGCTTCAGCGCCTTCTGGTCGACGCTGGCGGTCATGCTGCACGGCGAGCCGTTCCACCTGGGCAGCGCGGCTGCGGGTGCCTTCGGCCTGGCCGGTGCGGCCGGCGCGCTTGCGGCGCCGCTGGCCGGAAGGCTGGCCGACCGCCGCGGGCCCGAACTGGTGACGCGGCTCGGCGCGGGGCTGGTGGTGGTGTCGTTCGCGGCCATGGGGTTTGCGCCGCTGCTGCCGCCGCATGCGCAACTCTGGCTCTTGGCGCTTGCCGCAATCGGTTTCGACCTGGGCATGCAGGCGGCGCTGATTGCGCACCAGACCATCGTCTACGGCATCGAGCCCGGTGCGCGCAGCCGGCTCAACGCGGTGCTGTTCACCAGCATGTTCATCGGCATGGCGGCCGGCTCGGCGCTGGGCGCGCTGGCGCTCGCGCAGTGGGGCTGGGCGGGTGTGACGTGGCTGGCAACCGGCACGGCCGCGGCGGGCCTGGGCGTGCGGCTCTGGCGAGGCAAGGCGGCGTAGCCGCCAACCTCTGAGCCGCGGGACAAGACTCCCGCCTCACCACTCCGGTGCATCCGGATTGGCACGCCGCTTGCATAACCTGACCACTTGCTCTGATTAAGCGGTCAAACACCATGCGCGTGCTCGTCGTCTACTGCCACCCGGTCGAAACCAGCTTCCATGCGGCCCTGCACCAGGAGGTGCTCAAGAACCTGCGCGCGGCCGGGCACGAGGTGGACGACTGCGACCTGTACGCGGAAGGCTTCAACCCGGTGCTTTCGCGCGAGGAGCGGCTGGGCTACCACGACGTCCCGCACAACCACTTGCCGCTCAAGCCCTATGTGGAGCGCCTGCAGTGGGCGGAGGGCATCGTTTTCTGCTTTCCGACCTGGTGCTTCGGCCTGCCGGCGATGCTGAAGGGCTACTTCGACCGGCTCTTCATGCCCGGCGTGGCGTTCGACATCAGCGACCCGGCCAACGTGAAGCCGATGCTCACGCACATCAAGCGCATCAGCGCCGTGGTCACCTATGGCCGCCCGCGCTGGATGGCCTGGTACATGGGCGATCCGCCGCGCAAGATCGTCACGCGCTACATGCTGCGGCTCACAGGCCGGCGCGCCAAGGTGGACTACCACGCCCACTATCACATGAACGTGGCGACCGAGCCCCAGCGGAGGCGCTTCATGGCGCGGGTCGGCACCGCAATGGCGCGCTTCGCATGATGGCGCCCGCTTTTCTCGACAACGCGCGCCTGCCGCGCTGGCTGCTGCCCGCTGACTGGCCGCAGCAAGGCGGCGTGCCGGTGCTGGCCCGCATTGACCTCGACGCCGGGAACGTGCAGTCGGTGCGGCCCGCATCCGATGGCATGGCACCCTCCCCGCAGGGCTGGGATCTTGCCGGGACGCTGGTGCTGCCCGGTTTTGTCGATGCGCACACGCACCTCGACAAGGCGTTCACGCTGCCGCGCATGAAAGAGGTGCGGCCCGGCCTGCTTGGCGCCATTGACGTGATGCTGAACGACCGCGTGCACTGGAGCGCCGCCGACGTGCGCGAGCGCGCCTCTCGCGGCCTGCAGTGGGCGTGGGAATGCGGCACCACGCATGTGCGCACGCATGTCGACTGGTGGGAGCCCGATGCGGTGCCGCTCGCCTGGCCGGTGATGGCCGAACTGGCGCAGGAATGGGCAGGCAAGGTGCGGCTGGAGCAGGTCAGCCTGATCAAGCTGCCGCTGTTCGAAGATGCCGCGCAGGCGATGCGGCTCGCGCAGCAGGTAAAGGCCACGGGTCCGCAGGCCGTGCTGGGCGGATTCGTGCATTCCACCAACTGGAGCGAACGGGCGCTGCGCAACCTGCTGGTGTCGTCGCAGGCCTGCGACCTGGACGTCGACCTGCATGTCGACGAAGAACTGAATCCCGCAGCCGTCGGCTTGCAGACGGCCGCCCGCATCCTGCGAGAGATCGGCTTCGAAGGCCGCGTGGTGTGCGGCCACATCTGCGCGCTGGCCGCCCAGCCGGAGGCCCAGGCCTTTGCCACGCTCGACGCGGTGGCGCGCGCGCCGATCACCGTGGTGTCGCTGCCCGCTACCAACCTGCTGCTGCAAGACGCCGTCACAGGCCGCACACCACGCATGCGCGGCATCACGCTGGTGAAGGAGGCGCGCGAACGCGGCATTCCGCTACTGTTTGCGAGCGACAACGTGCAAGACCCGTTCTGCCGGCTCGGCAGCTTCGACCCGGTCGAGGCGCTGGGCACCGCCGCATTGGTGGCGCAGTTGGACGAACCTTTCGACAACTGGTCGCAGGCGCTGTGCCGCGGCGACTGGCTTCAGCGCGGGCCGGCCACGGCGGCGCCCACGCTCGTCGGCGCCAAGGCCGACCTGGTGCTGTTCACCCAGGCCGACCGCCACGGCTGGCCCTCGCGCAGCGCGGCCCGCTTGGTGCTGCGCGACGGCCACGTCACGCACGGCGACGCGTCGCTTTTTCATTCCCGCTAAAGAACCAAGGACCTCCCATGCTCCACGGCTACATACCGCCCCATCGCTTTCTGCCCTATCTGAGCTGGACAGAAATTGCCGCGTTGCCCGACCGCGAGAACACGGTCATCGTGCTGCCCTGCGGCGCCATCGAGCAGCATGGCCCGCACCTGCCCTGCTCGGTCGACAGCGTGATCGCCTCGGGCGTGATGGGCAAGGCGCTCGAGAAGCTGCCGGCCGAGGTGCGCGCCTTCGCGCTGCCGACCATTACCTACGGCAAGTCGGAAGAGCACCTGCACTTTCCGGGCACCATGACGCTCACCGGCACTACGCTTTTGTCCACCGTGACCGAGATTGGCGAATCGGTTTACCGCGCGGGCTTTCGCAAGCTGCTGTTCGCCAACGGCCACGGCGGCCAGCCGCAGGTGCTGGAAATGGCGGCGCGTGAACTACGCCTGCGCCATGGCGACTTCGTGGTGGTGCCGCACGGCGTGTCGCGCCTGCCGAATGCATCCAGCAAGCAGATCAGCGAGCAGGAAAAGCGCCTTTCTATGCATGCCGGCCATTCCGAGACCGCACTGATGCTCGCGCTCGCGCCCGACACGGTGCACATGGAACGCGCGGCCGCCAACTTTCCGCCGCCGTTCCCGATCAAGCTGCTGTCGGCCGATGGCCGCCCCGCGTGCGCATGGACAGCGCGCGACTTCGGCCCGAGCGGCGTGATCGGCGATCCGACCAATGCCACGCGTGAGCAGGGCGAAGAGATCCTGGACACGCTGTCTGACAGTTGGGTGCAGGCGCTGACGGAACTGCATGCGCTGCGCTGGCTTGTGCGCGACGAGCCGACCTGGGAGCGCGGCCACCAGCAGGGCTTCATCCAGCAGTCGTTCGAGCCCGCCTGAGGCGCGCTACTTGCATCGCACCCGCTTCCTTCCTTCTTCTTCAACCGTTCTTCCACCAGCCTCGAGAGGTTCCCACCATGCGTTCTTTCGCTCTTTCCATGGCCGGCGCCGCCGCGCTCGCACTGTTCTCCGCCGCCGCGCCGGCCCAGGCGCAAGACAAGTTCACCTACATGACCAACTGGTACGCGCAAGCCGAACACGGCGGCTTCTACCAGGCGGTGGCACAGGGCATCTACAAGAAACACGGACTCGACGTGACCATCAAGATGGGTGGCCCGCAGGTCAACATCACGCAGATGATGGCCGCGGGCCAGGCCGACTGCATCATGGGCTCGAGCGACATCCAGATGATGCAGGTGCGCGAAGGCGGCGTGCCGGTGGTCAACGTGGCGGCCTTCTTCCAGAAAGACCCGCAGGTGCTGATTGCGCATGACGACGTCAAGAAGTTCGAGGACCTGAAGGGCAAGACGCTGCTGATCGGCGCGCAGGCCAATCGCGGCTACTGGCCGTGGCTCAAGGCCAAGTTCGGCCTTACCGATGAGCAGACGCGCCCCTACACCTTCAACATCCAGCCCTTTGTGGCCGACAAGAACACGGCGCAGCAGGGCTACCTGACCTCGGAGCCCTACGCCATCCAGAAGGCCGGCGTGAAGAGCACGGTACTGATGTTCAGCGACCACGGCTTTCCGGCGTACGCCACGACGGTGTCGTGCATGGAAAAGACCGTGAAGGACCGCAGCAAGCAGGTGGAGGCCTTCGTGAAGGCTTCGGCCGAGGGCTGGAAGAGCTACCTTGCCGACCCCGCGCCCGCCAATGTGCTGATCAAGAAGGACAACCCCAACATGACCGACGACCAGCTGGCCTACAGCGTCGCCAAGCTCAAGGAGATGGGCATGATCACCGGCGGAGACGCAGCCAAGCTCGGCATTGGCGTGATCACCGACGCACGCTCGAAGGCGAGCTACGACTTTCTCGTGAGCGCCAAGCTGCTCGACCCGGCCAAGGTGGAACTTGCGAAGACCTACACCACCGAGTTCGTGAAGGACGCGAAGGTACTGCCCTGAGTCTCGCGCCATGAATCGCATCGAACCCCACACCCTTGCGCCCCCCGCGGTGCCTGCCGTGCCCGCGGTGGAAGTGCTCTCGGCAGAGAAGACTTACCCGAACGGCACGCAGGCGCTGCTGCCGGTGGACCTGTCGATCGCCGAAGGCGAATTCGTCACGCTGCTGGGGCCTTCGGGCTGCGGCAAGAGCACGCTGCTGAAAATGGTGGCGGGCATGCTCGAGCCGAGCGACGGGCGCCTGCTCGTGTGGCGCAAGCCGGTGGCGGAGATCCACAGCTGCCCGCACAAGCTGTCCTTCGTGTTCCAGTCGGCCACGCTGATGCCGTGGGCCAGCGTGCGCACCAATGTGCGGCTGCCGCTCGACCTGGCCGGCGTGCCGCGCAAGGAGGCCGACGCGCGTGTGATGGAGTCGCTCGCGCTGGTGGGCCTGGAGAAGTTTGCCGATGCGCTGCCGCGCGCGCTCTCGGGCGGCATGCAGATGCGCGTGTCGATTGCGCGCGGACTCGTGACGCAGCCTGACCTGCTGCTGATGGACGAGCCCTTCGGCGCGCTCGACGAGATCACGCGGCACAAGCTCGACGCCGACCTGCTCGACCTCTGGCGCAAGAAAAAGCTCACGGTGATCTTCGTGACGCACTCGATCCACGAGGCGGTGTTTCTCTCGACCCGCGTGGTGATGATGGCCGCGCGGCCCGGCCGCGTGGTCGAGCAGTTCCACATCGACGAGCCCTATCCGCGCACACCCGACTTCATGGTGACGCCCGAATTCGCGCGCGACGCCAAGCGCCTGCAGGACAGCCTGCTGCGCGCCAGCCAGGGCGACGAGGAGCATGCGCAATGAAGAAAAGCACCCCCCTTTTTAGCCAGCCGCGCGTGCAGCGCGTGCTCTACCCGGTACTCATCGGCATGGTGCTGGTGGCGCTGTGGCAATGGATGGTGGTGGCGATGGAGCTGCCGCCCTACCTGGTGCCCTCGCCCATCCTGATGGTGCAGACGCTCGTCACCGACTGGGCGCCGCTCGGCAACGCGCTGCTCGTCACGCTCAAGATCACGCTGCTGTCGTTCGCGCTGGCCACGGTGGCGGGCGTGCTGATCTCGTTTCTTTTCGTGCAGAGCAAGCGCATCGAGACTGCCCTCTTTCCGTATGCGGTGCTGTTGCAGGTGACGCCCATCGTGGCGGTGGCGCCGCTCATCATCATCTGGGTGAAGAACCCGGTGGCGGCGATGACGGTGTGCGCCGCACTGGTGGCGCTGTTCCCCATCATCAGCAACACCACGCTCGGATTGCGCAGCATCGACCCCGACCTGCAGAGTTATTTCAAGCTCAACCGCGCGACACGCTGGCAGCAGCTGGTGCGGCTGCGCATTCCGAGCGCGCTGCCTTACTTCTTCGGCGGGCTGCGCATTTCGAGCGGCCTCGCACTCATCGGCGCCGTGGTGGCCGAGTTCGTCGCCGGCACGGGCGGCTCGGGTGCAGGGCTGGCGTACCAGATCCTGCAGGCCGGCTTTCAGCTGAACATTCCGCGCATGTTCGCGGCCCTGCTGCTCATTTCGCTGACCGGCGTCGCGCTCTTCGTGCTGATGGCCTGGCTCACCAAGGTGGCGCTGGGCTCATGGCACGCGAGCGAACTTTCCCAGGATTGAAACCTTGACCATGAACGCTTTAATTTCCGCCATAGAACAGCTGCAGCTCGAACTGCCCGAGCTCGACTGGATCACCGATGAAAGCCGCGTGACGCGGCTGTCGCAAGACTTCTCATGGTTCAGCCCGGTACTGACCCGCCAGCTGAAAGACAAGCGCGCCGACGTGGTCGTGCGTCCGCGCACCGAGGAGGAGATTCGCGCAGTGGTCGGCGCCTGCGCACGGCGCAATGTGCCGATCACCCTTCGCGGCAGCGGCACCGGCAACTACGGCCAGACCACGCCGCTCGCGGGCGGCGTGGTGCTCGACATGACGGGCTACAACGCCTTTCTTTGGGTGAAGCCCGGCGTGGCGCGCGCGCAGGCCGGCATTCGCCTGGGCGAGCTCGAGAAGCAGACCAAGCCTTCAGGCCAGGAGATGCGCTGCCTGCCCTCCACCTACCGCAGCGCCACGCTGGGGGGCCTGTTCGGCGGCGGCTTCGGCGGCGTGGGCTCCATCAACTACGGGCCGCTGGGTGCGCCCGGCAACGTGCTCGGCATTCGCGCGATGACCATCGAGGCGGAGCCCCAGGTGGTCGAGTTGCGCGGCGCCGACGCCATGCGCATGCACCACCTGTGGGGCACCAACGGGCTGGTGCTCGAAATCGAG
This sequence comes from Variovorax paradoxus, assembly GCF_009755665.1. Lineage (NCBI taxonomy): Bacteria > Pseudomonadati > Pseudomonadota > Betaproteobacteria > Burkholderiales > Comamonadaceae > Variovorax > Variovorax paradoxus. Next base: position 5,003,145 of record NZ_CP046622.1, read on the forward strand.
GTGGCGCTGGCGCCGTCGCATGCCTGGCTCGAAACACTGGTGACCTTCGACAAGTTTGAAGACGCGCTCCATTTCGCCGACAGGCTGGCCAATGCACCCGGCATCGTGAAGCGGGAGATCGCTTTTTTTGCCGCGCCCATTTCCGATCATCTGGCACAGCTCGCGGCGCACCTGCCCAAGGGCTGCCACACGGTGCTGTCGCTCGTGGCCGAGTATTGCGAGCCGGCCATGCTGCAGCTGGCCGAAGCGCACGGCGGCACGGTGAGCTACCGCAAGACAGCGGCCGAAGTGCAGAAGAGCAATCGCACGCTGATGGAGTTCACCTGGAACCACACCACGCTGCATGCGCTGAAGGTCGACCCGACGCTGACTTACCTGCAGAGCGGCTTCATTCCGGGCCGGCAGGTCGAGCAGATCATCGAGATGGAGAAGCTGCTCGGCGGCGAGGTGATGATGCACATCGAGTTCATCCGTAACGTGGCGGGGCTCATGACCTGCAGCGGGCTTCAGCTGGTTCGCTTCAGCACCGAAGAACGGCTCTCGGAGATCATCGACATTCACCGCGCCCACAACGTGCACATCAACAACCCGCATGTGAACATTGTGGAGGACGGCAAGGCCGGTGGGCCGCTGCCGCCCGAGGTCATCGAGGTGAAGAAGCGCTTCGATCCGATGGGGCTGCTGAACCCGGGCAAGCTGCGCGACTGGCCCGTGAAGGCGGTGCCGGCAACAGCCTGATGACGATCCGCCCTGCGTCAGCCCTTTCGGCGGCGCAGCGCGAAGGCAATGGCGACGACAGCCAGCGCCGAGATCCACAATGGCCAGAGCCCGAACGGCGCCACCCAGCGCGCATAGGGCGTGAGCCCCTTGCGGCCTTCGACCGGGGCTTCGAGCACGCCGCGCGTAAGGCGCGGCAGCTGGTGCGTGACGCGGCCTTCGGCGTCGATCACCACGGTTGCTCCGGTGTTGGTGGCCCGCACCATCGGCCGTGCGAATTCGAGCGAGCGCATGCGCGAGATGGCCAGGTGCTGGTCGATGGCGACCGAGTCGCCGAACCACGCGATGTTGCTCACGTTGAGCAGGATGGTCGGCGCCGTAGCCTCGCTCTTGAAGTTGGCGCCGATCTCGTCGCCGAACAAGTCTTCGTAGCAGATGTTCGGCGCGATGCGCTGGCCCTGCCAGGCGAAAGGCGCCTGCGCCAGGCCGCCACGGGCGAAGTCGCCGAGCGGAATGTTCATCATGCGGATGAACCAGCGAAAGCCCGGCGGAATGAACTCGCCGAAGGGAACGAGGTGGTGCTTGCTGTAGCTGTAGGGCTGCGCGGCGCCGGGCTGGAAGCCGAGCACCGCATTGCTGTAGGTGCCCTGGCCGCCCATCGGAAGCCCGACGATGGCGGCCTGCGTGCCCTGGCTGTAGCGCGCCTGGATGGCTTCGAGGTAACCGGCGGGCAGTTGCTGCGGCAGCAGCGGCAATGCGGTTTCGGGCGTGACCACGAGTGAGGCCTTGGCGTCGCGCAGCTGCTCGCCGTACCAGCGCAGCGCCAGGTCGATACCGCCGCCCGGAATGAATTTTTCGTCTTGCGGGATGTTGCCCTGGAGCAGCGCCAGCTGCAGCTTGCCGCTCGAGCCCTTGTCGCCTTGTGCATCGGCGGGCAGCGGATTGACCAGGTGCGGCGCCGCGAACACGGCGACGATCACTACCAGCGACTGCGCCAGTGCCGCGGTGCGCGCGGGCCGCGTGAGCGCGACGAGTGCGGCCGCGATGGCGGCGACTGCGCCGATGCCGTACACACCGATCCACGGTGCCCAGGCTGCCAGCGGTCCTTCGACATGCGCGTAGCCGCCGGCGCCCCACGGAAAGCCGGTGAACCAACTGCCGCGCACGAGCTCGGCCAGCGTCCACAGCGCGGCGAAGACCAGCGCACCGGCCACGGGCCCGCGCGGCCCGCGAACCACGAACCAGGCACACGCCGCCGCGTAGTACAGGCCGAGCGCCGCCGCAAGCGCGAGCACTGCGATGGCCGCGAGCGGCGCCGGAAGCCCGCCGTAGGTATGCATCGAGATGAAGAGCCACCAGAAACTGCCGGTGAGCCAGGTCGTCGAGAAAAGCCAGCCATGCAGGCCGGCGCGGCGCCAGCCTGCTCCTTCGGCGCGCAGCCGGTCCAGCAGACCGACGAGCACCGCCAGCGAGATCAGCTGCAGCCACCACAGCGGCTGGCCGTTCGAGGGCCAGGCAATGGCGGCAGCCTGCGCAAGACCCGCGAAAGCAAAGCCGAGAAGGCGCAGCAGGCCCACGGCGGAAAGGAGGCGCGAGGTGCGGAGCGTGGCCGCTGCGGGCAATGGCATCAGTCGGCTGCGTCGCTGCCGCGGGCCGGGGACACCTTGAACCAGCGCACCGCGCCGCCCTTGGTGTGCAGCACGACGAAGTCGAAGCCGCCGATGGCGTGGTGTTCGCCGCGCTTGGGCACGTGGCCCATCTCATGCGCGATGAGGCCGCCGATGGTGTCGAAGTCTTCGCTCAGCTGTTCTTCGTCGAAGACGATGCCGAAGGCCTCGGCCACGCGCTCGATCGGTGTATCGCCCGAGACCCGGTAGGTGTGGTCGGCCAGGCCGAAGATGTCGCCTTCGTCCTCGGCAATGTCGAATTCGTCTTCGATCTCGCCGACGATCTGCTCGAGCACGTCTTCGATGGTGATGAGGCCGGCCACGCGGCCGAACTCGTCGATCACGATGGCCAGGTGGTTGCGGTTGCCGCGGAACTCGCGCAGCAGGTCGTTCAGGCCCTTGCTCTCGGGAACGAAGGTGGCCGGACGCAGCAGTGCGCGAATGTTGAGACCCGGCGCACGCTGCAGCTTGAGCAGGTCTTTCGCGAGCAGGATTCCGATGATGTTTTCTTTTTCGCCCTCATACACCGGAAAGCGCGAGTGCGCGGTGTCGATGACGAGGTGCAGCAGCGCGTCGAAGGGCGCATCGATGTTGACCAAGTCCATGCGCGGGGCGGCAACCATCACGTCGCCGGCCGTCATGTCGGCCATGCGCAGCACGCCTTCGAGCATCACGCGCGACTCCGCGCCGATCACCTCGTTGTCCTCGGCGTCGGCCAAGGTTTCGATCAGCTCGTCGCGCGAGTCAGGACCGGGGTGGATGAATTCGGCCAGTTTCTGGAGAAAGCCGCGCTTGTCTTCCCGTTCGACGGGTGCGCGTTCAGGGTGAGGTTCGGCCACTGCGGGAGGCGTAGTTGAAGAGATACAAGGATACCGGATTGCGTGTGACAGGCTCTACCCCTGGCACGCGGCCCCTCGGCAATTCGGCTACAGGACGAAACAGGCGCGGTTGGCGCAGGCGCCGCTCGAAGGAAGCCCGGGCGCATGCCGCGGCACGCCCGGCTTGCTGCTTACTGGGCCGACTTGCTGCGGGCGTCGCGTATGCCGCTGCGCACTTCCTGCAGGCTCGCGAGAAAGGCCCAGAACTGCTTGGCGCGGGTCTTGAGGTGGTAGTCGACTGCCGCGTAGTGCTCGAGTGCGATTTCGCTCATGCGGCTGTCGAAGGTGGCGCTCGGCAGCTGCAGATGCGCCTCGGACTCCGAGCCGCTGCGCACCACGGTGGCGCCGGCGTTGCGGGCGATCTTCAGCATGGCGGCGTTTTCGCTCAGCGCATGAATAAAAAGCATGCCCACGCCTTCGTTGCGTGCGACCACCACTGCGCGCTCGAACAGGCGGGCGCCGTAGCCCCGGCCGCGCGCATGCGCTGCCACGGACACGCCGAACTCGGCGCAGTCGCTGTGCTGGTCGTCCGGCGCGAACGCTAGGTGCGCCATGGCGATCAGGTCGAGGCGGCGGTTGTAGATGCCGAAGAGCTCGTCGCGGTCGAAGTCGAGACCATCGACATAGCGCTGCACCTGCTCGTCCGACGCGGCATAGCCGAAGCGCAGGTAGCGGTCATGGGGGGTCAAGGCCAGCAGGTGGCGCGCGATGCGGTCGCGTTCGCGCGGGCCGATCGAGCGGATCGGCACCATGACGGGCTGGGGCGCGGAGGTCGCGCGCGGTTGCGCCTCAACCATCGGCGCCTTCAGGAAAGAGCCGAGGCCGAGAGACGCTTGAATAAGGGTCTTGGCGGTGAGCATGGTTCAAATATAAGGGTTTCCCCTTAATCAACAAGTCCGAACGGGTACTTCCGCTTGTCATTTGTGAACCAATACCAAAAGCGCGTGTGATTCGAGCAACGAATTCGTTGCTAAACCGGTACAGCCGTTGTGGCCTTGACACGGTCGAGGACGAAGCTGGTCTTGCAGTCTTCAACGCTCGGGTGCTTGAGCAGGGTGTCCATGATGAAGCGGCTGTAGTGGCCCATGTCGGCGACCACCACGCGCAGCAGGTAGTCCATTTCACCGGTGAGCGCCGCGCATTCGACCACCTCGGGCCAGGTCTGCACGCTGGCGCGGAACAGGTCCATGGGGTTGCGCTTGTGGCTCTCGGTGTGCTTTTCTAGGCGCACATTGAGGTACGCGGTAAGGCCCAGGCCGATGACTTCGGGGCGAACAAGAGCGACGTAGCGGTCGATGACGCCGCTTTCCTCCAGCCGCTTGACCCGCCTGAGCACTGCACTCGGCGAAAGGCTGACCTGCTCTGCGATCTGGTCGTAGGTGGCACGCCCGTCTGCTTGCAGCGTGCGCAATATGAGCCGATCAATCTTGTCGAGTGCTTCCATATTGCTATTTTTGCAGTTTTTCTGCGTCTTTGCTATCTATGGCGCCCAACAACGCTGAAAACATGAGCGGCATCCGCCCTACATTGCAGCAAAGGCCGCTTAGGTGCGCTTTTTCTCAATTTCTCTGCTTTTTATCTTTCGAACCCCCACCTCTGGAGACCCCTATGAGCCACACCGACGCCCCTGCCTTCACGCCCTGGGAGAACCCGATGGGAACCGACGGCTTCGAATTCATCGAGTACGCGGCGCCGGATCCGGTGGCGATGGGCCAGGTGTTCGAGCGCATGGGCTTTACGGCAGTGGCCAGGCACCGCCACAAGAACGTGCTGCTGTACCGCCAGGGCACGATCAACTTCATCGTGAATGCCGAGCCTGATTCTTTTGCGCAGCGCTTTGCACGCGAGCACGGCCCGAGCGTCTGCGCCATTGCTTTCCGTGTGCAGGATGCCAAGCAGGCCTACGAGCGTGCGATTTCTCTCGGTGCCTGGGGCTTTGCCGACAAGGCCGGCCCGGGCGAGCTGAATATTCCCGCCATCAAAGGCATCGGCGACAGCCTCATCTACCTGGTCGACCGCTGGCCCGGCAAGAACGGCGCGAAGCCGGGCGACATCGGCAACATCGGCTTCTATGACGTCGACTTCGAGCCGCTGCCGGGCGTGGCCTCTCAAGATGCCTTGGCGCCCAAGGGCAACGGGCTTACCTACATCGACCACCTCACGCACAACGTGTATCGCGGCCGGATGAATGTGTGGGCCGGCTTCTACGAGAAGCTCTTCAACTTCCGCGAGATCAAGTACTTCGACATCGAAGGCCAGGTGACGGGCGTGAAGAGCAAGGCCATGACCAGCCCCTGCGGCAAGATCCGCATTCCGATCAACGAAGAGGGCAAGGAGCAGGCGGGCCAGATCCAGGAGTACCTGGACATGTACCGCGGCGAAGGCATCCAGCACATCGCGATGGGCTCGGACAACCTGTATGAAACAGTCGACGCGCTGCGCGCCAAGGGCGTGACGCTGCTCGACACCATCGACACGTACTACGAGCTGGTCGACAAGCGCATTCCGGGGCACGGCGAAAGCGTGGCCGAGCTGCAGAAGCGCAAGATCCTGATCGACGGCAAGAAAGACGCTTTGCTGCTGCAGATCTTCAGCGAGAACCAGCTCGGCCCGATTTTCTTCGAGTTCATCCAGCGCAAGGGCGACGATGGCTTCGGCAACGGCAACTTCAAGGCGCTGTTCGAAAGCATCGAGCTCGACCAGATGCGCCGGGGCGTGTTGGCAGGCCCAAAATAAGCGCTTCTTTCACCGCCCAGGAGCCTCCATGCGCAGCACGTTTTCGATCGGCCTGACCCTCATCGCGGCCGCCGCCGTTCTTTCCGGTTGCGCAATGGCACCGGCCAGTGCCCCGGCCGTATCGCACCTGGACACGGTGCAAAAGGCCGCCGTGCTGCGCATCTGCACGCCGGGTGACTACAGGCCGTTCAGCTTTCACAAGACGGACGGCACGTTCGAAGGCATCGATGTCGACTTGATGGCGGGCTTCAGCACCAGCCTGGGCGCCAAGCCCGAGTGGGTGAAAACCACGTGGGCCAACCTGCTGCCCGACCTCACGGCCGGCAAGTGCGACATCGCGGTTGGCGGCGTTTCGGTGACCACCGACCGGCAGAAGCGCGCGTTCTTCAGCGCTCCCTACATGGTGAACGGCAAGGCGCCCATCGCACGCTGCGCCGACGTTGCCAAGTACCAGAGCGTGGCCGACATCGACAAACCCTCCACCCGCGTCATCTTCAATCCGGGCGGCAGCAACGAGCGCTTCGCACGCGCCAACTTCAAGCAGGCCAAGCTCACGCTGCACGGCGAGAACGTGACGATCTTCGACGAGATCCTTGCCAACCGCGCCGATGTCTTCGTGACCGAGTCTGCGGAAGCCATCACGCAGCAGAAGCTCAAGCCCGGACTCTGCGCCATCAACCCCGAAAAGCCGCTGCAGTACGGCGAAATGGCCTGGATGCTGCCGCGCGACGACGTGGCCTTCAAGGCCTATGTAGACCAGTGGCTGCACCTGCAGCAAGCCGGCGGCGACTTCCAGCGCGTGATGAACCGCTGGCTCAAATAACCCGAGAGCAATTTCCCATGGACACCCCTGCCGCCGCCACTGCTGCCGCCGTCAAACCTGCTGTTTACGGCGCTTCGGATCGCCCGCCGCGCGGCGACTACTCGCGCGGCGGCGCGGTGCATGCCGACTACACCTGTCCGCAGGACTGGGCCAGCTACACGCCGGCCGACCACGACACCTACAAGCGGCTCTACGAGCGGCAGGCGGCCCAGTTGCCCGGGCTGGCTTGCGATGCTTTCATCAAGGCCCTGCCTTCGCTGGGCGTGAAGGACCACATTCCGCGCTTCGAGGAAATCAACGAGCGGCTGCATCGCGCCACCGGCTGGGAGATCGTGGCGGTGCCAGGGCTGATACCCGAGCTGCCGTTCTTCACCTTGCTGGCAAACCGCCAGTTTCCGGTGACCGACTGGATCCGCAAGCCCGAGGAGTTCAACTACATCGTCGAGCCCGATGTGTTCCATGATCTGTTCGGCCATGTGCCGATGCTGTTCGACCCGACCTTTGCGGACTACGTGCAGCGCTATGGCGAGGGCGGAATCAAGGCGCACGAACTGGGTGCCGGGGAAAAGCTGGCCAGGTTGTACTGGTACACGGTGGAGTTCGGCCTCATTCGCCAGCCGGACGGCCTGCGCGCATACGGTGCCGGCATCTTGAGTTCGGTGGGCGAGCTGCAGCATGCGGTGCGCAGCCACGAGCCGCACCGGCTGCCGCTGGATCTGCTGCGCACCATGCGCACGCGCTACAAGATCGACACGTACCAAGCCAACTATTTCGTGATCGAGAGCTTCGCGCAGCTGTTCGAACTCACGGCACCCGATTTCACGCCGCTTTACCGGGCGCTTGAGGTCGAGCCCGACATTCCGGCCGGGGTGCTGCTGCCGGGCGAAACCGGCAAGTCCTGAGAACGCTCGTTCGGGAGGCGCCACCACGCCCATCCAGGAGCGATGTTGTTCGCGTGGCTATCGCGCGCGCGACAGTGCTTCCCGTCCCCCTAGGACAAGCCCGCTAGTGGTCGGGCGCATCTGGCTCCCACAATCCGCGCAAAGGAGCTTGCATGCAGACATCCGCGCGACAGAACTATCCGGCCGACGTGCCGCACGAGATCAACCCGGAGCAGTACCGGTCTCTGACCCACATGTTCGACGAGGCTTTCGGCCGCTACGCCGATCGGCCGTTCTCCGTCTGCATGGAGCGCTGGATGTCGTACGGAGAGCTCGACACGCTTTCCAAGGCGCTGGGCGCCTGGCTTCAATCGCTCGGTCTCGAGCCGGGTGCGCGGGTGGCCATCATGCTGCCCAATGTGCCGCAATTTGCCGTCACGATGTGCGGCGTGCTCCGGGCGGGCTATACCTGTGTGAATGTCAATCCGCTCTACACGGCACGCGAGCTCGAGCATCAGCTCAAGGACTCCGGGGCCACGGCCATCGTCATCCTCGAGAACTTCGCCTCCACGCTCGAGCAGGTGATCGAGCGGACGCCCGTCAAGCACGTCGTCGTCACTTCCATGGGTGACTTGCTGGGCGGCCTCTATGGCGCATGGATCACCATCGCGGTTCGCCACCTGGCCAAGATGGTCCCGCCCTACAAGCTGCCGCTGAGCGGCGGCCGCACGGTCACGGAGTTTTCCAAGGCCATTGCCGAAGGGCGCGGCCGGCCCCTCGGGCCAGACCAGAGCACGCTCGACTCGATCGCATTCCTGCAATACACCGGCGGCACGACGGGTCTGTCGAAGGGCGCGGTGCTGACCCACCGCAACATCGTTGCGGCCACCCTGCAGGCGGAGGCGTGGTTCACGCCTGCGCTGTCCCGGGCTGGCGACCTGTCGAAGGTCAACAGCATCGCGGCCTTGCCGCTGTATCACATCTTCGCGCTGACGCTGTGCCTGCTGGTCATCCGCCAGGGCTCGCACATGACGCTGATTCCCAATCCGCGCGACTTCGACAAGTTCATCGCGGTGCTCAAGAAGCGTCCGTTCCACATGCTGCCGGCGGTGAACACGCTGTTCAATGCGCTGCTGATGCATCCGCAGTTCAAGTCGATCGACTTCTCGACGTTGTTCGTGTCGCAGGCCGGCGGCATGGCCGCCTCGGAAGGCACGGCACAGCGATGGTTCGAAGCCACCGGCTGCCCGATGATCGAAGGTTGGGGCATGAGCGAGACCTGTGCGATCGGTACGAACAATCCGGTGTCGAACACGAAGTTCACGGGCACCATCGGCTTGCCGCTGCCGAGCATAGAGATTGCCATCAAGGACGATGAGGGCAACTCCCTGCCCGTTGGCACGGCAGGCGAGCTTTGCATCAAGGGCCCGAACGTGATGACCGGCTACTACAACCAGCCGGCAGAAACCGCGGCAGCCTTTACCGCTGACGGGTTCATGCGCACCGGCGACGTCGCCGTCATGCAGGAAGACGGCTACAGCCGCATCGTCGACCGCAAGAAGGACATGATCCTGGTCAGCGGCTTCAATGTCTTCCCGAACGAGCTCGAGAACGTGATCTCGCTGTGCCCAGGCGTTGTCGAATGCGCCGCCGTGGGCGTGCCGGACGAAAAACAGGGCGAGGCGATCAAGGTGTTCGTCGTGCGCAGGGATCCGACGCTGACGGAAGAGGCGGTGCTCCAGTACTGCAACGGCCAGCTCACCGGCTATAAACGTCCCAAGCACATCGAGTTCCGCGAAACCCTGCCGAAGACCAATGTCGGGAAGATCCTGCGTCGTGAGCTTCGAACCAGCGCGAGCGTCTGAGTGAGCGGGCGCGCCGCAGCTGGGCTGCCGGCGAACCTCGTCGTCTTCGAGCGCGGCTGGCTTTCATCGAACAACATTCTGTTTGTCGGGGCCGACGAGACCGCGCTTGTCGATACCGGGTATGCCACGCATGCCGATCAAACCTTGGCGCTTGTCGAATCGGCGCTGGGGACGCGGCCACTCGACCGGATCCTGAATACCCATCTGCATAGCGACCACTGCGGCGGCAACGCGGCGCTGCAGCGGCGCTATCCGAAGGTGCAAACGGACATTCCGCCGGGGGAAGCGAGCCTGGTTGGACGCTGGGACGAAAGCGGATTGAGTTTTCTTGCGACAGGACAGACGTGCCCACGGTTCGGATTCACCGGCCTGCTGCGACCTGAGACGGAATGCGAGCTCGGGGATAGGGCCTGGCAGGTGTACAGCGCGCCTGGCCATGATCCGCATTCGATCATCTTGTTCGAGCCCGTCTCGCGAACACTGATCTCGGCAGATGCTCTGTGGGAGAACGGCTTTGGTGTGGCCTTTCCCGAGCTAGCAGGTGAGCCGTCGTTCGGAGTTATCGCTGCGACGCTGGATCGCATCGAAGCGTTAGCGCCACTTCAGGTGATCCCGGGCCATGGACGCGTCTTCACGGACGTCCGCAGTTCGCTGGCTACAGCACGCCGCCGGCTTGACGGGCTTCAGCGGGACCCGGTGAAGCATGCACGGCATGCCATAAAAGTGCTGATGAAGTTCAAGCTGCTCGAGGTGCAGTCGATCGCGCTGGACGAATGGGCCGACTGGCTTCGGGGCACGTCGTATTTCAGTGTTGTCCGCGAGCGCTTCTTCGCGGACACGGAGTTGGATCAATTGGCCGGAGATATCTTGGCGGAATTGATCGCCGCCGGTGCGGCCGAGATGGATTCGGCATCCATTCGCAATATTTGACGCTTGCCACTCGGCAATAACAAAAAAGCGCACCACCTGAGATGACGCGCTTTTTATTAAATCCAAAAGGAAAAAGCCCAACACGCTGTGTTGGGCTTTTCCTGGCTGTAAGAGCCTGACGATGACCTACTTTCACACGGGAACCCGCACTATCATCGGCGCTGACGCGTTTCACTGTCCTGTTCGGGATGGGAAGGAGTGGTACCACGTCGCTATGGTCATCAGGCATAACTTGTTGTCTGGTTGATCACGTGATCAATCAAACGAATTCATAGAGTTTGGAATCAGCACGCAATGACTGCGCTGCTTGAATGTATTTTGAATGCGTCAACTTGGCATAACACCTTGATCTGATCGATCAAAGTTATAGGGTCAAGCCGCACGAGCAATTAGTATCAGTTAGCTTAACGCATTACTGCGCTTCCACACCTGACCTATCAACGTCCTGGTCTTGAACGACTCTTTAGGGGGCTCAAGGCCCCGGCAGATCTCATCTTGAAACGAGTTTCCCGCTTAGATGCTTTCAGCGGTTATCTCTTCCACACTTAGCTACTCGGCAATGCCACTGGCGTGACAACCGATACACCAGAGGTGTGTCCACTCCGGTCCTCTCGTACTAGGAGCAGGCTTCCTCAAATCTGCAGCGCCCACGGAAGATAGGGACCAAACTGTCTCACGACGTTTTAAACCCAGCTCACGTACCTCTTTAAATGGCGAACAGCCATACCCTTGGGACCGGCTACAGCCCCAGGATGAGATGAGCCGACATCGAGGTGCCAAACACCGCCGTCGATATGAACTCTTGGGCGGTATCAGCCTGTTATCCCCAGAGTACCTTTTATCCGTTGAGCGATGGCCCTTCCATACAGAACCACCGGATCACTATGTCCTGCTTTCGCATCTGCTCGACTTGTCAGTCTCGCAGTTAAGCACGCTTATGCCATTGCACTATCGTCACGATGTCCGACCGTAACTAGCGTACCTTCGAACTCCTCCGTTACGCTTTGGGAGGAGACCGCCCCAGTCAAACTGCCTACCATGCACTGTCCCCGATCCAGATAATGGACCTAGGTTAGAACCTCAAACACACCAGGGTGGTATTTCAACGTTGGCTCCACAAGATCTAGCGACCCTGCTTCAAAGCCTCCCACCTATCCTACACAGATCTGTTCAAAGTCCAATACAAAGCTACAGTAAAGGTTCATGGGGTCTTTCCGTCTTTCCGCGGGGAGATTGCATCATCACAAACATTTCAACTTCGCTGAGTCTCAGGAGGAGACAGTGTGGCCATCGTTACGCCATTCGTGCAGGTCGGAACTTACCCGACAAGGAATTTCGCTACCTTAGGACCGTTATAGT